>JAVVEY010000043.1:0-22647 GCA_032250675.1 Longimicrobiales bacterium | reverse complement strand
GGTGATGATGCCGGGACATCATTACCTGGTCAAGGTCTGTCTTGATCGCGAGGGGGCGGTTTTCGATGACGGAGCACGCGGGTACGAAAAAGCGCGGACGCCCCTGGGGAACGCCCGCGCTCTTTCGTGTGATGCGGCTGGACCGACGCGGCTGGATCCCGACGCGCGAATCGCGCCGGGTCAGCCGGTGGGGAGCATCAGTTCGATGTCACGGCTGCCGCTGCCGCCGATGTCACCTCGAAGCTCGTCGTTGTCGACGCACCACTCGCCACCTCCACCGCCTGCGGCGAGGTCGGGTTCAGGGTGAACTCGAAGGCGACCCCCTCGGTGAGCCCCACCGACACATTGAAACTCTGCGGATGGAGGGCGATGAAGGTGACCTCGAAGACGCCATCCGCGTCGTCGTCGGTGAAGGCGAGGGGAGAATCCGGCTCGGTATCCAGAACCGCCTGGAAGTCACCGAGCGTCTCGTTGCCCAGGCCCGTGAGGTCCACCGAGTCCGCCAGGGTGAGCTCGACCGTGATGCTCCCCGCGAACTCGATTTCCTCAGCCTTGATCACCGGGGTCATGACCCACCTCCCCGACGCGCCCGCCTCCTGGCCGAAGCTCTCGGAGACATCGAAGTCCAGGAGGAGGATCGTCTGGTCGCCCTCGACCTCGATCGAGCCGCCCGGGAGGTTCACCTTGATCCCGGTCTGGGCGAAGCTGGGAAGCTGCAGCGATCCATCCGCCGGACCGCACGCGTCGAACCCGGCGGAGGCGAAGACCTCGGTGCTCTCGTTCTCCCCCTCCACCACGATGCAGGCCTCGGGGATGATGAAGCGGAGCTGGGAGTAGGTGCCGGAGGGGACCGACACATCCTCGAGCAGCGTCGCGACATCGTTGGAGAGCGTCAGGAGATCGGTGGTGAAGGGCTCGTCGCGCAGCACCTCCACACCCCCGTCCTCACCCTCCTCACCCTCCTCCTCGGACCCACCCACCAGCTCCACGCGCTCGATCGTCACCCGCGCCTCCTGGAAGTCGCCCGGGGCATCGGTGAGGAGGAGTGTCATGGAGCCGGGCCCATTCACCCCCGTGCTGTCGTTGTCATCGCATGCCGCCGGCAGGATGGCGGCCAGGACCAGGGTACTCGAAAGGAAACGTCTCATGATTATTGACTCCGCCGAATCTGGAAGTGATAAAGCCACGGGCGTACCAGGCACGAACGGACACCCGTCACATCTGCTCCACTAGTGTCATGCAAGATGCGAGCCATGGTCAGGCGAAGAGCGAGCGCACGCAGAGATGTCGCGAGCGACACGCTCGTGCGTCCGGAAACGGATTGCCGGGTGGCGGAAACGGATTGCCGGGTGAGGCGGCGAAGTGTCGGATTGGGGGTACGGGGATACGGTCGCCGGCCTCGCGTGCGGCGGCGGCTGCGTCGGGCGTGCCGGGCGCGCCGGGTCCGCTCATCTTCGACTCCGAGATGGAATATCCCACGCTTTTTCCATCTATCCGACGGCCGTCTCCCCATCTGAGTGGAATATCGCCATGAATTCCACTTTGAGGCGGTCTCTTCGGCAGGATAAGTAGAAAAATGGCGGTATTTTCCACTTCCGGGAAACGCTTCCGTGTCTCGTTGGCCCGAAGACGGCTGCACATCCCTCGTATCTCCCTCCTTCCCCTCGACCGCGGTAACGCCGGACTTCCCTCCCCGGTGATCATCGTCGGATCCTCGGCCACATCGACCGAGGGCACCCCTCTACGCGCGATCGCCGTGACCGACCGACGTGACCCGTGATAGTATCATCTGGATCCGGTGCCCTCCGGCCCACGGCTCCCACGCGGCCCTCGGTGCCCCAACGGCCTCCAGCCCCCGCACGCCCCCGCCGCCCACACCACCCTTCACACCCCACCCCACCCATGCGAACCTCGCACACACCCTCGGCGACGATCCTCCTCCTCTGCCTCCTCGGCTTCACCGCGTGCAGCGGGAGCCCGGAGGGCGCCACACGAGACGGC
The DNA here is from genome assembly GCA_032250675.1 of Longimicrobiales bacterium. Lineage (GTDB taxonomy): Bacteria > Gemmatimonadota > Gemmatimonadetes > Longimicrobiales > Gaopeijiaceae > Gaopeijia. The sequence continues at coordinate 20,646 of JAVVEY010000043.1, read as the reverse complement.
ACCACACGAGACGGCGCCACACAGGCCGGCGCCACCGGCGCGGCCGCCGCTGCCGCCTTCACCGGGCAGGAGCCCCGCGTCGCTCTCTCGCCCACCGCGGCGGGCGAGCTGCCGGATGCGATCGTCGGCGAAGGGGATGCCCTGCAGGGTTTCGATCTCACGTACTTCGACGCCGACCCGCAGACGAAGGGGTACCTGGCCGTGCCGGAGGGCGAGGGGCCGTTTCCGGCGCTGGTGATCGTCCATGAGTGGAACGGTCTGGTGGACCGGATCCGGCAGGTGGCGGACGACTTCGCGGCCGAAGGGTACGTGACGCTCGCGGCGGACCTCTACAGCGGACGCACGGGCACAACACCGGGAGAGAACCGGGCGCTCGTGGAGGAGGTGCAGTCGGATCAGGCGACGATGATCGCGAACCTCAACGCCGCCGTGCGCTACCTCGAGAGCCGCCCCGATGTGAGCGGGCGGATCGGTGCGATGGGGTGGTGCTTCGGGGGCGGCGTCGCCCTCTCCTTCGGGCTGGACGGCGACAACCATGAGGCCACGGCGATCTTCTACGGGCGGCTCGTCGACGACCCGGATCGGCTGGCGCACCTCTCTCACGAGGTGTACGGCACCTTCGCCGCCCTCGACCAGGGGATCCCACCCTCGGCGGTCACCTCATTCGAAGCGGCGCTGCGCGAGGTGGGGATCGAGAACGACCTGCACATCTACGACGACGTGCAGCACGGCTTCTGGCTCCGGGTGGATCAGGACCCGGACGCCCTCACCGCGCCCGCGCTCGACGCCTGGGAGCGTCTCAAGGCGTATCTGAACCGGACGCTGGGATCGTGAGGCGGGATCGCGACGCCGGGATCGTCAGGCACGACGAGTGACGCCTACGACGATGCGGAGGCCTTCCGGCGCGACGCGATCCATCCGTCGAAGCTGAACGCCCCGCCCCCATGCGCCGCGAGGTAGGCGAAGGCGAAGGCGTAGAGGACGGCGAGCTCCCCGCGGTTGACGATCGGGGCCCACCCGTTGGGTGCGTGCGCCTGGAAGTATGCGACCGCCATCTCCACCGCGAGCACGAAGGCGACGGGGCGCGTGAAGAGACCCAGAACGATGAGGAGCCCGCCCCAGAACTCGAGGACGCCCGCCAGACCCATCTGGGAGATGAGCTCGACCGGCTCGTCGCGTCCGAAGACGGCGAAGAGTTTCTGCGCGCCGTGCTGCATGAACATCAGCCCGAAGACGACGCGCAGGAGGTTCAGGGTGATCTCCGAGAGCCGGGTCTGGAGCGAATCGTTCAAGGGAGGGTCCTCCGCTGGTTTCGAGAGAGTGGATGGTTCCGGAAGATGGATGGTTCCGGAAGATGGATGGTTCCGGGAGAGTGGATGGTTCCGGGAGATGGATCGATTCCGATGGGTGAATCGATTCCCGACCGTCCGACGTTCCCGAAGGGGACACGGCTTGCCCGAGGCGTGTTGATCGCGGCCACCTCTCGGGTACGCGCCCCTCCTCGTCCGTCTCGCCACGCGCCCCTCGTTGCGGACCCACGCCACACGCCCGACGCGCGCCTCTGGAGTACGCCCGTGGTGCCACCAGCGCGCGACCACTGTGCACCGCCCCCGTAACGTCTTTGTAACGCATCTGGAAGTCGTCCGGGAAGCTGTTACAAATGGTGCGAGCGGGTGCTCCCTCCGAGGACCCGCGTCCGACTTCCGGAGACAGAACGATGATGCGCGAGTTCGGATTGAACTCTTCGCGGATCCTGATGCGAGCCGTGGGTGCCACCCTCCCGCGGGCTCTCCTCCTCGCCACCCTCCTCCCGGCCTTCGATGCCCCGGGCCTCACCGCCCAGATCGAGGTCACCGCCGGCGAAGCGACGATCAGGCTCTCGGGTCGCCTGCAGGCACAGTACGCCACATCCTCCGCGCCCGGCGCGATCGACGACTTCGATCTGCGCCGGGTCCGGCTCAAGTTCGACGTGGGGTGGAACGAGATCATCTCCGCGCGGCTCCAGCCGGAGATGTCGGACGGCGAGCTCGAACTGCAGGACGCCTGGGTCGCCTTCGCGCTGAGTCCCTCGGTCAAGGTGACGATGGGTCAGTTCAAGCGGGCCTTCGACCTCATCGAACTCGTCAGCTCCACCCAGCTCTCGGTCATCGAGCGCGATGGCCGGATCGAGGGGGTCGATAACTGCCTCGGGGTCGGTGGGGTCTGCACCTACAGCCGGATGGTGACCAAGCTCGGTTTCGCGGGCCGCGATCAGGGCGTGAAGGTGGAGGTCGCGACGGGTCCCGTCGATCTGATCGCCACCGTCACCAACGGTACCGGGATCAACACCTCCGACGAGAACGACGGGAAGTCGTTCTCCGGCCGCGCCGAGTGGGCGTTCAACGAGGACCTCACCCTGGCGGGCTCGCTCGCGCTGCACGACTTCATTGCGCCGGATGACGATACCGAGTACGCGACCGGGTGGAACGTCGACCTCGACTACGGGGCGTGGGCCGACGGTCCGCACCTGCAGGCGGGGGTCATCGGTGGAGAGAACTGGAAGGCCGCCGGCGAGCCCACCTTCTTCGCGTGGCAGGCGATCGGGAGCTGGCACTTCGATCACGAAGGCCCGATCGTCGGACTCGAGCCGCTCTTCCGGGTCAGCGGGGGCGACCCCGACACCGGGGTCGGCAACAACTCCGGGATCGTCTGGACCCCCGGGATGATGCTCTACCTCGGCGGTCGGAATAAATTCGGATTCAACCTCGACGTCTATTCGCCGGATTCGGGCGATACCGAAGCGTCCTTCAAGTTCCAGACCTTCCTCTACTTCTGACTCGTTACGTTACACGACGGTGACCCGCACGGTGTCGTTCCGGATCGTCGATGTGCTACAATGCGCATGAGTTTCCGTGACACCCTTCGGGACTCCTCTCCTCACACCCACGATCATCCACGACCATGACCTTCCGCACGCACTCCAGGCTCCTCGGTACCCTGGCTCTCTTTGTCCCCCTCGCCTGTGGCGGCGAGAGCGGCTCCACCTCCGCGCTCACGGGCACGGTGGAGATCGATGGATCGAGCACCGTCTTCCCGATCATCGAGGCGGTCGTGGAGGAGTTTCAGATCGAACATCGGGGTGTGCGGGTGACCGCCGGGATCAGCGGAACGGGGGGCGGATTCCGGCGCTTCTGCGCCGGTGAGACCGATATCTCCGACGCCTCCCGGCCGATCAGCGACGCCGAGCGCGAGGAGTGCGCCCGGAACGGGATCGAGTTCATCGAGATGCCGATCGCGTGGGACGGGCTCTCGGTGATCGTCCATCCGGACAACGACTGGGCGCAGTGCCTCACCGTCGAGGAGGTCCGCAGGATCTGGGAGCCCGGGAGCGACGTGACGACGTGGGCCGATCTCCGGAGCGGATTCCCCGCAGAGCCGATCACACTCTACGGGCCCGGCACGAGCTCGGGGACCTTCGACTACTTCACCGAGGCGATCATGGGTGAGAGTGGGGCGAGTCGCCCCGACTACCAGGCCTCCGAGGACGACAATGTGCTCGTCCAGGGGGTCGTCGGTGATCGCTGGGCGCTGGGATACTTCGGGTACGCCTACTACATCGAGAACCGGGATCGACTGAATGTGGTCCAGATCGATTCAGGCGAGGGATGCATCGGCCCGGATCAGACGACGATCGAGAATGGAAGCTACGCACCCCTCTCCCGTCCTCTCTTCATCTACGTGAACCGCGAATCGGCGCGCCGGCCGGCGGTGGCGGCCTTCCTCGAATACGCCTTCACCTTCGGACCCGAACTGATTCCGGCCACCGGCTATATTCCGCTCACACCGGAGCAGTACGCCGAGGAGCGCGCCGAGCTCGAAGCGATGAGCACCTCCGGGGCGTGAGCCGACTCCCGGGCGTGAGGCGAAGAGGATCCGGACGATCGTGCACCAGATGACCCGCGAGACCGACGCGCGCGCGCTCGCCCGGCGACGGTCGAGACACGTGGGCGAGCAGGTCATCGGCTTCCTCCTCTTCCTCTGCGCGCTCCTCTCGACGCTCGTCACCGTCGGGATCGTGGTGGTGCTGACCCGGGAGACGCTCGTCTTCTTCCAGGAGGTCTCGGTCCTGGAGTTCCTCACCGGGACCGTGTGGACTCCGCAGTTCGTGGACAAGAACTTCGGGGTCCTCCCCCTCCTCTCCGGCTCGCTCCTCATCGCGTTGGGAGCTTCGCTGATCGCGCTCCCGATCGGATTGCTGACGGCGATCTTCCTGAGCGAGTACGCGAACGACGGGGTCCGCGGGGTTCTCAAGCCGGCGCTCGAGGTGCTGGCCGGGATCCCGACGGTCGTCTACGGCTACTTCGCGCTCACCTTCATCACGCCGATCCTCCAGTCGATCTGGCCGTCGACGGGTTCCTTCAACGCCCTCTCGGCGAGTATCGTGGTGGGGATCATGATCATCCCCACCGTGGCCTCTCTCTCGGAAGACGCGATCCGCGCGGTCCCCCTCTCCCTTCGCGAAGGGGCGTACGGACTGGGCGCGACGCGCCTCGAAGTCTCCACGCGGGTGGTGGTCCCCGCGGCGCTCTCGGGGGTCATCGCCTCCTTCATCCTCGGGATCTCCCGGGCGATCGGAGAGACGATGGTGGTGACGATCGCCGCGGGGTCACTCGCGCAGATGACGCTGAACCCCCTCGAAGCGGTCCAGACGATGACCGCCTACATCGTCAACGTCAGCCTGGGAGATACGCCGGTGGGGACGATCGAGTACAAGACGATCTTCGCCGTCGGCTTCACCCTCTTCATCCTCACGCTGGCCATGAACATCGTGAGCCAGCTCGTCCTCAGCCGATTCCGGGAGCGCTACGAGTGAGCGTACCGGAGAGCGCACTCCTCCTGGGGCAGAACACCGCCCGGGACCGTCGCCGGCAGTGGAAGGGCCATCTCTTCTGGGTCTTCAGCCTGGCGGCCACCTCGGTGGGGATCATCACCCTCATGGTGCTCCTCGTCGATGTGATGATCGATGGCCTCGGCCGGCTCGACGCCGACTTCCTCAACAGCTATGCCTCGCGCTTCGCCGACCGTGCGGGGATTCGCGCGCCGCTCTTCGGGACCGCCTGGATCCTCGGGCTGACCGCCGCGATCAGCTTTCCGCTCTCCGTCGGGGCCGCGATCTACCTCGAGGAGTACGCTCCGCAGAACTGGATCACCCGGATCATCCAGGTGAATATCGCGAACCTCGCCGGGGTCCCCTCGATCGTCTACGGGATCCTCGGCCTGGCGGTCTTCGTGCGCGGGATGGGGCTCGGACGGAGTGTGCTCTCGGGCGCGCTCACCCTCTCGATCCTGATCCTGCCGGTCATCATCATGGCGTCACAGGAGGCGATCCGGGCGGTGCCCGACTCGATCCGGCAGGCGGCGTACGGGCTCGGCGCGACGCGCTGGCAGGTGACGCAGCGGCAGGTGCTCCCGATGGCGCTTCCCGGGATCCTCACCGGAACGATCCTCGCGCTCTCCCGCGCCGTCGGCGAGACCGCGCCGCTGATCATGATCGGCGCGCTCAGCTTCATCGCCTTCACCCCGCAGGGGCTGACCGATCAGTTTACGGTGCTCCCTCTCCAGATCTACAACTGGATCAGTCGGCCCGGGGCTGACTTCCACGAGATCGCGGCCTCCGCGATCCTCGTCCTCCTCGTCCTCCTTCTCACGATGAATGCCATCGCCATCATCCTCCGCAACCGGTGCAGCCGGATGCGGGTCGGGTGAGGCGGGCGACGACCTCCATGGCCACCTCGCACTCCATCGATACCGGCGCCCGCCCGCCCGCGCTCGAGGCGCGGAAGGTCTCGGTCCACTACGGGACGACGCAGGCGGTTCGTGAGATCTCGCTCCGGATTCCGGCGAATCAGGTGGTGGCGCTCATCGGCCCCTCCGGGTGCGGAAAGAGCACGCTCCTGCGGTGCTTCAACCGGATGAACGACCTCGTCTCGGATGCCAGGGTCAGCGGCGAGGTCCTCTTTCACGGCCAGAACCTCTACGAGCCGGAGATCGATCCGGTCGAGGTGCGGCGTCGGATCGGGATGGTCTTTCAGAAGCCCAACCCCTTCCCGAAGTCGATCTACGACAACACCGCCTTCGGGCCGCGGATCAATGGGTTCAAGGGGGATATGGATGCACTCGTCGAGGAGTCGCTCCGCCGGGCGGCGCTCTGGGACGAGGTCCACGACCGGCTCTCCGACTCCGCCTACAACCTCTCGGGGGGGCAGCAGCAGCGGCTCTGCATCGCCCGGACGCTCGCCGTCCGTCCCGAGATCGTGCTGATGGACGAGCCGGCCTCCGCGCTCGACCCGATCGCGACACAGAAGATCGAAGAGCTCATCTTCGAGTTGAAGAAGGAGTACACAATCGTGATCGTGACGCACAACATGCATCAGGCGGCTCGCATCTCCGACTACACCGCCTTTCTTTACATGGGGGAGTTGGTCGAGTTCGGTCCGACCGACAAGATCTTCACCAATCCCTCGGAGGAGCAGACCGAGGCCTACGTGACGGGGAGGTTCGGATGAAGGGCGAGACACCGGGTCGGATGCGCCACTTCCATCAGGAGCTCGACACCCTCCAGGAGCGGCTCATGGAGATGGCCGGGATGGCCGAGGAGCTCGTGGGCGTCGCCTTCCAGGCGGTGGTCGAGAAGGATCGCTCGGTGGCGAAGTACGCGCGGGCGAAGGATGAGGAGATCGACGATCTCGAGGTCGCGATCGAGGAACAGGTCACCGAGCTCCTCGCCCTCCACCAGCCGGTCGCGACGGATCTTCGGCAGGTGATCTCCGCCCTGAAGATGTCCAACGACATCGAGCGGGTCGGGGACCACGCGGTGAATATCGCCCGGGCCGCCAAGCGGCTCGCGAAGGCGCCCCCTCTGCCCGAGACGCGCGAGCTCGGCGAGATGGCGGTCATCGCCCGGGCGATGCTCTCCGACGCCCTCGCCGCCTACATCGCCCGGGACCCGGCGACCGCGCGGGTCGTCTGCGTGACCGACGACAAGGTCGACAACCTCCGGCGCTCGCTCTTCCGGATCCTCCTGACCTACATGCTGGAGGAGCCCCGGATGATCAGCGGCGCGCTCGAGCTTCTGCGGATCTCGCAGAGCCTGGAGCGGGTGGCGGACCTCGCCACGAACATCTCGGAGGATGTGGTCTACCTGGTCGAGGGGCGGAGCATGAAGCATGGCCGACTCGAGTCCCCCGCGGACTACGACTCGACGGACGAGGCGGACGACGACGAGGGCGACGCCACCGACTGATGCACGTCTGGAGACGCGGCTCCTCTTCGACGCGATGCCATCACCCCGTCGAGGCTGAACGATCCGCCCCCGTGCGCCGAGAGGAAGAGGAAGGCGAACGCGTACAGGGCGGCCAGCTCTCCGCGCCCTCACGCGGCGCAGAAGGCCGCGCCCCGGACGACGCCCAGGTCAAAGCCAGGAACGTAGACGCCCGGCAGCGAAGCGGACTGTGGCGTCCGGGTCCTCTTCGGCCAGCTCCGCCAGCAGCATCAGGGTCACGTCCACGTGATCGGCCGGAAGCGGTTCCGCACCCTCCGTTTGTGCACGGTGGCCGACCCCGGGGTACGCCAGACGCGGGCCTTCGGGGTCCTCGGAGGGCTTCAGATCGCTCAGGCGCGGATCGAGATGCCGATCCGCATAGGCAGCCAGTACGCGCAGAGCGGTCAGGCGCACATCCGTCGACTGGGAGACGTCGGCCGCGACGGCTCTCACGGCGTCGAACACGCGAGCATCGCGGAAACCCGCGGTCGTCCAGTACAGCTGCTCCAGCTCCGCCTCGTCCGGCTCCGCCCATACCTGAGCCAGAACGGGGCCGCCAGACTCGTTGCATGCGTCGATCCGCTGCAACGCCCATTCGCGAAGGGGATCCGGTTCACCCCTGGTCAAGATCTGCGCCGCCCGCCGGCAGTCGTTTTTCAGGTGGACGGAGGTCCTCTCGTCCAGCTGAGCGGACGCGGTCGACGGCCAGAGCGTCACAGCCAGCAGGAGAGCCGCGGGGACCCGTGGCAGCGACCAGCGACCGCAGACGATGAAGGCCTGTCGAGCCGCCGCCGCGCCCTCACGCGGCGCAGAAGGCCGCGCCCCGGACGACATCGTGCTCGGTCTCGTCATCATACACGCGCCTCGCCAACGCCTTGATCCGTTCCTCGAAGTCGAGAGGGAGCGGCACTGCGCCTTCCTCGAACGCCACTGGTCTGCCACCGGCCGGGCGGCCCGAGCATGCCTCGAGGGGAAACCCGGTCTCTGGATCAAGGCCGCTCCTGAAGCCTTCCGCCGGCCGCCGGATGGGTGAACGGATGGTGAGCAGCATCTCGAACGCGTAGACGCGGGCCTCCCTCAGCGCCGAGCGGTCCCCCGCCACGTCCATCAGAGCGTCGAAGATACGCCCGTCATGCAGGAACCGGCCCTTGGAGTAGACCGAGAACCGCGGGTCGTCCGGATCGGTGCCATGCGCCAGCGTCCGGATCATCTCGGGAATCAGGGTTCCCACCGCTTCCTCACCGCAGAACTGGATCTGGGAGGCCGCCCACTCCAGCCTGGGGGCGGGGTTGCCGGTGGTCACGATCTGCTCGGCCAGCCGGCAGTCGTTCCGGTGCCGGACCGAGTCTGGGTCGGCCTGGGCGGCGGCGGTCGACGGCCAGAGCGTCACCGCCAGCAGGAGAGCGGTGGGGGCAGCGAGAGAGGACCAGCGACGGCAGGTGGTGAAGCCCTCGAACGAAACAACGGCGCGGTCCTTCATCGTGGATACCTCAGCTTGCAGGTGAGCCTGGGGATGTTTCCGGGGGCGTCCACTTCCTGAGCGTGTCTGGTCAGCAACTTGGCGAACAGAGCCTCCTCGATACCGCCCTGAGCCGCCTGCGCGGCGTCGAGAAGAGTCGTGCATTCCGGACTTTCCTGTATGGAGAAACCGGGTGCCCGCTACCTCTCCAACGGTGGAACGGAAGATACGCGCATGTCAAGAAAGAATTCAGGCGACTCGATTTCGCCGGCTACGAATCCGGCGGCGTGACGGTGCGCGGCCGCGCGCTCACCACCGCCAGCGTCAGCCACCCACTCCCCACGAAGGGAATGAGATAGGCGAGGTGCTGGAGCACGGCGGCTCCGAGGGCGGCCTCCGTGCCCAGCCCCGCGAGGCGGTACGCCACGAGCGCGCTCCCCTCGAAGAGGCCGAGCTGCGCGGGGGTCACGCTGACCATCGTGGTCAGGCTCACGGCCGAGAGCGAGAGGAGCACCCCCCACCCGGGCACGTCGAGGCCGAGCGCCTGCAGCACGCACCAGATCGCGAGCCCCTCGAAGCTCTTCTGCAGCAGCCCGATCCCGAGCACGCCGATCAGCGCGCCCGGCCGCCGCAGCGTCTCCATCTGATCCGCGACCTCCCCCATGAAGCGGATCGTCGTCGCGGTGCGCCCGCTCCGCCCCGCGGCCCACCGCTCGAATACGTGCGCCCGGTGCGCGAGGAGGAGGAGGCCCGCGAAGAGCGCCGGCACGGCCACCAGGAGGGTGAGTGTGGCGGCCCGGAGCGGGGTCGGGAGGGGGACCCAGAGCACGACCGCTCCGAGCATGACGAGCTTCGAGATTCCTTCGCTCAACTGATCGAGCGCCTTGGCCGAGAGCGCCGCCGCGTGGCCGACCCCACCCTGCGTGGCCACGAGGTGGACCCCGGCCGCGTGGCCTGCGATGAAGGGTCCGGTATTCGAGATCGCGGCCACCACGAACTGGATACGCAGCATCCTCGGGAAAGGCACGCGGTTCCCCTCCGGGAGGAAGAGGGTCCACTGCCAGGCTACGAGGGGGAGGATGGCGAAGTTGGCGAGCACGGCGGCGGCAACCCATCCCGGGTGCGCCCCGACGAGGATCGCTCCGATCTCGTCCCAGGCGAGATCGCGCAGGAGCCACGCCACGATGACGGTGAGCACCGCCCACCCGACGAGCCATGGCCAGCGTCGGCCGCTCGATTCGGGGTCGTCGGTCTGCCGGTCCATGATCGGGTGTCGAAGGGGGAGGAAGGAGCCCGGTGCTCCACGCGGGTACCGGGGAGGGGGGCGTCGGGGTCCCTCTCGTGCGCGCGGCGCCCTCGCGCGGTGGAGGCGGTATCTGGATCTTCGAGGGGGTGTGCGGCACGGCGCACGCGCGCGCGGGTACGATCGATCCACGGTGCGCGTCCTTCGGCGCTCACCCCCGGTGATCTCGTTCCTCACCCCGGCCCGGCCCGATGCCTCACTCCCTCCCCCCTCGACTCATCCTCTTCGACGGGGTCTGCAACCTCTGCAACGGCGCGGTGCAATGGGTGATCGAGCGCGATCCGCAGGGCCACTTCCACTTCGCCTCGCTCCAGTCGGAGGCGGCGCGGCGGGCGCTCGGCGCGCGAATCGACGCCGACGCGATCGAGCGCCTCCCGGACAGCATCGTCCTCGTCGACGCGGCGGGGGTGCACACCGAGTCGACGGCGGCGATCCGGATCGCGCGCGGGCTCGGCCGGCCGTGGTCGTTTCTCGGAATCGCCCGCTTCGTGCCGACCCCGATCCGGGACTTCGTCTACCGCTTCATCGCCCGCAACCGCTACCGCTGGTTCGGGCGCCGGGAGGCGTGCATCCTCCCCGCGCCCGGGGTCTCGGAACGCTTCCTCGACGCCGACGAGTCGGAGCTCTACGTGCCACCGGCCTGAGGCGCCGGGCGGTTCCACGCGCGACGACGCCACCACGCGCGGGTCCACACCCCGCGCAGCTTGCTCACGTCGAAGAAGACGACGAAGAGGAAGGGGGTGATGTAGAAGTTCACCCCGAGGAGGACCCCGTTGGCGATGTGGAAGACGCTCATCCCCGCCAGGAAGAGGATGCGGGGCACGGTCCGCATGAGGAGGACGAGCGGAAAGCCGAGTTCGACCACGATCGTGAAGACGACGAGCGCCCAGGCGAGGGTGGGGAAGTTGGCGAGTTCGGAGCCGAGGGGGAGCGTCTCGAAGCTCCACCGGGCGCTCTTCTCGAGGAGCGTCTTCTGTGCGGCCGTCCCGTCGAGGAACCAGGCCCCGCCCGCGACGCGGAGTTTGGCGAGCGCGCTCCCACAGTAGAAGATCACCACGTACGTCTGCATCGCGCGCAGCGGCCACGAAATCTCCCACGCTTCGAACGAGCGAACCCGTCCCTCCCTCTCGAGCCGTCGCCGGTCGAGCGAGAGCACCTCGCCGGCGCGCGACGCCATCAGGAAGACGAGCGCGTGCACCCACATCAGGTAGCGGTGGTGGACGTCTCCCGCCGCGCTGTCGCGCACCCCCTTCAGGTAGAAGATGCAGAGGATCGCCACCGCGATCGCGGTGCGCGTCCGGTACCCGAGGATGATCGCGACGGTGGAGGCGAGGAGGAGGCCGAAGACGGCGAGCGAGAGGATCGGCACCACCGCCTCGATCCCGACGAGGTCGAAGTACCAGATCGGCTCGAGGTAGTGGAAGCGGGCCCCCGAGAGATCCACGCCGAGGAGGGTGATGAAGTTCGTGAAGTGGAGCGCGAGGAGCGCGGTCCCGAGTGCGATCCGGACCAGCCCGAGCGTCTCGGCCGGGACGCGGTAGGCGAACCAGTAGCGGTGCCAGAGCGCGGCGATCCGGGACGTCATCGCGCGAACTCCGAGAGCTCGGGGAGGGGGGTCTCGTGCCGGAGCGTCAGTACCCCATCCGGAGTCCAGCGGAGCGTCACCGAGTCGAGACGCTCTCCGGTGATCGTGGGTCGCACGTGCAGATTGCTGAACTCGAGCACGCGTCGCCCCGCGCGGAGCTCGACGATGTAGTCCGGGTCGTCGGGATCGAGCCCGAGCGTGCGGTTCACCGTCTCGAAGATGCGGGCCGGCCAGTCCACCTCGACGGTGTTGTACGGGCCGTGCTCATCGACCGCCCGCCGGTGCTTCGGCGGCCCCTCGCCGAAGGCGCGCTCGGCGTAGATCGGCCAGAAGTTCCGGAAGGGAATATTCAGATCGGCGTGCGTCAGATGGCCCGTCGAGCCGTCCCGCCGGGTCACGCCGAAGCCGCGCTCCCGGATCTCGGAGCGGTCCATCGCGATCAGGTGGTAGGTGTCGGCGCTGTGGTGCGCCACGTACATCGGCGCCCAGGTGAGCGGGAAGGCGTCGCAGCGCGCGACGTACCCGCTTAGCACGACCGCGAAGTAGAGCGCGAGCGCGCGGCTGATGCGGCGACGGGAGGGGGAGGACGAGGACGATCGGTTCATGGTGCGCGGGTCAGGATCGCGGCGCCGCTTGAGAGACGCAAGAGATCGGGGGCGTCTGAAGGCCCCTGCACCCGAAGGCCCCTGTGCACGAAGGGGAGGCGACCCCGCCTGCACAGAGGGTGCTGGTGCTGGACATCGAATTTACATGCATGTATACATGTATGCATGGCTACCAAGACGATCTCGATCGACCTCGAAGCGTGGGAGCGACTTCGGCACGCACGCCGGTCGCGCACCGAGTCGTTCTCGATGGTCATCAAGCGCGCGATCTGGCCGGCACCGCCGCACGCCGCCGGCGCCCTCCTCTCCGCCCTGGACGAGGTTCCGCTTCTGGACGAAGCGACGCTCCGCCGACTCGAGAGGGCGCACGACGCCGACCGGCCGCCGGAGGATCCGTGGCAGGCCGAGTAGCTTTCGACACCACCTTCCTCATCGATCTGCAACGGGAGCGCACGCGCGGGCAGGCCGACGGTCCGGCGCACCGCTTCCTCTCGGCGGACCCCGACCTCGAAGTGCACCTTCCGATGCCGGTACTGGGGGAGTTCGCCGAAGGGTTCGATGACGTGGACCACCCGGTGCTCCGGGCGGTGCGGGAGCTCCACGTCCTCCTCCCCGTCGACGAGGCGACGGCCCTCACGTACGGTCAGCTCGCCCGGGAACTCCGGCGGCGCGGTGCGCTGATCGGCGGGAACGATCTCTGGATCGCCGCCACGAGCCTCCGGCACGGACTCCCGCTCGTGACCGCGAACGTCTCCGAGTTCAGACGCGTGGAGGGGCTGGAGGTCGTGGCGTACCGCTGAGGAAGCGCCTCAGCGCCCCGGCACCCCCATCCCCGGCGTCCAGCGGATCCCGAGCGCCTCGAGCCGCGCGGCCATCGCGGGCACCGCGGTCTCGACGAGCCGCTCGAGTTCCGGCTGCAGCGCCGCCCACGCGCTCCGCACGATCTCCAGCTGCTCGCGGTGCGTCCCTGTGGGCCCGTACGTGCTCGAGGTGCTCCCGCCGACGGCGTTGCCGAGGCGGCTGGTGATCCCGGGCATCGCGGGCTCCCGGCGGCGGCTCCGGGTGGGGTCGCCGTTCAGCACCTCCCGGGCGTCGATCAGCTCGAGCTCCAGCGCGCGGATCTCCTTACGGAGCGCCGGGGTTCCGGCGGGGTCGCGCAGCACGGCGTTCTTCATCGCGGCGACGTGGTCGATCGCCTCGGAGAGCGCCTGGCTCCCGCCCATGACCCGCCGCTGCAGCTCACCCGCCTCCTCCTGGAAGGCGAGGATCGTCTGCCGGTCCGCCGGCGGGAGGGCGTAGGTGCCCACGTCGCGCACCTCGAACTCCACCGGGCCCGCCATCCGCGTGAACTCGCCCCGGTGGAAGGTGGCGAGCTCGACGGTGTAGCGGCCGGGCACGACCATCGGGCCGTTGCCGTCCCCGGAGGTGCGCGCGGTCACGGGGGTGAAGCCGGGGTAGCGCAGGTCCCAGGTGGCCCGATGGATCCCCGCCGAGGTGGGGCCGATCACGCGGCGCACGACCTGGCCGTCGACGTCCCGCACCGTCAGCACTACCGCGGGGTCCTCCTCGCGGTCCTCGGCCCGGAACGCCTCCCAGGTGGGGTACGGGGTGTCCTCGCCCCGGTCGGCCGCTTCGCGCTCCGCCGCCTGGCGCTCCGCTTCGCGGGTCCGGAGCCCCTCGGCCAGGCGGTAGGTGAAGGTCGCCCCGAACGCCGGGTTGGGGTCGATGTGGTAGCTCGCGCCCTGGAACGCCTTCGCCGGGTCGCCGGGGTAGAAGCCGGGCACGCCGAGGCGGTTCCTGCGGGGGTGGAGGAGGGCGGGAGCGGGGGAGAAGAGGTGGGCGTCGGCGGCCAGCACGTCGGCGTCGATCGCGCGGAGCGCCGAGTAGTCGTCCACGACCCAGAAGCCCCGCCCGAAGGATGCGGCCACGAGGTCGTTCGCGTCGCGCTGGATCGCGAGGTCACGGATCGCCACGGTGGGGATCCCCGCGCCGAGCTTCTCCCACTGGTCGCCCTCGTCGCGCGTCACCCAGATCCCGAACTCGGTGCCGACGAAGAGGAGCCCCGGCTCGACGTGATCCTGGACCACCGCGTAGGTGCTCCCCCGCTCGGGGAGGTCGCCGTTGATCGAGCGCCAGCTTCGGCCGCGGTCGCGGCTCACGTGGAGCATCGGGCGGAAGTCGCCCTGCTTGTGGGCGTTGAAGGCGGCGTAGACGACGTCCGGATCGTGCAGCGAGGCCTCGAGGTCGTTGACATAGGTGAGTTCCGGTACGCCCTCGATCCCGTCGACGCTGCGCCAGCTCGCCCCGCCGTCCTCGCTCACCTGGATGAGGCCGTCGTCGGTGCCGACGTAGAGGAGCCCCTCGACGAGGGGGGATTCGCTGAGCGCGGTGGCGTTGCCGTACTGCGAGGTCGAGGCGTTCTTGGCGACGGCGTCCACGCTCCAGATCCGGCCCATGACCTCGAGGGCGTTCCGGTCGAGGCCCCGGGTCAGGTCGCCGGAGACGGCCCGCCAGGAGTCGCCCCGGTCGTCGCTCCGGAAGAGGATCTGCGAGCCGTAGTAGAGGCGCGCCGGGTCGTGGGGCGAGACGAGGATCGGCGAGTCCCAGTTCCAGACGAGGGGCGGGCCGTCGACGCTCTCCTGCGGGGCGATCCCCACCCGCTCGCCGGCGCGGTGGTCGTAACGCACCAGCCCGCCGTTCTGCGACTGCGAGTAGATGATGTCGGGGTTGCTCGGATCGACGGCGGGGCCGAAGCCGTCGCCGAAGGTCGTCACGAACCAGTCGGACTGCTGGATCCCGTTCTCGTCCATCGTGCGACTCGGCACCCCGTGGCTCGCGTTGTCCTGCGTGCCGCCGTAGACGCGGTAGAAGGGCGCGCCGGGGCCCACCGCCACCTTGTAGTACTGAGCCAGCGGCAGATTCGCGAAGAAGCGAAAGGTCTCGCCGCCGTCGAAGCTCTCGTAGAGCCCGCCGTCGCTCCCCACGAGGAGGTGCCGCGTGTCCTCGGGATCCTGCCACCAGGCGTGGTTGTCGACGTGCTTGTTGTCCTCCCCCCAGTTGTTCCAGGTGCGGCCGCCGTCGCGCGATACCTGGAGGAAGGTGTCCATCGCGTAGATCGTCTCGGGATCGTGGGTGTCGACGTAGATCTCCTGATAGTACTGCGGCGATCCGGTGGAGTAGCCGCTCCGGCGGCTCCAGCTCTCGCCCCCATTCTCCGAGGCGTAGAAGCCGCCCTCGTCGTTGGGCAGCTCCACCACCGCGTAGATGAGGTCCGGCCGGGTCGGGGCGATCGCCAGGCCGATCCGCCCCTTGTCACCGCCCGGGATCCCCGATTCGATCTTCCGCCAGCTCTCGCCCCCGTCGGTCGACTTCCAGATCCCCGAGCCGGGTCCGCCATCGATCAGCGTCCAGACCCGTCGGGCCCGCTGCCAGGTGGAGGCGTAGAGGACGTCGGGGTTGCGGGGATCGATGACGAGGTCGCTCGCTCCGGTGTGTTCGTCCACCTCGAGGGTGCGCCGCCACGTCGTGCCGCCGTCCTCGGTGAGGTAGATCCCGCGCTGCCCTCCCGCGCTCCAGAGCGGCCCCTGCGCCGCCACGAGCACCCGGTCCGAGTCGCGCGGATCGACGACGATCCGGGCGATGTGCTCGGTGCTGTCGAGCCCCATCTGCGTGAAGCTGCGGCCCGCGTCGCGTGACGTGTAGATCCCGTCGCCGTAGCCCACCGAGCGCTGGGCGTTGTTCTCGCCCGTGCCCACCCAGACCGTCCCCGAATTATTCGGGTCCACCGCCACCGTCCCGATCGAGTAGGAGCCGTAGCGGTCGAAGATCGGCTCGAAGGTCGTCCCGCCGTTCGCGGTCTTCCACACGCCCCCCGAAGCTGCGGCGACGTACCAGGTGCGATCGTCCCGAGGATCGACCGCCACCTCGACGACCCGCCCGCTCATGAAGGCGCCCCCCAGGTTGCGCGCCCGCAGGAAGGAGAGGTGCGAGGACTCGAGCGCGGGGGGCTCGGCGTCGGGGGCCTGCGCGGCGAGCGCCGCGGGTCCGGGTGTGAGGAGGCCGGTCGCTGTGACGGCGACGAGGGTGAGGAGGGTCCGGGAGCGGAACGCGCGCGCGAGGGGATGGGGCATCGGAGTCGGGAGCTGGGGCGAGGACGAAGGGACGGAAACCTCGAACCCGCCGAAGGTGGCCCCGCCCGCCCGGAGGCGAAAGAGGAGGGGGCCCGGCCTCGACTGGATCGCCGCGCGACTCAGCCGCCACCCCGAGCTTCAGCGCCCCCTCGGAGCTGCAACCCGATCGCCACCGCGTGAGCGGACTTGACGAGATCCGCTGGTAAACACATGGTAAGTGCATGGCTGTCAAGACGATCACGATCGACCTGGAGGCGTACGAGCGGCTGAGTCGCCTGAAGAAGGCAGGACAGTCCTTCTCTCAGGTGATCAAGCAGCATGTCGCTCCGCCGGGGACGACCGCCGGAGATCTGCTCGAGAGGCTCCACGAGACCGAGGTGTCCGAGGAGACGCTCCAGGCCGCGGAGGAGGTCGTACGGGCGCGAGGGAAGAGCCCGGTGCGCGTGCCGTCCTGGTGATCCACCTCGACACGTCGTTCCTGATCGATGCCCTGCGGGAAGCGAGGCGGGCCGAGCCGGGTCCCGCGCTCGCCTGGTTGACCGAGCAGGAGGACGAACGGATTGCCGTCAGCCTCTTCGTCCTGTGCGAGCTGTTGCTGGGCGCGGAACTGCACGCGCAACGCGAGGTGGAACGGAGCCGGGTTCGGCGGACGTGCGGAGGTCTCGAGGTCGTGTCGCCCGACGAGCGGTTGCCGGCGAGGTACGCCAGGACCCACGCCGCGCTGACGCGTGACGGCTTGACGGTGGCCACCATGGACCTCCTGATCGCGTGCGTCGCCCTGAACGAAGACGCGGCCCTCGTCACCGCCAACGAACGCGACTTCTCCCGAGTGCCGGGACTGCGCGTCGTGACGTACCGGTAGCCGCGGATGCGGGGAGACCCGCGCCCCCCCGTCCTCAGAGCTGCAACCCGATCGCCACCGCGTGACAGGCACTCCCGGCACGGAGAGTCCGGTGACGCGCCCGCGGGGCGGGACCTACCGTCCCCCGCCCAGCAGCGAGTCGTGCCGGGCCGCGCGGGCGCTGGCGGCATCGGCGGCACCCATCGCGCCCCCGACCGCCCCGGCGCCCGGGAGGGGGAGGGTGGCGGTGATGCTGTCCCGCTGGCGACGGGTCAGGGTGTCCCGGTCGTTGGCTGGCGGCCGGTCGGCGGACGGCTCGGGACACCCCGCCAGCGCCGCGGCCAGGAGGAGGACCCCCGCCCTGCGCCTCATGGGACGATCTCCCGGATCTGCCGCGCCGTATCGTGCGCCAGCGTCTCCATCCCCGCAGCACGCGCGGCCGCTTCCAGCCCTCGCAGAGCCGGGGTGCGGAGCGGCGTCAGGGCGAGCGCGCCCTGGAAGGCCTCCACCGCCTCGCCGGGGCGCCCGAGCTCGAGGAGGACTTCGCCCAGGAGCTCGTGGGGGGGCTTGAGCGAGGCCGGCGGGCCGAACTCGAGGGGGAGGGATTCCTCCAGCGCGGCGGCCTCGCGCAGGAGGGCTACCGCCTCGTCGCCGCCGCCGCCGTGGAGCGCGAGGAGCGCGGCCAGCTCCAGCCGCATGATTTCGCGGCGGGCCTCGTCGAGCTCCGCTCCCCACGCGTCCAGCGTCGCCGTCGCCGGGCCGGGGTCTCCCCGCTCGAGGGCGGCGTAGGCGTTCACGAAGTCGTAGGCGGGCGCCGACGCGGGGGCGTCGGAGAGGTCCTGTGTCCAGCGGGCGGCGGCACCCCACTCCCCGGTGTCCAGGATCTGGCGCGCGCGGGTGGAGACGTAGTAGCCGCGGTCGTCCCGGTCGGGGTCGGCCTGGTTGCGCTGGCACTGCGCCATGATGCGGGTGGCCGCGTCCCACTCCTCGCGCATGAGGTGCCCGTAGTGGAGCCAGTAGGGGTAGTGGCCGCAGCGATTCGGCACCGTCACGCCGCGCCGGGCGCGGTCCTCGTCGGCCACCCGCGTGGCGTTGACGTTGGCGCGCACGACATCGTCCCACATCCCCAGCGCGAGGAAGATGTGGGAGGTCATGTGCTGGGCGTGCGCCGCGTCGCGGACGGTCTCGCCGTAGGCGTGGGCGGCGGAGAGGCCGAGGGGGGCGTGGATCGGGTCGTCGAAGGCGTGAATCAGGTAGTGCGCCGCCCCCGGGTGCTCCGGGTTCTCCTCGAAGAGGGGCTGCGCGACGGCCGCGGCCCGCATGTAGGTGGCGAAGTCGCGCACGCCGTTGGTCAGCCCCAGGATCGAGAGGGCGTAGAAGGCGCGTGCCTCCCGGTCGTCGGGGTGGGCCTCGTGCAGCCGGCGCATCGCCAGCATGTATCGCCGGTCGCGCTCCGCCTTGGTGCCCTCCCCGTAGAGCTCGTCGAGCGCCCGCAGGTACATCGCCTCGCGGGGGGTGAGCGCCTCCGACGGGGCGCGCGCGAGGATCGCGCGCGCGGCGTCCCGGTCCTGCTCGGCCCAGATCGGGTGGTTGTGGGTCATCGCCTCGCCCCACCAGGCCAGCGCGAAGCCGGGGTCCGCCTCCTGGGCGCGGCGGAAGGCCGCCGCGGCGTCGTCGTACTCGAAGGAGTGCAGGAGGAGCACACCCCGGACGAAGTCGTCCTGGGCGGCGGGCGCTCCCGAGTTGGCAAAGGTGAGCGAGCCGAGCCGCTCCGTCTGGGCCGAGAGGGGGAAGGCGGCGCAGAGGAGCGACATCGCGCAGAGCAGGCGCGCGGCGGCCCGCGAGAGGCGCGCGGTGGGGGGGATCGGACCGGGGCGACGCATGAAGAGGCCTCCTGCGGGAAGAGGAGTGGACCGTCCATGATGCCCGCGGCGGCGGGCGCGAAGCAAGAGCGGGGGCTCCGGGGACGCCCCGGCAGCGGATCGCCGCCTCAGAGCTGCAACCCGATCGCCACCGCGTGGCACGCGCTCCCGGCGAGGACGAAGAGGTGCCAGACGGCGTGGGCGTAGCGGAAGCGCACCATCTGGTAGAAGGGCACGCCCGCGGTGTAGGCGAGCCCGCCAGCGACGAGCCACGCGAGAGCGGCGGGGTCGAGCGCGCGCACCAGGGGGACCGCGGCGATCACGATGAGCCACCCCATGAGGAGGTAGATCGCGGTCGAGAGGCGGGGCCAGCGTCCGGTGAAGAAGAGCTTGAAGACGACGCCCGCGGTGGCCAGACCCCAGATCACGCCGAGGAGGCTCCACCCCCACCCGCCCCTGAGGAGTCCCAGGGTGAAGGGGGTGTAGGTGCCGGCGATGAGGAGATAGATCGCGGCGTGGTCGATGACCTTCATGCGGGCGCGCACGCGCGGACTGCGCGAGAGGTGGTAGAGCGTGGAGGCGAGGTAGAGCACGACGAGCGTCACGCCGAAGATCGAGACCGCGACGATCTCTCTCGCGTCGCCCCCACGCGCGGCAGCGACGACGAGGAGCACGAGCGCGACGACGCTCCCGACCGCCCCGACCGCGTGCGTCAGCGCGCTCGCCCGCTCTTCGGCCGGGTCGTCGAAGTCGAGATCGGGCGGGAGCTTCAGCGCCGCCGGCGGTGGGGCGCGCGAGGGGTCGGTCATCGGCGCGCCCATCGGAGCGCTGACGGGGGCGCACTCACCGGCGGCGCACTCACCGACGTCGGAGCGGGTGCACGCGGACCGTCTCGACGTCGAATTCGTCGCGCGCGATCCCGACCACCGCGTCGCGCGTGATCTGCTCGATCTCGAGGTCGGGGGGTACTTCCACCCGCGCCACCTCACTGCCATCCGGAGTGAGGACGAGCCAGGTACCGCCCGGCGCCGCCGTGCCCCCCGTGACGCCGCTTCCGAGCCCGAAGGCGTGCGTCATCGGCTCGTACGGGCGGATCCAGATGAACCCCTCGCTGTCGACACGGAGCTTCCAGAAGAGGGGGATCGAGTCGGGGACCTCGGCGACCTCGAGCTGCCGGCGCAGCGTCGCCTGCCGCTCGGGGGCCGCGCGCGCCAGCGTCTCGCCCACCACGGCCCGGAAGACCTCCTCCGGCTCGCCTGCGGGCGTCACCTCCCACTCGATGTCGCGGAGATGCTCGCCCGACCCCGCATCGAAGACGCGGATGCGGGGGGTGAGACTCTCGGCGAGGTAGATCCGACCGTCCCGGACCGCCAGGTGGGAGGTTGGCGAGAGGGGGTGGACCCCGCCGAAGGGAGATGGGCCGGTCAGGATCCCGTATCGCGCCATCGCCAGGACCGAATCGACCAGAGCCGCGTCCGCACCGTCGCGTCCGACGCGGTACACCTCGATCCGGTCGCGGCGCCCGAAATTCCCGTACGCGACCCCCGCGACCACCCACCCC
>JAVVEY010000042.1:0-22667 GCA_032250675.1 Longimicrobiales bacterium | reverse complement strand
AGTTCGCGGAGTGGCGGGGGGTGGAGGGACCTCGGGAAGGCGAAAACACGACGCTCTGCGTCGTCGCCACCGATGCGCCCCTCTCGAAGCGGGAGCTGCAGCGCCTGGTGCGGATGGCGGCGACCGCCCTCCCCCGCCGGATTCGACCGGTGAACACCCCCTTCGACGGCGATATCGTCTTCGCGGTCTCGACCGCACCCGAAGTGCGCGAGGTCACCTCCGGAGCCCTCCTCTCGCTGGGCGACGCCGCCCGGGCCGCGCTCGAGGAAGCCGTCGTGCGCGCCGTGCTCTCCGACGACGCTCGAGACGCACGCTGACCGTCGACGTTCTCCTCCGCCGAGGCTTCTCTCCGAACGCCCGCACACCCGATTCCCTCTGATGAAACGACTCCTCCTCTTCGATATCGACGGCACCCTCGTACGGGGCGGCCCCGCGAAGATCGCCTTCGAGGAGGCGCTCCTCGACACCTTCGACACGACGGGACCGATCGAGGTGCACGAATTCTCGGGGAAGACCGATCCGCAGATCGCCCGTGAACTCCTCCGTCTCGCCGGACTCGACGACGCCCGGATCGACGCGGGGATGCCGGCGCTCTTCCGCCACTATCTGGCGGGGCTCGAGGCTCGGCTTCCCACGACACCCGTGGAGGTCCTTCCGGGTGTCGTTCCCCTCATCGAGGCGCTCGAGGTGGAGAGCGGGGTGGCGCTGGGACTCGTGACCGGGAATGTGATCGGAGGTGCACGGCTCAAACTCTCGGGCCCGGGGCTCGAGGCCCGATTCGCGATCGGCGGATACGGGAGTGACTCGGAGGAACGCAACGACCTCCCCGCGGTCGCACTCGATCGTGCACGTGCCCACTTCGATGTCGACTTCGCGCCCTCGGATGCCGTCGTGATCGGCGACACCCCCCGGGATGTGATCTGTGGACGGGCGCACGGTCTGCGCACCGTCGCCGTCGCGACGGGCGATTTTTCGGCCGGATCGTTGCGGGCGGCCGGGGCCGATGAGGTGGTGGAGAGCTTCGGCGATCTCGCGGTGAGTCTCGACCTCCTCCTGGCCGGATGAGCGCCCCCTATTGATCCGCCCCCGAGACCGCTGCCATCTTCGGGCGGACCATACCCACTCGCTGAAGGAAGCAAATCCATGAACCGCTCCGTCATCGTCATCATCGCCGTGCTCCTGATCGGCGTCGGCGCCGTCGCCTTCAATCTCAGTTCGGGGGCCCCGGCGGGGACCGCGACGATTCCGGTCGAGTTCGAGGGGATGGACGATCCCCAGCGGCTCGCCGAACTCGCCCAGCCCGTGGTGTTCGGGAATCCCGATGCCGCGATCAGCGTGGTTGAGTTCGGGGACTACGGCTGCCCCGCCTGCGCGCAGTTCATGATGCAGGTCAAGCCGCAGATCGACCTGGCGTATGGAGAGGCCGACGATGTGAATTTCGTCTTCTACGACTTCCCGATCATCAGCGTCCATCCACACGCCTTCGTGGCGGCCCGGGCGGCGCGCTGCGCCGACGATCAGGGCGAGTACTGGGCCTACCACGCCGCGCTCTTCGAGAACCAGGGAGCGTGGTCGCTCTCGGCGAGCACCCCGATCTCGCAGCTCGAGGACTACGCCGGGGAGATCGGCCTCGATCGCGACGCCTTCCGTGCGTGTCTGCGGAGCGACCGCCATGCCGAAGTCGTCTCGGCCAACCTCTATCTTGCTCAGAACCTCGGGGTGGCGGGGACACCGACCGTCATGGTCTCGGATGGATCGGGATCCGCAGCCCGGCTCGGAAACAGCTTCGAGGCGATCCGCGCGGCGGTCGAGGCGGCGCGTGATACCCGGACCTCGGGCGGGGAAGGTGGCGCGTGAGCGAGGCCCGTATCCGTCTCCTCTTCGTCGATGAGGGCTCGTATCACCACGAGACGGTGCTCGTCCCCGAGGAGGTGTTCGGTGGGTACGACCGTCTGATCGACGCGCTGCGCGAAGACCCCGAGATCCTCAAGCGGACCTGGGTCGATGTGAACCGGCTCTGTGCGGCGTACCGGGTGGGTCCTGACGAGGACGGGGACGACTGAACGTACGCCGGGTCCCCCTCAGGGACGACCGCGACGCGCCGCACCGCGACGTACCGTCTCGATCGCGCGCTCGAGTGGCCACTCGCCGACGACGGCGGGCGGCCACTCGTCACGTCGGGCCGCAGCGAGAAGTCGATCGCCTTCGCGCCGTGCGCGCGCGGCGGTGAGCGCGTCGATCTCGCCGGTCGAGACGGCCCGATCGAACTCGTCCTGATCGAGGAGGCACGCCTCCGCGACGTCGCTCCCGATCCAGAGGTCGAGACAGAGATCGGTCGTCGTCCAGCGCCAGACGCGCTCGGTCGGCGGCGCGAGGTGAACCGGGGTGAGGAGGTTGGCGTAGATCCCGGTGCGCACACCGTCCGCCGTGTGGAATATGCCGATGTCGTGCCACGCCCCGGGAAAGGTGAACCAGACTACAGGGGAGCCCGGCTCCAGGATCACGCGACCCCCCACCCGCTTCGGGGTGGCGATCGGGGTTTCTGCGAGAAGCGTCACCACGACGTCGTCTCCGGCGTGCACCAGACGTTGACGGTAGGTGACCCGCTCCCCCCCGGCTCGTCGGTAGTCGATCTCGACAGGGGTCCCCGGCTTCACGCCTCCGACACCCCCGGAAAGAGTTCGTGGAATCGCCGGTTCTTCTCCGCCGCGTCGAGGAGCGTGGGAGCTGGCGTGAATCGGCTGCCGTGCGCTTCGGCGAGCTCACGCAGCTGCTCCAGGATCGTGCGTGGGTGCTGGTCATCGGCGAAGCGCATCAGGCCGCCCCGGAAGGGGGGGAAGCCCGCGCCCATGATCATCCCGAGATCCACATCTCCGGCAGAATCGACGATTCCCTCCTCGAGGATCCGAGCGGCTTCGTTGACCATCACCAGGACGAGTCGACGACGGATCTCGGTCGTGTCGGCTTCGGCGTCCGGCTCGATCTCCAACTCCGCATAGACCGTCTCGTCCACCCCCTCCGCCCTCCCGTCCTTCCAGCGGTAGAAGCCGGCGCCATTCTTCCGGCCGAGGCGCTCCGAGTCGTCGAGTGCCCGCATCACGGGGGCGGGAGCCATCCGTTCACCGAAGGCCGCATGGAGGGTCTCACCGGCGTGGCGCGCGATATCGATCCCCACCTCGTCGAGGAGCCGCACGGGCCCCATCGGCATCCCGAAGTCGACGGCCACCCGGTCGATCGTCTCGATCGCGACCCCCTCGGAGAGGAGGTGCCCCGCCTCGTTGAGATACGGCCCCAGGATCCGGTTGACGAGAAACCCCGGTCCGTCGTGACAGACCACCGGGACCTTGCCGAGCTGTCGCACGAGGGCGTGAGCGGTCGCGAGGGTGGTGTCGGAGCTCTGCGATCCGCGCACGATCTCGACGAGAGGCATCCGGTGGACCGGGTTGAAGAAGTGCAGGCCGCAGAAACGTTCGGGGTGCCGGAGCGCGGCGCTCATCTCCTCGACGGAGAGAGAGGAGGTGTTGGTCGCGAGGATCGTATCCTCCCGCACCACCCCCTCGACCTCCGCGAGGACACTCTTCTTGACATCGAGCCGCTCCACGACCGCCTCGACGACGAGGTCGGTACCGGCAAGGAGGTGCAGATCGAGTCCCCCCACGATCCGCTCCATCGCCCGCGTCATCCCGGCGCGTGTCATCCGGCCCCGCTTCACCCGCTTCTCGAAGAGCGCGCGCGCGTGCGCGAGTCCACTCGTCACCGCCTCGTCGCGGATGTCGCGCATCCGCACCTCGAGGTCTCGTGCGGCGGCGAGCTGAGCGATCCCGCCGCCCATCACTCCGGCCCCGACCACCCCGAGTCGCTCGATCGTGCGTGGGGGCGCGGTGATCTGCGGGAGCTTCTTTGCCCCCTCGCTCAGCTTGAAGAGGTGCAGGAGGTGGGCGTGGACCGGGGTCGCCGAGAGCTCCGCAAAGGCGTGCGCTTCCCGCTCGAAGGCCGCCTCGATCGGGCCCGGAAAGCTCTCCTGGAGCACTTCGAGGATCCGGAGGGGGGCGGGGTAGTGCCCGCGCGTCTCCTTCATGACCTTGGCGCGCGCCGTCCGGAAGACGAGCGCGCGGCCCACGGGATTCCCTTCGAGGAGGCGGTCCCGGAGCGAGGGGGAGCGGCGCGACGCCCCTTCCGGGGCGTCCTTCGCCCCGAGAGCGAAGGTGCGTACCGCATCCCGGAAGCCTTCGGGCGGGAAGGTCTCCGAGACGAGGCCGATCCGTCGCGCCCTGGAGGCGGAGATCTGACGCCCGGTGAGGAGGAGGTCGAGCCCCGCCTGCAGCCCGACGAGTCGGGGCAGGCGCGTCGTCCCCCCCCACCCGGGGAGGAGCCCGAGTTGCACCTCGGGGAGTCCGAATGCGGTCGCGGGGTGCTCGGAAGCCACCCGGAAGCGACAGGCGAGGGCGAGCTCCATCCCCCCACCCAGACAGACCCCGTGAACCGCGCAGACCGTCGGGATCGCGAGGGCTTCGAGGTCCCGGTAGATCTGCTGGCCGAGTCGCGACTTCGCCTCTGCGTCGTCGGGGCTCTCGAGGTGCGCGATCGCCTCGATGTCGGCGCCCGCGATGAAGCTCTCCGGCTTCCCCGACCCGATGACCACGGCGCGGATCTCGTCACGCCGTGCGACCTCCGCCACGCACTCCCGGAGGCGCAGCATCACGCCTTCGTCGAGGACATTCATCCGACGCTCCGGATCGGCGAAGGTGATCCAGGCGAGTCCGCCGGCGTCGACGGTGAGGAGGGGGGAGCGCGATGGGGTAGCGTTCGACATCGGTGGAAGCCGGGTGAGAGGCGGTCTTCCTCAATATACGCACACCCCGCCGGAGATACGCGAACCCCCCGGCCGCCTCCAGGGCGGCCGGGGGGTTCGGCCCGGTGAGGCCGGGGGACTCGAGCGTCAGATCAGCGGGCGCTCTTCGGCGTTGGCCGTATTGAGCGTGATCACCATCGGCTCACCCTTCACCACCTCGACGCGCTCGTTCCAGTAGAGCTCGGTGTTGACCTGCGTGAGGCGGGCGTGCACCCAGTAGGTGCCCGGCGGAACCCTGAGGCCGGCGACTCCGCTCGCGTCGGTCGTGTCGATGACGATATCGAGTCCGGTGGCGTCGAGCCGCTGGGTGAAGGCGAGATCGATCTCGGCGAAGGCGTCGTCGGCCCAGGCCTCCCGTACGATCCGGACCGAGTCCGCCTGGGCGATATTGCCCTCCTGCAGCTCGGTGAAGGTCTCGAAGGCGCGTTGCGCCGCCCTCGAGGCTGCGTTGAGCTGCTGCTCGACATCATTGAACTCGCTGAATAGTGCCGAGTAGCGCGACATTCCCCGGTTCAGCCCGTCGAGTTCGTCGCTGATGCTCTGGAGTCGCTCCCGGAGGTCGGCTTCCCGCTGGAGCTGGGCCTGCCACTCCGCCTGGGCGGCCGCGATCGCCTGCTGCGCCTCGAGAACGTCCGCAGGGATCTCGGGCTCCGGAACGCCGAAGGCCACCTCCATCGAGTCGAAGACCTGGTCGCGGTCGAAGGGGATGAGGTGGACTTCCAGGTCACCGATCGGGCGAGTCTCGCCGTCGGGGGTCTCGAGCTGGACGGAGACGACGACTTCGGCAGGACCGCACGCGGCCAGGAAGGCCGTTCCCGCCACGAGGGTGAAAAGACTGCGCTTCATTCGCTGTGAGCTCCGTAAGATTGAAGGGGGGGAGCGGGAAAGATTACAGGGGTGTCGGCTGAGCGACAACCTTTTCCTCTCTCCGCTCGTCACGGTGCCGGCAGCAGGAGGAGGCAGCCGCCGGATCGCAATCCGGGATCAGGGAACGACCTCCGGGAGAACGAAGTTCATCGGATTCTGTGGGACGCCGTTCACCCGCACCTCGTAGTGCAG
Organism: Longimicrobiales bacterium; assembly: GCA_032250675.1. Classification (GTDB taxonomy): domain Bacteria; phylum Gemmatimonadota; class Gemmatimonadetes; order Longimicrobiales; family Gaopeijiaceae; genus Gaopeijia. The sequence goes on along the minus strand of JAVVEY010000042.1, from coordinate 16,756 downwards.
GTGTGAGGAGGTGGCGATCCCCGAGGCACCCACCCGGGCGATCATCGCTCCGCGCTCCAGCTCCTGACCGACCCGGACCAGGAGCTCGCTCGCGTGTCCGTAGCGCGTGGTGAAGCCGAAGCCGTGATCGATCTCGACCGTCTGGCCGTACCCGGCGACCCACCCGGCCCGGATCACCCGCCCCCCCGCAGCCGCGAGGATCGGAGTGCCGCGCGGCGCGGCGATATCGACCCCTTCGTGCGGGAGCTCCCGCCCATGGATCGGGTGAAGGCGCGCCTGCGAGAATCGACTGCTCAGGTATCCCGAGGTCGGGAGGATCGAGGGAGTGGACTCGAGGAGTTCGCGGTGCGCGGTGAGGGAGTCGATCACCGCGCCGAAGCTCTCGTCGAGGAGACGTGCGCGACGCTCCAGCGCCGAGATGTCCCACTCGACGGCGAAGGTCTCCGAGGCGAGCACCGGATCGAACGCCCAGAGTGCGGAGCGGTCGGGGCCGGAGAGTCCCGGACCCCCGATCCCGACCTCGAGGATCTCGGCGTCGATCCCCTGCAGGCCGGCGAGGGCCCGCATCTGCCGGTCCCGGACGGAAAGCTCGGCGAGCGTGCCCTCGAATCCGGCGACCCGATGACGCAGCTCGGCGAGCTCCTCGGTGAGCACCTCGTTTTCGGCACGCGCCGAGCGAGCCTCCCACCGCGCCGCACCCCCGATCGCGCCCCAGGCGAGGAGCACGAGGGCGAAGGGGACCGAGATCGCGAGTCCCGTTACCCACCTGCGAGCGCTGCGCGCAGAGACCTCGATCTGTCGGATCGGGCTCGTTTCGCCGCGCATGACGAGGACTGTCCAGCGATCCTGACGCATGTCACGACCTCCTGGAGCGTGGGGGGAGAGGGAGAGGAAGGAGGGTGCCGAAGGAATCCACGACGGGAAAAGCTAGGCCCCGGGGTGACGGAGTGTCAATCCGGAGGAGCGCGTCACCCCTGGAAGGGTGGTGAAGACGTACGGCGGTCCCCGTCAGGATCGTCACGGGGTCAGCTTCAAGGCGGGGCTCCGAAGGCATAGCCGTCGCTACGTCGAGGAGTCCCAACGACGAAGATGGCCCCGTGCCGCCCTGACCCGAAGGGCGAAGGGGGGTTGCGGCCTCATGACGGCGTTGGAGTCCCTCGCCGATGCCAGGGCATCGCCTTCGGAACTCCGCCTTGCCTGAGACTCGCAAGCCCCCTTTGCGGGGACCACCGTACGTCTTCATCACCCTTCTAGATCCGGGGGAAGAGCGGATCCCCCTTCTCGACCCGACGCCCCGAAAGATCGACCGTCCGCGCGTCGGCGAGGGTGGGGACATCGTCGAGCCCCAGGCGTCGGGCGAGGAGCGCGATCTGACGCACGCAGACGGGCTCGAAGAGCGCGCAGAGGACGGTGAGAGCCCGCAGCAGCGTCGCGAGCGTCTCATCGAGGTCGCCGGCCCGCTCGGGATCCCGCGCCTGCGCCCACGGCTCGCGCTCCTCCACGTAGCCGTTCGCCGCGCGCGCGAGATTCATCGCGGCCGCGAGCGCTTCGTGCACACGGTAGTGGACGAGTGCGTTCTCGACGCCCGAGCAGGCGGCCTCGATCGCGTCATCGAGTCCTCGCGCGGGAGCATCGGGGATGATCCCGTCGCGGTATCTGACCGTCATGCCGAGGGTGCGTGACGCCAGGTTTCCGAGCACATTCGCCAGTTCGTCGTACCGCGTATCGAATCGCTCCGGGGTGAAGGAGGCATCCTGCCCGGTCGGCATTTCACGCAGGAGGTACCACCGCAGGGCGTCGGCTCCATAGCGCTCACTCAGCGCGAGGGGATCGATCACATTTCCGAGAGACTTCGACATCTTCGCGTCTCCCACCACCCACCACCCGTGCGCGAGGAATTGGCGGGGGAGGGGGAGGCCGGCACCGAGGAGGAGGGTGGGCCAGTAGACGGTGTGCGTGGTGAGGATGTCCTTGCCGAGGAGGTGCAGGTCGGCGGGCCACCACGATCCGGAGAGGTCCTCCCACGACGGGTCGTCGGAGGGGGTCCCCGGGGCGATCGCGCCCGATGCGGTGAAGTAGTTGATCAGCGCGTCGACCCAGACATACGTCACATGCTCGGGCGCAAAGGGGAGCGGCACGCCCCACCGCAGACGTTTCCGGGGCCTGGAGATCGAGAGATCGCCCAGGGGCTGTTGGAGAAAGCCGAGCACCTCGTTCCGTCGATTTTCGGGGAGGATCCACTCGGGGTTCGCCTCGATGTGACGTACGAGCGCTTCCTGGAAGCTGCTCATCCGGAAGAACCAGTTCGCCTCCTCGACCCACTCGACCGGCTTGCCCGAGATCGGATCCACGCGATCGGCGCCGATCTCCTTCTCGGTGAAGTAGCGCTCCTGGGTGACGCTGTACCACCCCGCGTACTCACCCTCATAGATGTGTCCCCGGTCATGGAGACGCTGCACGAAGGACTGCACGATCGCGATGTGCTCGGCTTCGGTGGTCCGGATGAAGCGATCGTATCCGATGTCGAGCTGGTCCCAGGCCGCCCGGAATCGCGCCGCCATCTCATCGCAGAGCTCGAGCGGCTCCACACCGCGGCGCGTCGCCTCCTCCTGGATCTTCTGCCCGTGCTCGTCGGTGCCGGTCAGGAAGCGCACCTCACGACCCCGCCGGCGATCGAATCGTGCGAGCGCGTCCGCGAGGATCGTGGTGTAGGCGTGTCCGATGTGGGGCTCGCCGCTCGCGTAGTAGATCGGGGTGGTGATGTATCGCCGCCGGCTCATTCCTCGCCTTTCCCGCCGTCGCGGGCCTCCGTCGATCGAGAGGTGTCCGCGACCTCCGATCTGAGCGCATCGAGAGCAACGGTGCGTCGCTCCCCCTCTTCGTCACGAAGTGTGACGCGTTCCCGGAGAATGTCCACCGCGATCACGACTTCCTCTCCCGCCGCAGTCCGGAGGGTGCGTCCTTCCCGGGGAAAACGCCGCCGCGCCTCGACGTAGGTCCGGTGTTCGTACATCAGGCAGCACATCAGCCGACCGCAGCACCCCGATATCTGCGCGGGGTTGAGCGAGAGGTTCTGATCCTTGGCGAGCTGCAGACTCACCGGCTTGAGCTCGGGGAGCCAGGTGGAGCAGCAGAGTTCGCGCCCGCAGCGTCCCACCCCACCGAGGAGCGCGGCCTCGTCGCGCACGCCAATCTGCCGCAGCTCGATGCGGGTGCGGAAGGCGCGCGCGAGCTCGCGCACGAGTTGGCGAAAATCGACGCGGCGGTCCGCGGTGAAGTAGAGGATCAACTTGTTGCGATCCCCCTGCCACTCGGCCTCCGTCACCTTCATCTTGAGTCCGTGGCGCGCGACGAGTTCTCGTGCCTGCTGCCGTGCCGACTCCTCTTCGGAGCGGAGACGTTCGAGGCGCCCGAGGTCGGCCTCGGTCGCCCGGCGGAGTACGCGACGCTCCGGAAGGGGTGTGGCGCATCCTCCCGATGCGGAACACTTGCGCTCCGCGATCTGACCCACCGCCGTGACTTCACCCACATCCTCGCCACGCTCCGCCTCGACGACGACGCGATCGCCCGGGAGGAGATCGATCGTCTCGAAGGTGAAGTAGTCCCGCCGCGTCGACTTGAAGGCGACCTCCGCGAAGCCGTGCATCACGTCCCCGCGGGATCCTCGCCGCGCCAGGCCCCGATCGCCTCGAACTTGGCCCATCGCCGCTCTCGCAGGGTGTCGGGGTCGAGGGTGTCGAGTTCGGCGAGGAGGTCGACGAGTGTGGTCCGCAGAGCCTCGGCGGCGCCCGTCCAGTCGGCGTGGGCCCCGCCCGGGGGCTCCTCGATGATCCGATCGGCCACGCCGAATGCCTTGAGGTTCGTCGAGGTGAGCTTGAGCGCCGTGGCGGCCTTCTCCCGGTGTTGCGCCGAGCGCCAGAGGATCGCGGCGCACCCTTCGGGAGAGATCACCGAGTAGGTCGAGTGCTGGAACATGACGATCCGGTCGGTCACACCGAGAGCGAGCGCTCCCCCCGACCCTCCTTCGCCGATCACCACCGAGATCGAGGGGACCCTGAAGCGGGCCATCTCGCGGAGATTCATGGCGATCGCCTCCGCCTGGCCGCGCTCCTCGGCTCCGAGCCCGGGGTAGGCGCCCGGGGTGTCGATGAAGGTCACGATCGGACGCCCGAACTTCTCGGCGAGACGCATCAGACGCAGCGCCTTCCTGTACCCCTCGGGATGCGGCATCCCGAAGTTGCGCCTGAGATTCTCCTTCATGTCGCGGCCCTTCTGGTGCCCGATCACCATCACGGTGCGCCCCTCGATGCGGGCCCATCCTCCGACGATCGCCTCGTCGTCGCGGAAGGCCCGGTCGCCATGGAGCTCCACGAAGTCGGTGAAGGCGAGGCGCAGGTAGTCCAGGGTGTACGGACGCCGGGGGTGTCGTGCGACCTGGACCTGCTCGATCGGTTTCAGGTTGCGGTACGTCTCCTCACGGAGTCGTCCGAGCTTGATGCGAAGAACCTCGACTTCGTCACGGACGTCGATCCCCTTGCGACGAGCCTGGTCCTCGAGCTTCTCGATCTCTTCCTGCAGATCGACGATGTCGCGCTCGAACTCCAGATGCGGTGCTGCAGCCACGGGCCCCCCGTGCGATGGGTGCGTCGATTCGAACTCCCGGTGGTGTCCGGGACGATCCGAAAGGTAGGAAGGATCCGGCGCCGGAGGCGAGGGGTCAGCCCCCGACCTTCCGGATGAGGAGGTCGTCGCCTGGGTCGATCTCGACGCGCGCACCCGGCGGGACGTCGTCGAAAACGGCCGAACTGCGGCTGCCCGAGACCGGCATCGTGACGTCGCGGGTCTCGCCCTCGAAGCTCAGGCGCAGCGGCACGGTGAGTGCGTAGCGGGGCGCGTAGTCGCCCTGCACCTGCTCGATCGTGACGCGCAGACCTCCCGAGGCCGGATCGGTGTCGGTCGTCGTCGCCAGCACGGGGTGTCCCGGATGATGCGCCCACTGCTCGAAGAAGGTGTCGAGTCGACGTCCCGAGACCTCCTCGAGGACGGCCTCCAGGTCCGCGGTGAGTGCGTTCCCGTCGCGGAAGCGGTCGTACCAGAGCCGGATCCCGTCGAAGAAGGTCTCGTCACCCAGTTCGGTGCGCAGCATGTGAAGGACGAGCGCGCCCTTCTGGTAGCTGTTCCGGTTGAGGAGCTCGAAGAGGTTCGTCTGCTCGACGTCGACCATGGGGCGCAGCGAGTCGGGGGCCGAGAAGTACCGCTCCCGCTCTCCCCGCAGGATCTCGCGGAAGCGCTCGCGCCCGTCGGCGTACTCGAAGAAGAGGGCGCCGAAGTAGGTCGCGAAGCCTTCGCTCAGCCAGAGGTGTCCCCAGTCGGACTGGGTCACCGAATCCCCGAACCACTGGTGCGCGATCTCGTGGCTCACCGTACCCTCGATATCGGCCCCCCTCGCGATCGCGGCTTCGGAGTAGAAGATCGCCGAGCTGTTCTCCATCCCCCCGAAGCGGGTGGCCGACTGTACGTGCGCGAGCTTCTCGTACGGGAAGGGTCCCACGAGCTCGGCGAAGAAGTCGAGCATCTCGGGGGCACGCGCGAAGGAGGGCGCGCCACCCTCGACGCTCCCCGGGTAGAGCCATGTCGTCGTCTCGACGCAGCCGTCCGCGCGCGACGACGAGGGCGCACGACCGCACGCGCTCACCCCGACGAGATCGACGACCATCTCGGCGGCTCCGACCACGAAGGTGTAGGTGGGGTGGGGGACATCCGAGGTGTAGCGCCATGTCCGACGCGGCCCCGAGGTCGGGGGACCGGGCTCGGTATCCGCGGTGGGATAGGGCTGGCCCACGAGACGTCCGTTGGCCACGACCTCCCAGGTGGTGGGTGCGTGGACCGTGAAGCCCACGCTCGCCTTGTCCGACGGATGATCGACCGAGGGGAGCCAGAATCGCGTGCGGTTCGGCCAGTTGTCGACGAAGGCCGAGGGGGCGCCCTCCACATTCTCCCGGAGGATCAGGCCGTCGTCGGGGGTGCCCGAGTAATGGATCTCCACCTCGACGATCTCGCCGGCGGAGAGTGGGCGGGGAAAGCTGACACGCAGCCGCCCGCCGGAGAGGGCGAGATCGGCACTCGCGACGCCATCGACGAGGAGCGAATCGAGGGCGAGTCCGGTGAAGTCGAGTGTGATCTGATCGACGTCATCGCGCGTCGCCGCGATCCTCAATCCGGCCGAGGCCACGATCTCGGTCGAGATGTCGGAGAGGGCGAGCTCGATCTCGTAGTGGAGGAGATCGGTGCCCATCGCATAGCGTCCGACTTCGGCCCGGATCCCCGCGTCGATCGGTGCGGGCTCGGGGAGCGGTTGCGCCGACGCCGGGACGGCGACGAGGAGGAGTCCGACGAGGAAGGGTATCGGGTGCTTCATGACCACGCCTCAGCGCTTGAGATGTTCGAAGGGCTCGACTTCGGCGAAGTTCCTCTGGCGACCCCACCAGCGCGCGGCGGCCTGTGCGAATCGCCCCGTCAGGGCGAACTCCCCCAGATCGGCGTACGCCAGCATCGCGTCGAGCTTCGTCGACATCTGTGGGCCCACGATTTCGAAGACGTCGGGCTTGAAGTCGAGTGTGGAGGTCGGCGTGAGGTACCCGAAGACTTCGGGCACCTCTCCCAGTCCCGACCAGCTCAGCCGGTGCACCTCGCGGCGGTTCGCGTCGTCGTCGGCACGCGAGGGGATGTAGGCGATCGACGGATCGAATTCGCGGATGACGCGCTCGAGGAGGAGCTGACGCTCGACGACGTCGTCGGTGGCGGCTTCCGCGAAGAGGAGTTGGACGCCGAGTGTTTCCGCCGCCACCCGGGCGCACGCCTCACCGAGGTCGCCGTGGGGCCCCCGCCCCAGGATGTAGAGCATCAGCTCCCGCCCATGCTCCCGGTGACGCAGGAGGGTGCCCGCGCACCCGAAGGTCACGTCTCCGGGGCGCGTGCTGACGGCGAGGATGGGACGCGGCCGCTCGTCGCGCGGATGGAGTTCCGGGAAGTAGTCCCGGATCTGCTCGAGGAGATCTTCCTCATCGATCGGTTTGTGCAGGAGGTGATCGACACCCGCGCGGAAGGCCGATTCGGTATACGTCTGATGGGTGTAGCCCGTGATCGCGATCACGATCGTACCACGCTCCGGCTTCTTCAATTCGCGCGTGAGGTCGAATCCGTCCATGCCGGGCAGATTCAGGTCGGTGACGACGAGATCGAACTCGCCCGCGTCGTAGAGATCGAGGGCGTGTGCCCCATCCTGTGCGGTCTGGACACTGTAGCCTCGCCCCTCGAAGAGCGAGCGCACGAAGAGCGCCTGGTCCATCGCGTCCTCGACGACGAGGATGCGAAGCGGTCCGGGGGCTCGAACGCCGTCCATCGTCATCCCCGCACCTCACCCGTCGGGGCGGCGTCCGGTCCGACTCCGGCGATCACCTCTCCCCTCGGCTCGGGTACCGCGACCCACACGATGATTCCCATCGCCAGCACCGAGATCGCACCGAGCACCGTATTGCTCCAGTACCCCGTCGAAGCGAAGAGCCATCCGGCGAACGCCGCGCCCACGGCGAATCCGACCTGCCCGAGGGCGACCGAGAGGCTCATGAGTGAGCCGCGTCGATTGTCGTCGACGAGCGCGGTGATGAGGGCCGAGAAAGGAGAGATACGCATCGCGACGAGTACCATGCTCATGAAGAAGACCGGGTAGGCGATCCAGAACTCTGTCACCAGAACGGTGGTGAGCGCCATTACTATCCCGAGTCCGATGCACGAGAACAAGATGATCCCCTTGCGGCCGATCCGGTCGGAGAGCTTCCCGGCCTGCGGGCCGGTCAGCACATTCGCGACGCCCCCCACGAAGAAGAGCACCGCGATCGCGTTGGGTGTCGCCCCCATGTCACGTTCCAGCCACGTCGGAAGGTAGACGACGTAGAGGGAAACTCCGAGGAACATCATGAAGAACGCGGTCGCGGCCCAGGCGATCGGGGGGTGCCGCAGCATCGTCATGTAGGCACGAAACGCACCGCCCACCGTGAGCCTCCCACTCGTCCGCACGACGTCGGGCTGCGGGACGCGGAAGAGCACCAGGAAGAAGGCTCCCGCCATCGTCACCGCAAAGACCATGAAGGGCGCGCGGAAGCCGAAATCGCCCGCGAGGACGATCCCGAGCGGGATCCCGATGATCTGGCCGAAGGCCGACCCGCTCATGATCCACCCCGTCGCCCAGCCGCGCCGATTGTAGGGGAAGTAGTCTCCCACGTACGAGACCGCGGCACCGCTCAGGATCCCTCCCGCCATGCCCGCGAAGACGCGCACGGCCAGGAAGGAGACGTAATCGACGACGAAGGCGTGCAGGACGAGCGCCAGCGTCATGACGCCGGTGCCCCAGAGGAGGATGCGGCGGCGGCCGATCTTGTCCGAGATCGGTCCCGAGATGATCGCGAAGATCCCGACCATGAGGGCGTAGGCCGAGACGAGGGTGCCGAGCACCGAATCGCCGATCGAGAGCTCTTCCGCGATCCGGGGAAGGATCGGCGAGATGATCATGATCTGGCTCGCCGACGAGAAGACGAGGAGCCAGAGGGCGAAGACGATCACCCCCGCTGAGGACCGCCTGGGAGTCACTCGGTGTCCCGGTGCACGAGCATCGAGTGCCGTTGCGCGGTCGGGAGGAGGACGAGGTTGAAGACATCCACATGTTCGGGCGCGTTCACGACGTACGCGACGGCGTCCGCGACATCCTCGGGGTGGAGCGGTTCGAACCCTTCGTAGACCTCCCGCGCGCGCTCCTCGTCGCCATGGAAGCGGACCTCGCTGAACTCGGTCTCGACGAGTCCCGGGTCGACACTCGAGACGCGCACCCGCGTGCCGAGGAGGTCGAGGTTCATCCCCTCGGTGAGGGCTTTCACGGCGAACTTCGTCGAGGCATAGACATTCCCGCGGGGGTACGTCCACCGGCCCGCCGTACTTCCGATATTCACGATCTGCCCCCGATTGGCCTCCACCATCGCGGGAAGGAAGGCGCGGGTGACCCAGAGGAGGCCCTTGAGATTCGTGTCGATCATCTCGTCCCAATCCGCGGCGTCACCCTCGTGGAGCGGGTCGAGACCTCGTGCCTTGCCGGCGTTGTTCACCACCACGTCGGGGGTGAAGCCCTCGGCGGCGAGGGCGTCACGGAGCGCTTCGACCGCCTCCCGGTCGCGAACATCGAGGGGTGCGGTCCGGACCTCGATGGAGTGCTCGGCGCGCAGCTCGGCGGCGAGTGCGTCGAGCCGTTGGGCGCGTCGTCCGATGAGGATGAGGCGGGCTCCCTCCCGGGCCAGACGTCGCGCACACGCCGCACCGATCCCGGCGGTGGCTCCGGTGATGAGAATCGTGCGTCCGTGGATGCGGTTCATCGGCTCGGGGCAGGTGTAAAGACCTCGAAGTTTCGCCGCGACACCCGGGAGCGCGCAACAACGACGCGCATCGATGCTTTCGGCGACTTCGGCGAGACGGTACCCTCCGGGACATGAACCGCAAGCATCTGGTTGCCTGGGCGCTCTACGACTTCGCCAACTCGATCTATCCGGCGGTCATCACCGCCACCGTTTTCGCCGTCTGGTTCGCCAATGTTCTGGTGGGCAATGAGGCGGGGCTCGGCGACTGGTGGTGGGGCGCGGTAGGGTCGACCTCCGTCCTCTTCGTGGCACTCACCTCGCCGATCCTCGGTGCGGTCGCAGACCGGAGCGGGGCGCGCAAGGAACTGATGGCGCTCTACACCCTCGTGTGCGTGGGTGCGGTCGCCGGCTTCACCCTCCTCGAGCCGGGGATGATCCGGCGCGGGTTCGTGCTGGCGGTCATCGCCAATATCGGCTTCGAGGGTGCGCTCGTCTTCTACAACGCCTGGCTCCCCGAGATCGCTCCTCCGCCGATGCGCGGCCGTGTTTCGGGAATCGGGTTCGCGGTGGGGTATGCGGGCTCCGCGGTCGGGCTCGCCCTCGCCCTCCCCCTCGTCGCCGCCGAGGCATACGACGCGCTCTGGCTCACCGTCGCGGGGTTCTTCCTCCTCTTCAGCATCCCCGCCTTCCGGATCCTTCCCGACGCCCCCGGACGAGGGGAGAGCTTCGGGCGCGCGATGCGGAGCGGGATCACGGGCTTCCGGGGTGTGCTCGCGGATGTGTGGCGCGAGCGTCCTCTCCGGCGTTTCCTCATCGCCTTCTTCGTCTACATCGACGGGGTGCTGACCGTCATCTGGTTCGCCTCGATCTTTGCCGCGACCACCCTCGGCTTCGAGCGGATCGAGCTGATCTGGCTCTTTCTCCTCGTCCAGATCTCGGCGCTCGCCGGTGCCGTTCTCTTCGCGGGCCCGACCGATCGCTGGGGACCGCGTCGTGTGATCACCGCGGTCCTCGTCATCTGGTTCACCCTCGGGGTGCTCGCCTTCTTCGTGCAGACGAAGGGGCAGTTCTGGGGGATCGCCCTCGTTGCGGGGCTCGGTCTCGGCTCGATCCAGGCGGCGAGCCGAAGCTACATGGCTTCTCTCATCCCGGAGGGGAAGGAGGCCGAGATGTTCGGCTTCTACGCCTTCTGCGGCAAGGCCTCCTCGATCCTGGGACCCGCGATCTTCGGCACCGTCTCGCGCCTCACCGGGGGGAACCAGCGGTGGGCGGTACTCGCGATCACGGCGTTCTTTCTGGTGGGGGGTGTTCTTCTTCAGCGGGTGGAGGATCCGGTGGCCGATGGGCCCACCAGGCGAACGAACTCCCGATCACCGTGAGTGGGAGGACGAAGGCGACGACGGCGAAGCGGAACTCGTCCTGGAGGTGATGGGAGGTGGCGTTCAGCGCGAGCCACGTCAGGTAGAGGAGGTAGTAGCCGACGAGCACCACGCCTTCGGTTCGCGCGATCCGTCCCCCTGTCCAGAAGATCGGCACACAGACGAAGGTGACGGCGATCATGACGGGGAGGTCGAAGGTCAGGGCGCCCCGCCCGATCGGGAGGTCGCGCACGACGGCGGCGGATCCCAGCACGGCGAGCACATTGAAGATGTTCGACCCGACCACATTCCCGACCGCGAGGTCGCGTTCACCCCGACGCGCCGCCACGAGCGAGGTCGCGAGTTCGGGAAGCGAGGTTCCGGCGGCGACGAGGGTCAGTCCGATCACGAGCTCGCTGATCCCGAAGCCGCGCGCGATCGCGGCCGCGCCCTCGACGAGGAGATTGGAGCCCACGACGAGGGCTGCGAGCCCGAGTGCGATCCAGGCGAGGGAGCGAGGCCACGAGAGCGGCGTGGCGTGTGGGTCGAGATCCTCCCCGCCGCGGGTGCTCCGGAGGAGGATGACGAGGTAGCTTACCAGGAGGATGAGGAGGAAGACCCCCTCCACCCGATCGAGGATTCCGTCCCATCCGAGGACGAGAGGGAGGATCGCCACCCCCAGCATCACGGGGAGGTCGAGTCGGACGAGTTGACGGCGGACGATCAGCGCGCCCGCGATCGCCGAGGCCCCGAGCACCATGAGCACATTGAAGATATTCGACCCGATCACATTTCCGAGCGCGACCTCGCCCTGCCCCGTCCACGACGCCTGCACCGAGACGGCGACCTCCGGGGCGGAAGTTCCGGTGGCGAGTACGGTGAGCCCGATCACGATCGAGGAGAGGCCGAAGCGTCGCCCGAGCGAGGCGGCCCCGAGCACGAGTCGTTCGGCGCCGACGGTGAGCAGCACGAAGCCGCCCACGACGTAGAAGAGGGAGATCCACATGCACGAAGATGACCTGGGGAGTCTGCGGCGTCAGCCCCGGTCGGGCGGTTCCCGTCGACGGCGCGTAGCGGTGATCGGAGCGGGCGCCGCGGGGCTCTGCGCCGCGATCCACGCGGCGAGGGCCGGAGCCGATGTCGTGCTCCTCGAACGCACCGGCGATGGGGGTCGCAAGATCCTCATCAGCGGTGGCGGGCGGTGCAACGTCCTCCCGGGAACGGCGCGCCCCGAGCGCTTCGTCACCGACTCCTCGCCGCACACTCTCCGCAGGATCCTGCGTGCCTGGCCCCTCGCCGAGCAGCGCCGATTCTTCGAAGCGGAGATGGGGATCGAGCTCAGGCACGAGCCTGAGTTCGACAAACTCTTTCCGATTGCGGATCGGGCGCAGGTGGTCAGGGACCGCCTCGTTGCGGCGGTGCGGGGGGCCGGGGGCACGATCGGGTTCGGCGCGAGGGTGACGCGCCTCGAGCCCGCCGCGGGGGGAGGGTGGAAGGTCGGCGTGGAAGGGGTTGAAGCGATCGACGTCGATGCCGCCGTGGTCGCCACGGGCGGACTCTCGGTCCCCGCCACCGGTTCGGATGGGGATGGCCTCCGCTGGGCCGAGCGCCTCGGCCACGCGCTGACGCCGGCCTACCCCGCGCTCACGCCCCTCCTCGCCGACCCTCCCATTCACGCCGACCTCGCCGGCGTCACCCTCGATGTCGCGCTCCGCTCCACGGGTGCCGCCGCGCTCGATCTCGAAGGCTCCTTCCTCTTCACGCACCGCGGGTACAGCGGGCCGGTGGTGCTCGACGCCTCGCACGCCGCCACCCGCGATCCGGAAGCTCGCGAAGCGATCCTGGTACGGTGGGGCGCGACGACGCCGGAGCGGTGGGAGGCCGACCTGCAGGAAGGCGCCGGGCAGCTCGGCACACTCCTCTCCGAGCGGCTGCCGACCCGTCTCGCGCGTGCCCTCGCGAATGAGGCGGGTGTGGCGTGGGACGCCTCGCGCGCGCGCATCCGGCGCGAGGAGCGACACCGGTTGATCGAATGCCTGACACGCTACCCCCTTCCCTGGACGGGCGACGAGGGATATCGCAAGGCGGAGGTCACCGGGGGCGGGGTGCGCCTCGACCAGGTCCATCCGCGCTCACTCGAGAGCCGGGTCACGCCGGGGTTGTATCTCTGCGGCGAGGTGCTCGATGCCTTCGGACCGATCGGGGGACACAACTTCATGTGGGCGTGGGCCACCGGCCGCACCGCGGGGACGGCGGCGGCGCTGGCGTCGGAGCGCGCATGAGGGCATTCTGACTCCCGGCCCCCCGACCGCGGGCCGAGCCCTGCACCGCATTCCCGGAGAAACTCGTGAAGCCCCTCATGCCCCACCTCCGCACCCTCCTTCCCCTCCTCCTCGTGCCCGTCGTGGCGTGCGACTCCGTACCCGCCGGGGAGGCCGCCGACCTCGTGCTGACCGACGGGCGGGTCGTGACCGTCGACGCCGCTCTCCCCGAAGCCGAAGCGGTGGCGATGCGCGACGGACGCATCGTCGCCGTCGGCTCGAGCCGCGAGATCGAGGCGTATGTCGGCGATGCCACCGAGGTGATCGACCTCGAGGGCCGCCTCGCGATCCCGGGCTTCATCGAGGGACACGGACACTACCTGAGCCTCGGCCGCTCCAAGGAGATCCTCGACCTCATGGAGGTCACCTCGTGGGAGGAGATCGTCTCGATGGTGGAGGCGGCGGTGGCGAGCGCCGAGCCGGGCGAGTGGATCGAGGGACGTGGCTGGCACCAGGAGAAGTGGAGTTCGGTGCCCGAGGGGAGTGTGGAGGGGGTGCCGGTGCACGACGCCCTCTCCGCCGTCTCACCGGAGAATCCCGTGCGCCTGGGACACGCCAGCGGGCACGCCTCCTTCGTGAACGCCGCCGTCCTCGAAGCGGCCGGGATCGATGCGGCCACCGCGGACCCGCCCGGGGGGGAGATCGTGAAGGATGCGGCGGGCAACCCGACCGGGCTGCTCCGCGAGACCGCCCAGGGTCTCATCAACCGGGCGCGATCGGCCGATGTGGAGCCGCCGCCCACCGCGGCCGAGCGGGACGCCGCCTTCCGCCGTCGGGTGCGCCTCGCCGGCGAGGACGCGCTGACGCACGGCGTCACCGCCTTTCACGACGCCGGCTCCGACTTCGCGACGATCGATCGTTTCCGCGAACTCGCCGACGCGGGCGAGCTCCCCGTGCGCCTCTACGTGATGGTGCGCAACGAGTCGCTCGAGTCGATGCGCGAGGGCCTCGACGACTACTTCATGGAGGGGTATGCGGACGGCTTCCTGACCGTACGCTCGATCAAGGAGCAGATCGACGGCGCGCTCGGGCCGCACGGCGCATGGCTCCTCGAGCCGTACGAGGATCTCCCCTCGAGCACCGGTCTGAACCTCGAGGAGCCCGAGGTGCTCGCCGATGTGGCGCGCGTCGCGGTCGAACACGGCTACCAGCTCAACATCCATGCGATCGGAGACCGCGCGAATCGCGAGACGCTCGACATCTACGAGGAGGTATGGGACGAGATGGGGGTCGACGGGAGTGAACTCCGCTGGCGAATCGAACACGCCCAGCATATCCACCCCGACGACCTCCCGCGCTTCGCCGAACTCGGCGTGGTGGCCTCGATGCAGGGGATTCACGGCACCTCGGACGGCCCGTGGGTGCTCAAGCGGCTCGGCGAGGAGCGCGCCGAGAGTGGCGCCTACATGTGGCGCACCCTGACCGATATGGGGGTGGTGATCAACAATGGGACCGACGTGCCGGTCGAGCGGATCTCCCCGATCGCGTCATTTCACGCGACGGTCAGCCGGATGACGGTGGACGGACCCTTCTATCCCGGGGAGGCGCTCACCCGCGAGGAGGCCCTCGCCACCTACACGATCAACAATGCGTACGCCGCCTTCGCCGAGGACGAGCTCGGCTCGATCACCGTCGGCAAGTACGCCGATATCGCGGTGCTCGATCGCGACATCCTCTCGATCCCGATCGAGGAGATCCCGGAGGCGCGGGTGGACCTCACGATCGTTCACGGCGAGGTACGTCATCGCCGCTGAGAGGCGTCACTCCGCGCGCGGCTCGCAGGTGATGTAGGTCCACGCCGCACCGAATTCGAAGGCGTGGTCGAAGACCTCGTCCATCGCCCGGCGAAGCAGCGAGAGCCGGTCGCGGACGACCTCCTCGGCGGGGGCCTCTCCCGTCACCTTCTCGGCGCCGCCGAGCCACCCGATGACGCCTTCGTGATACACCGCGAGGAATTCGTACCACTCGTCCACGCGCGCCGCGATCCTCCTCCGCCGCACCGAGGTGACCTCGAACCCCTCGCCGCGGAAGGTGGCGAGGTATTCATCGAGAGGACGCACCGGGAGGAAGTACTTCCTGCGGAGGTCGTCGTGGGCCGTCATCCATGCGTCGTCGTCGAGGACGGCGCGGTAGGGAGCGTAGCGGTCGTCGGCGCGGACGATGACGCGGGCGCGTTCCTGGATCACCTCGACCGTCTCGTCGATGATCCACTCGTCGTCGGGCATGTCGGGGTTGCGGATGTTCCCCGACTGCACGAAGAGGCGTCCCCCGGAGCGCAGCACGTCACGCCACGCGCGCACCGTGTCGGCGAGGTCGAAGTAGAGGTGGACCGCATTCGTCGAGACGATTCCGTCGACGCCGCGCTCGAGGAGCGCGTCACCGAGAACCTCGTCGACCCGCAGCAGCCGTCTCTCTTCCTTCACCCACCGGATCCAGCGGAAGGCGACGCGCTCGTCGTCACGAAACTTCTCGAGGGCGAGGCGGAGGAACTTCGGCGACGAGTCGACGATGACGATCCCGACCTCGCGCCCACCCAGGCGATCGAGGAGCCGTTGCGGGAAAATCCCGGTGCCTCCCGAGTAGTCGATGAGGATATCGCCGCGCCGCGCGTACTCGGCGAGCTGCTCGACGGTATGATCGAGATTCGAGTACCACCCGTGGTTCTCGACCGAGTCATAGTTGAGCGCGAGTTCCTCGACCGGACTCGAGACCCAGGGTTCGTCGGGGATGCGCTGGAATCCGTCCGGCCAGATCGCTGACGTCGTCGTCACTCTTCCTCCTCGGTGACGGGACGCGCAGGCGGGGCGGAGACGGCAGCGGTTCCGGGGAGGTCGCGACGTTGCATCGTGGGCGGCGGGGTTCGAGGATGGGAGTATGAAGGTGACAGCGCGCTCAAACGATGTCGAGCGAAACTTCCGTGCGTCCGATATCGAAGGTAGAGGGAGAGTGGATGTACGCACCGGTTCCCGAATGAGGTCCCTCCGCGTGTGCGCCGAAGGCCGAATCATCCGTCCCACCTCCCGACCGACCCGATGACGCCGCTCCTCTATTCCCTGATCGCACTCAATGTCGCGCTCCTCGTCGTGGGGTGGCGGATGCATCGGCGGATGCGGCGTGAGCGGAGGGAGCGGCGCGTGGAGGCTCCGAACTCGGCCTACACCTCCCCCCACGTGCGTGACATCGAGGCGAAGGAACGCTGGCTCGCGCTCGATCTGAACCGACTGCATCCGCTCAACCGGAGCGAGGCCGTCCGACTCCTGCGCCGTCTCGAAGGCGCGTCGGCGCGCGCGCTGGACGCGCACGAACGCACCTTCCTCGATCGCCTGGTCGAGGCCGAGCAGCGCTCCGCCGCACGTGGATCCCGGACCTCCGGGACGAAAGCGAAGGAGGTGCCGGGCCGAGTCGGGACCCGTAGCTTCGCGGGATGAACAACACCGCGATCCTCATCGGACTCCTGGGGGGACTGGCGATCGGCCTCGCCGCCTCGATCACCGGCGCCCCGATCCTCCTCGACCTCGCCGCGTGGAGCGAGCCGTTCGGCGATCTCTTCATCCGCGGCGTCCAGATGGTGGTGATCCCTCTCGTGGTCGCAATCGTCTTCTCCGGTGTGGCGGGGATCGGCAGCGTGCGCGCACTCGGACGGCTCGGCGGTTCGAGTCTCGGCTTCATCCTCGGT
>JAVVEY010000175.1:0-3867 GCA_032250675.1 Longimicrobiales bacterium | reverse complement strand
ATCTCGCGCGGCGTCCTGATCCGAAGTGAACGGTACGACGGAATGGTGGCGAAGGGGTGTGACAGCCACGATATCACCCCCGGATCATCGGCATCACACCGCCGGAATCGATACTGTTACCTAAGGTGTTGAAAGCGCAAGGATGTTGACGCGCTGGCATCCAGCGCGGTGCTCTCAATGAGGCCGCGCCCCGAGGGGGCGCGGAGTAGGTTTCGAACCGGACCGGCGGACAGAGGTCCAGACATCGCTTCAATGAGGCCTCGTCCCGGCGCCGGGACGAGGAATGCCGGATGGTCGTCAGTCCTGATGGGTGATCAGTTCTTCGGCTCCGAGTCTTCGCGAAGAAGTCGAGGGCGACGCCGAAGCGAGTGATCAAGACCTGCGCGGCTCGCCTCGCGAAGTACGAGGCGGCTCGGTAGCGGCAATGCCAAGGGAGAAGCGATGAAGAACCGGAAGCAGCTGGAGGAAGCCGGCTGGCGTGTCGGCGATACGCAGGAGTTCCTGGGTCTCTCGGACGCGGAGGCTGCGTACATCGAGCTCAAGCTCGTGCTCGCGGAGGCGCTCCGGGAGCGACGCCTCGAGCGGAAGCTGAATCAGACGCAGGTCGCGAAGATCGTGGGATCGAGCCAGTCGCGAGTCGCGAAGATGGAGGCCGCCGACGCGAGCGTGTCGATCGATCTGTTGATCAAGTCGCTCTTCCATCTCGGCGCGGACCGCGCGGAGCTGGCCAGGATCGTGAAGCGTGAACCCGTGGGTGCGCTACGCTGACGCGTGGAATCTTTTCCCCCCACACCGGCGTGGGACACAGCCAACATCCTGTGCTTGCAAACCACCTGCACGCACAGCATTTTGCCATCATGGCCAAATCGATCACCATCCGTGACGTCCCCGAGGACGTCGGGCGCGAGCTCGCGACCCGGGCTGCCTCCACCGGACGATCGCTTCAGGAGTACCTCCTCCGGCAGCTCGTCGAGATGGCGAGCCGGCCGGACCCGGAGGCGTTCGTATCCCGGCTTCGCGAGCGCAAGGCGATCACGGGGAGCCGACTGGGCGTCGAGGCGATTCTCGGCCACCGCGACGCGGACCGCCGGTGACCCTCGTCGTCGACGCGAGTGTGGTCGTCGCGGCGCTCGTCGACGCGGGGCCGATCGGGGAGTGGGCGGAAGAGATCGTGGCGGCCGAGCACCTGGTCGCGCCCCACCTCATGCCGGTCGAGGTCGCCGACATCCTGAGGCGAGCGCAGCGTGCCGGAGAGATCACCCCCGACACGGCCGCCCTCGCGCACGTCGAGCTCGGCGCGCTCCCGGTCGATCTCTTTCCGTACGATCCGGTCGCCTCCCGGGCGTGGGCGCTCCGCAAGCACGTCACGATGTACGACGCCGGGTATCTGGCCCTCGCGGAGCTGCTCGACGCCGATCTCGCGACCCTCGACCGGCGGCTGACGCGCGCACCCGGGACGGCGTGTCGCTTCAGGCTCCCGCCGGAGGCGTGCTGAGACGCCGCGTCATCCCCCCCGCCGGTACATCAGCTCCACCAGCTCATCCGCTACCCAGCTGGCCCATCGGCGCTCGCCCTTCGGCCACGGCGCGAACGACGTCGCTTCGCGCCAAATCTCCCTGTCGGCCATCTACTTCTACTCGATCACATTCGTGGGGAGGCGAGTCAGGATCGCTCCGCGAACCGCCATCGCCGTGTCGATGCACCGCTTCGCTTCAGCCGAGGAGACCTCGGGATAGTCGCCCGGATACCGATAGTCCACGCCGTAGGGCGTGAGGCTGTCCGCCTCTTCGAGCGCGGTCGCCAAGTCAGGAGCCAGGGGCGCGATCAGCTCGAGTAGCCTGGCGACATCATGTGTCTTGGGGAACTCGACCTGATGCCACACCAGGAAGGCCTTGAGATACTTCTCGGCCGCCTGCTGTGCGTGAAATGCCACGGTCTCGGGAAACCCGCCTTCACCTGTGAGAAGGTGGCCCCCAGCCGCGAGATCCCTTCCCGCCTTCTCCAGCCACTCGCGGACGAAGTCGAGTCGGACTTCCTCAGGCGGCTTCATGGATGACCTTCCCGTACCGGTTGGCCGGATACGCAATCCCTCCGATGACGCCCTTCGTCTCCTCGAATCGGTCGGTGCTCATGACGATGACGTCAAACGGCACGGGAACGCCCGCCAGAGCCGCACGCAGCCGCCGACTTTCACCCCTCGGGTCCTGGACGTCGGCCTGCACGACGAGAAGATCGACATCGCTGTCGGGAGTCATCCGGCCCGTCGCACCGGAGCCGAAGAGGATGATCCGGTCCAGCTCGGCGATCCGCGTCAGGCGGTCCACGATCTCACGAACGAGGTCGCTGTCGATCTCCATGGTCTCCCTTCCGGGTCAGCGCGACGGTCTTCATGATGTGAATCTACCGGACAGCCTCCACCCGTCGCTACCGCAGCTTCGCGTACATCAGCTCCACCAGCTCATCGATCACCTCGTCGGCCGTCCCGTCCCCCGCCTCGAAGGCGGCGGTCGTGCAGTGCTTGAGATGATTCCGGGTGAGTTCGCGGGCGACCCCGCGCAGCGCGGCCTGGGCGGCGGCGACCTGGGTGAGGATGTCGGGGCAGTAGCGGTCCTCCTCGACCATGCGCTGCAGCCCCCTCACCTGCCCCTCGATGCGGCGGAGGCGGGAGAGGTTGCGGGCCTTCGACTCGGGGTCGACGCCGACGGCGTGCCGCTCGCTCGCGGGGGCTTCGTGGTGCGGGTGGGGATGCGGGCGGGACGGCGGCGAGGGGGCGCTCATGCGACCTCCGGCCCGAGGCGGAGGCGGCGCAGCCGGAGCGAGTTGGTGACGACGCTCACCGAACTGAACGCCATGGCGGCGCTCGCGAGAATCGGCGAGAGGAGGATCCCGAAGAAGGGGTAGAGGACGCCGGCGGCGACGGGGATGCCGAGGGTGTTGTAGATGAAGGCCCAGAAGAGGTTCTCGTGCATGATGCGGAGCGTGCGGCGCGAGAGCCGGACGGCGTCGGCGACGCCGTGCAGGTCGCCGCGCATGAGGACGACGTCGCCGGCCTCGGCGGCGATCTCGGTGCCGCCCCCCATCGCGATCCCGAGGTCGGCGCGGGCGAGCGCGGGCGCGTCGTTGATCCCGTCGCCCACCATCGCCACCACGCGGCCCTCCTGCTGCAGCCGCTCGATCTCGTGGACCTTCCCCTCGGGGAGCACGCCGGCGACCACGCGGTCGATCCCGACGTCCTCGGCGACGGCGCGCGCGGTGGCCTCGGTGTCGCCGGTCAGGAGCACGATCTCGAGCCCCATCTCGCGCATCCGTGCGATCGCCGCGCGGCTCGTCTCGCGCACCGGGTCGGCGACGGCGATCACCCCGATCAGCGTATCCCCCACGGCGACGTACATCGGGGTGCGGGCGCGCCGCGCGAGCGCCTCGGCCTCGTCTTCGAGCGCGATGAGTTCGACGCCGTGCTCGCGCATGAGGCGCGCGCTCCCCACCAGCACGGTGAGGCCGCCGATCCGCGCCGCGGCTCCCCGCCCCGTGAAGCTCTCGAAGCCCTCGGCCTCGGGGATCGCGATGCCGCGCTCCTCGGCGTGACGCACGACCGCCTCGCCGAGGGGGTGCTCGGAGAGCGCCTCGACCGCGGCGGCGGAGCGCAGGAGGGTGGCTTCATCCTCACCCACGCGCCCGCCCTCCGTGGACCCGATGCTCGCGGGGAGCGCGCACATCAGATCGGTGACCGAGGGGCGCCCCTCGGTGACCGTGCCCGTCTTGTCGAGCACGACGGTGTCGACGTCGCCGGCGCGCTGGAGCGCCGCGCCGCCCTTCAGGAGGATCCCCGCCTCGGCGCCCTTCCCCGTCGAGACCATGATCGCGGTC
>JAVVEY010000174.1:0-3940 GCA_032250675.1 Longimicrobiales bacterium | reverse complement strand
TCATCGGCCGGAACTTCAAGGTGAAGATCAACGCCAACATCGGGAACTCGGCGGTCAGCTCGTCGATCGAGGAGGAGGTCGAGAAGCTGCGCTGGGCGACGCTCTGGGGGGCCGACACCGTCATGGATCTCTCGACGGGGAAGAACATCCATCAGACCCGGCAGTGGATCCTGCGCAACGCGCCGGTCCCGATCGGGACGGTCCCGATCTACCAGGCGCTCGAGAAGGTCGACGGCGTCCCCGAGGAGCTCACCTGGGAGATCTACCGCGAGACCCTCATCGAGCAGGCCGAGCAGGGGGTCGACTACTTCACCGTCCACGCCGGCGTGCTGCTGCGCTACATCCCGATGACCGCCAACCGGATGACCGGGATCGTCAGCCGCGGCGGCTCGATCATCGCCAAGTGGTGCCTGGCGCATCACCGCGAGTCCTTCCTCTACACGAAGTTCCGCGAGATCTGCGAGATCATGGCGGCCTACGACGTATCGTTCTCGCTGGGCGACGGGCTGCGCCCCGGATCGATCCACGACGCCAACGACGAGGCGCAGTTCGCCGAGCTGAAGACGCAGGGCGAGCTGACCCGGATCGCCTGGGAGCACGACGTGCAGGTCATGAACGAGGGGCCCGGTCATGTCCCGATGCAGATGATCCAGGAGAACATGGACAAGCAGCTCGAGTGGTGCGACGAGGCCCCCTTCTACACCCTCGGGCCGCTCACCACCGACGTCGCCCCCGGCTACGACCACATCACCAGCGCCATCGGCGCCGCCCAGATCGGGTGGTACGGCACCGCCATGCTCTGCTACGT
This sequence comes from Longimicrobiales bacterium, assembly GCA_032250675.1. Taxonomy (GTDB): domain Bacteria; phylum Gemmatimonadota; class Gemmatimonadetes; order Longimicrobiales; family Gaopeijiaceae; genus Gaopeijia. The sequence goes on along the minus strand of JAVVEY010000174.1, from coordinate 3,132 downwards.
CACCCCCAAGGAGCACCTCGGGCTCCCCAACCGCGACGATGTGAAGCAGGGCGTCATCACCTACCGGATCGCCGCGCACGCCGCCGATCTGGCCAAGGGGCACCCGCGCGCGAAGGAGTGGGACGACGCGCTCTCCAAGGCGCGCTTCGAGTTCCGGTGGGAGGACCAGTTCAACCTCGCGCTCGACCCCGTCACCGCGCGCGCCTACCACGACGAGACCCTCCCCGCCGAGGGCGCCAAGGTCGCGCACTTCTGCAGCATGTGCGGCCCGAAGTTCTGCTCGATGAAGATCACCCAGGACATCCGCGACTACGCCGCCGAGCACAACCTCCTGGAGCACGAGGCGCTCGAGCAGGGGATGGAGGAGAAGGCGCGGGAGTTCGCCGAGAAGGGGGGGGAGATCTATGTGGAGACCGAGCCGCAGCCGGCGGGAGACTGATCGGCGGGGGCGATGGGTCCTGGGTTCAGTACAGGTGCGCGTCCGCGAGGGTAGTGCCTTCGAGGCTGCGGATCGCCGCGATCACCTCTCCCCTGGTTCCCGGGTGGGCGGGGGCCCAGCGCGTCTCCTCCTCGGTGAGGTCGTGGAGCCACCCGTAGTACCGGGCGAGATCGCGCTCGAGGTCGGCAAGGGAGGGTGGAGGGTGGGCGAGTAGCCCGATCTGCTCGTCGTCCCAACGGTCCCGCGGAGCGAGCCAGGCCTCCGGATCGAACGCTCGGGGAGATATCGCGGGGCGCCATGCATCACCCAGCCCGTTGTTGTCAACCCACACCTTGAGAACGGCCAGGCGTCGGACGCGCTCCCTGGAGAATCGGGGGTGCGGGGATGTGGCGCTTGCCCACACGAGGTCCGACGCATCACGTGCCGTGGCGGATCGGGTGAGTCTGGCAACCTTTTCCGCCAGGATCTCTTCCAGACGCATGACGGGAAGGTGTGGTAGCGAAAAGCCGTAGCGGGACTGCGTCGAGGTGTTCACGAACGGCCGCTCCTCCGGCGTCAACCAGCACGGTGGGCCGATGTCGAGTTTGATGCTGACGGCGGGATTCCCGAACTCGCTTCTGACCTGGAGCGCCCATCGAGCCCGATTTTCCCGCGGCCGAAACTCGAAGGGCCCCAGTGTTACGGCCGCGTGCTGTGCGATGAGGGCCGCCAGCTCCTGTCGGTCGACATCGGGTTCCCGGCTGGCAAGATCGAGATCCGTCGAGAACCGACCTTCGCTCCCGGCGAAAAACTTCCGCAGAGCCGTCCCACCCTTGAGCACGACAAGGTCGGGGAAGAAGCCGGCCTCCTCGAGGTGAGCGAGCAGGAAGTCCTGCGCGATATCCAGGACAGCGATGTCGGTACCGAGCCCCGATCCGGGTGGTACATGTCGCGCCACATACCCGGCGGTCAAGCGATGCGCATCACCGATCACGCGTGCCCCTCACGTGCGGGCGGTGGGAACGGCAGAATCGTGTCCGCTACCTGCCAATGCGCGTCATGCCGGAGGAGCGGCCCCCGGGGACCGAACCACACCTTCCCTCCGGGTTCGATCGAGAGACGTTCGACGAGGTCCGGCGCGATTCCCGAGACCAGGTAGGCGAAGCGCACGCGGGTGGCATCGGTGCGATCCCGAAGTTCCGAAACGATGTCTTCCTCGGACGCGTGGGCGAGTATGTCGGGGAGGACGCCGAGGACGCTCCCCCAGCTTCTGACATCCGTCGGCCTGCTCGCGAGATGAATGAGGACGGTGGCGGCCCGGTGGACCGGCATATCCCGGATCTGCAGGGGCTTCAGGCGGGCGTTGTGATGAACCGTCCGGTACGCCCGCTTCAGGGCAACGGGGACACGGGTGCGTTTCGGCAGTGCCACCTCGTGGCGGTCGGGCGCCCGGTCCGACAGGTTCAGGAGCCAGAGCGCGGAGCCGAGGGCCACGGACACCGGGATCTCCGGCCCTGTCTGGAGCGTCGCGCGAAGGGGCAGAAAGGGATCGCCGGAGGAGATCGCGCCGGCCCGCTCGGCCGGTGCGAACTCCCACGCCCCCGGGACGCCGATGTCCAGGAGCCATCCGCGTCGCCGGAGTTCCTCCACGATGCGATGTGTGGCCGGCTTCACTCCGAGTCGCTCACGGATTTCCGCGACGATGTCACCAGTGACGATCGTCGGCCGGTCGAGTTCGAGTTCGGAGAGGACTCCAGAGAGCCATCGGGGCACTGCGCGCGGTGTCGTGCGCATCGCTTATGACCATTAATGATGGTATTTGCTGTAGCGGACGACACCATTTTACCTGTCCGCGCGGTGAAGGTCAACGCGTGGTGCGAGGGAGGGGAGGAAGGGAAGGGAGATCACCGAGGTGATCGCAGACACACGAGCCGTCAACAAACCTGGTGCCCTCTGAATCCCACACGGCCTGAAGGAGCGCGATGTCATCCGGTCGCTCCGCGAGCGATGGAAGATCGATTCGCTTCGCGGCTTGGAATCCCCCATAGGTGCCGTGCCAGCGGTCCCAGACCAGGAGCGTCCTCCCCACGTCGAGCACCATCAGGTAGGGTGGGGGCCCGCCCGGGGCGAAGGCGGCATACTCACTCGCCTGTCCGAACGCCTTTCTCAGGAGCAGCTCGGGGCTCGCGTCACCGCCATCGTCCTTCGCCTCGAGGACAAAGCACCCGCCCTTGAAGAGGTCGACGAATTTCACGGTCTCGGAGCCGTCCCGGGCCACGACGCGGACGGGGAACTCGAATTCATACCCCCCGCCCCTCGGGCGCGGCCGCTCAACGCCGAGCGCCTCGGTCAGCTCAATAAGGTAGGACTGCGCATTGGAGCGCTCGGCCGCATCGGCTTCGGCCCACCGTTCGGCGAGCGAGCGCAACCGCGCCGACGTGTGCGCACCGGACTCATCCATCTTCCGACTCCTTCACCTCGAAGGCGATTCCGAGGTGTTCGAGGACACGGTTTTCGATCTCGGTCTGCAGTCGCTCGTCGGAGAGCGAGCCGATCCGGTCGAGGAGTCGGGCCTTGGAGATCGTACGGATCTGCTGGGGCATCACGACGCTCTCGTGACCCGTACCGATGACCTCGGGTCCGAGGAGGACCTCGAACGTATAGATTCGCCGCTCCTTCCCCTCCCGCTTCGTCAGCGGGAGGATCGTCACGAC
>JAVVEY010000041.1:0-23180 GCA_032250675.1 Longimicrobiales bacterium | reverse complement strand
GCGCACTGCAATGGGGTTGCAGGGGTCGCCGGTTCGAATCCGGCCGTCCCGACTTCGATACGAGAGAGGCTCCCTGACCACGACGGTCGGGGAGCCTCTTGCGTATCCGGCGTCGGGAGAACCTTTTTGCGACAAGGCGTATTCCGGCTTGGAAGAGGTCGAGAATCCATACGCAGGATCCGGATCGGTCAGGAGAGCGGCGCGCATGCAGAAAGCGATCGAGGAGTTGATCACCGACGAGCTCGACACCCTCTACCGAGGGGCTCTCTTCCTCTGCGGCGGGGACGGCACGCGGGCGGAAGACCTCCTCCAGCGGACAGCGGCCGCCGCCTACCGTTCCGGTGTCGGAGGGGGAGGATCCGACGACCCCCATCCCCTCGAGCGGCTCATGGTGCAGCAATTCGTGCGGGATGCCGGGCGACCCGCTCCGATGGGTCCGTCGACCCCCGTGGAGCGCCCCGCGCAACCGGCGTCATTCGGCACGATGACGCCCGATCGCCTCCACCGCGCCGCTGCACGACTTCCCGCGCTCGCACGCGCCGCGCTCTGGCTCATCCTCCTCCGCAGATGGTCGTACGCCGATGCGGCGCGCGCACTCGGGATGGACCGGGACGGGCTCCTCACCACCCTCCTCTGGCGGGATGCCTTCGTCGCCGCGCTGGTCCAGACCGGAGGGTCCTCGACCCGGAGTGCAGCGGAATGACACAGCGTGACCCCCTCAGCTGCACCGAGGCGAGATGGAGCCTGTGGCCTCCCGAGAAGCCGCGGCTCCACGCCCCCGAGTCGGACCGCGCGTGGGAGCATGTCCGATCGTGCCGCGCGTGCTCCCGCCACTTCCGTGAGGATCGCGCCTTCGTCGAGGCCCTCGGTGACCTCCCGCCGATCCCGGCGCCGATCTCGACCCGGGAACGTATCTTCCACGTCATCGCGGAGGCGCGCGCCGCGATCCCGATGCGTACCCTCCGCTCACTCTCCGACCGCCGTCTCGCCTTCGGCGCTTCCGCGGTCGTCGTGATCACGATCGCGCTGAGCGTCTCCGTCCTCGTCCCGAAGCCGGGCACGCCGGATACCACCGCCTCGATCACGAGCGGCGCCGTGGTGGAGGACTACCTGAGGCGCACGGTGGGGGAAGACTACATCGACACCACCGACCCGGGGGTCGTGACCCGTTTCCTCGAACGTGAACTCGGGGTGATCATCTCGCCCCTCTCCGTGCCCGGTCTCGAGATCGAGCGCGTCGAGATCTGCCTCCTCTCGGGTGAGCGTGCCGCGATGATCCGCTACACGCTGAATGGAGAGCATGTGTCGCACTACGTCCTCCCCACCCCGTCCGGCCCGGAGAAGGGCCCCTCTCTGACCGGTGCGGGGTCGCCCGCCACGGGAGGCACGCTCCCGGTCGTGACGTGGACGAGCCCCGGGGCCGAGCACGCCGCGCTGGGGGACCTCGATCCCTCCGCTCTCCTCCGCCTGGTGCAGGGACGCCTCGACGAGTAGAAGGGTGTTGAGGGAACCGTGGCTCCGGGTCAGGCGTTCCACCTTCATGACCCTACCCTCACAGGAACCCCAGATGCGATGTAGCAGGCGATCTTCGATCATCATGCTGACCCTCCTTCCGGTGGTCGCGGCGTGCAGTGCCGAGCCCGATCCCCGGGAAGCCGGGGACGGCATCTCCGACGGCACGATGACGGACGCAGCCGCTCCGAGGGAGTCGCGCACGCCCGGAGGTGTGGCCGTGCGACTCGATCCGGAGGGCGGCATGCTCGGCGTCGGCACCAACCCCGTGCGCATCGCCTTTCCCGAAGGGCTTCCCGCGACGGTGAGCGAATCCGGGGACGACATCCTCTCCGTCGACATCGTCTCGATCGACATGCCCACGATGGGGATCCGGCGCTTCCCGATCGAACACGAGGCCGGATCGGAAGACTACATCTCCCGGATCGACGTGCCGATGGCCGGGATCTGGAGTGTGTACGTCAATATCGGAGATGGCACCGAATCGGCCGAGTTCACCTTCGAGGTCGACGGATCGCACGACCATGGCGCCGCCGATCCCGGCACGATGGATCACGGCACGATGGACCACGGCGCGATGGAGACCGGCCCGATGGAAACCGGAAACCTTGAGACGGGTCCCACGCATTCGCAAAACACCCCGGTCGCCTCTGCGGCGCCGGGATTGATGGAGGGGGGCGTTCACGCCCACTCACCGTGACCGTGTGGCACAGCTGACCCACGGTCCATTTTTCACTCCTCGAGGAGGATGCATGAAGAAGTTTGTTCTCTCCGGCGCTGCGATCGCGATGCTCGCGTTCGCCGCTCCCGCTTCGGCGCAGATGACGCCGACGCCCCAGGAGGGCGAGCAGGTCACGATGACCGCTACGGTCGTCGACATGTCCTGCAAGGTTGTCTACAACCTGGAAGGCGAGGGGCACCGGACGTGCTCCGAGATGTGCTTCGACCAGGGGATCCCGCTCGGCCTGATGGCCGAGGACGGCACGATCTACCTGCCGGTCACCATGCAGATGGGTGCCACGCGCGGCGACAAGGACCTTCGGGCCCACGCCGAGCACACCGTCCGCGTGACGGGGAAGGTCATGGACCGCGGTGGTGTCAACGCGATCCTGATCGAGAGCATCACGATGGCGCAGGACTGACCATTCGAATGCTCACAGCAGGAAACTGCGTGAAGATGCGGGGTCGAGCCATCCGGCTCGGCCCCGTTGTCTTCGCGGCCACGATCGCGCTCGCGGCGTGCGGACGCACCGACGCCGGCGTCGTGCCGAACGACGCACACGTCGAGCCCGAAATCTCCATGGCGGACGGGATCCGCACGATCCACAACGAGACGGCGCCCGAGCACTATCAGGTCGCCGACTCGCTCGATGGAAGCGGACTCCAGCTCCTCTTCATGCGGAGCTACCAGGCGGTCCCCACCCCCGATCGCACCTCACTCTGGGCAGACCGCGACGGCGCGCGCGTGCTCGAGTTCGACCGGGCCGGCGTCATCTCGCGCGTCTACCAGGGCGCGCCGAAGGGAGGCCTGCCTTCCACCGTGCCCACCTTCGTGGTGGCCGACGGAAACACCGTCACCGCCGTGGAGCCCGGAGGCGCGGGTCTCCGGTACGAGGGGCTCGACCCGATCGAGTGGGAGGCGGCCCCGGTCCCCGCGCCCCTCTCGGGTGGAGAGCGCGCCACCCGCGCGGGAGCCCGCTCGATCCTCGAATTCTCACTCGGCCCGATCCCCCCCGACGCCCCCCTCATCTGGGCGGACCGCGACGGGGAGATCGTCCCGGTGGGCACGGTGGTCCGCCCCGAGGGGAACTCCTTCCTCGGCCACCTCGTCAACACGGGGTGGGCTGCGGCCGACGGCGAGGGGCGCGTCTACTTCGCCTCGACGATCCGTCCCGAGGTACGCGCGTACACGACCGACGGCGAGTTGCTCTGGATCTCGACGTGGACGCCGAACGCCGCACCCGAGTCCCCCCGACTCGAAGCGGTCGCCGGAAACCTCACGCCGCGCTTCGCGATGTACCAGTACGGGATCGTCGTCGGGCAGGGCGGGCGGATTCATGTGCTCGGCGCTCCGGACCCCGACGAGGGTCCCACACGCCTCCTCTCCTTCGATCCCGACGGGACGCTCGCGCGCTCCGGCGAGATCCTGGAGTGGTCGGGGGTCTTCCTCGATCGGGACGGCCGCGTCACCTCGATTCCCGACACCGATGTCTTCGCCCGCACGGGCGACGCCGAGCGCGCCACCTTTCCCACCTTCGCGCTCGCGGGGCTCGAACGCCCCGACTCGGTGACCTCGGATGACTTCCTCGGCCGCGTGACGGTCGTGAACTTCTGGGCAAGCTGGTGCGGACCGTGCCGCGACGAGATGCCCGAGCTCGCCGCCTACGCCCGGACGATCGACACGACGCGGGTCGCGGTCGTGGGACTCAACGAGGATATCACCCCCGGGGCGGCGCTCGCCTTCCTCGACGAGGTCGGTGACGTGCCGTATCGGAATGGACGCGGGAACGGACAGCTCCGTTCGATCTACAACTACCGCGGTCTCCCCTACACCGTCGTCCTCGACACCGAGGGCCGCCTCGTCCGCAGCTTCTACGGATTCGGCGATTCGATCGATCCGATCCGTGCCGCCGTCGAAGCGGAGCTGGTGCGCGACAGGTAGGTGTCCGCCACGGCGAGGGCGGTCCCCGCCTCCGCTACCTCCGCCCGCCGGGCTGCTCCAGCCACGGCACGCCTCCGGTGATCCACTCCGGCGCGGGTTCGCCCTTGAGGTAGTGCGCGAACCACTCGTTGATGCGTCGGTGGTAGTCACGCCGATTCGGCTCCTTCCGGAATCCGTGGTTCTCGTCGTTGTAGACGAGGAAGACGAAGTCCTTTCCGGCGCGACGCGCGGCGTTGTAGAACTCGACGCCCTGGTTGAAGTCGACGGCGCCATCTTCCGTCCCCTGCGCCATCAGCAGCGGCGTGGTCATCGCCTCGATGTGGAAGACGGGGCTGTTCCGCCGATACGCGGCTTCGTCCTCCCAGAAGGGGACCTCGAGCCGGCCCTGGCTGATCTCGAAGATCCGTGCGTCCGTCCCCCCGGTATTCCAGTAGATCGAGAGGTACATCGAGAACATGTTCGTCAGCGGTGCTCCCGCGACGGCGGCCGCGAAGAGGTCGCTCTGCGTGACGAAGAAGGTGGTCTGGTACCCGCCCCACGAATGGCCGATCAGCCCGATCGCTTCGGGATCGACGAGTCCGCGATCGATCACGGCGCGGACCGCGGGTACGATATTGACCACCGCACTGACTCCGGGGTCACGATCGCGGTAGACGATATCGGGCTGGAAGACGAAGTACCCGTCCTGCACCCAGTCCTGGAAGTCGTAGTAGTCCTCCTCGCTCGGGACCTGGTAGCTGCGCACCGTGTTGGAGCGGATCTCGTAGATGTAGGTGATCATCGGATACCGCCGTCCGGGTTCGTATCCGGCAGGGTAGTAGAGCGCGCCCTGGAGGGTGTCGCCCCACGCATTGACGTATTCGACGAGTTCGCTCGTGCCCCAGGCGTAGTCGTCCTGGAAGGGGTTGGTCCGCGTGATCTGCCGTCCATTCAGATCCCGGTCGCCGACGAAGACATCGGGTGAATCCTCGAAGTCCTCCACGCGCCAGATCCAGCGATCGGCATCCTTCGCCCGATCGAGTCCGGTGATGCGCGCCTCCTCCAGGAGGAGGACCTCGACCTCGTCACCGAGTCCGGCGGCGCGTCCATATCCCCACGTCTCCCGCCAGTCGTCATAGAGGGCGAACCACTGTTCGGCGTCGGGATCGATCGGTTCGGGACCCGAAACGAAATCGCGATCCGGGTCGATCCGTGTCCAGCGATGCCGGAGATTCCGCTCGGCTCCGCGCGTCACGCGCTCTCCCCCGGATCCGTCGGGCGCCACGCGCCAGAGGTCGTGCCTGTCGTAGAGGAGAACCGCGGCGTCATCCTCGAGCCATCCGGCGTAGCGGAAGGGGGGCTTCTGTTCGACGGTGTGGTCGTCGTCGAGGTCGACGAAGACCCCGTCGAGTCCGTCGGTGATCTTCACCGTCTCGCCCGACGCGACATTCCACGTCCAGTAGTGGTCGTCCTCGAACCAGAAGAGGTACCGGCCTCCCGTGCTCGCGCCGAAGAAGTACTCCTTGCGCTCGAGCACCTTCCGCTTCTCCCCGGTGTCGAGATCGACGAGGTAGACGTCCTCGTAGTCGGGTCCGAACATCCGGTCGTGATCCCACGGCGTTGCGTCGGTTCCGACGGCGTGGCTCGCACCCTCGACGAGGGTGACCTCCTCGGTGAGATCGTCCTCCAGCTTGACGACACGGTCGTGCTCGAGGTGCCACACCGCCAGCTCGGTGGCGCGTCGATCGATCCCGGCTCTCACCTTCTGGGTCGGAACGATATCCACATCGGCGGCATGCCAGATCTCGACGGTGAGCTCGTCGTCGGGATCGTCGGCGCACTCCGACTCGGAATCGGGTTCGCCCTCATCCTCCTCCGTCGACTCCGTCCGCGCCGACTCGTCCTCCTCGTCGATGGCGCTCTCCCCTCCTTCCGCGCACACCTCGGCGGGGAGGCGCTCCCGGAGTTCGATCGCGAGGTAGGGATCGTGCTCGCTCCAGGTGAGGTCCCGCCACCCCGCGACACCGTACCCATCCGGAAACCCCTCCGTCCGGGAGTCAAGGCGTGCGTGGGTTGCCGACGAGGAGACGGCATCCCGGACGACGTGCACGACCCAGGTGGTATCGGCCCACGCCTCCTCCGACTCGATCGAGGGATCGACCTCCTCGTAAAACCCAAGATCGTCCGAATCGGGACGCCACGAGAGGCGCGAGAAGCGCGCTGCCCCGGTGTGCACCGGCACGATCCGTCCGGTGGGCGCATCCCAGAGGATCACCCCATTCCCCGTCTTCCCCTGGGCGTCGATGAGGAGAGCGAGGCGAGGCGCGTCATCCTGCCATGCGTGCTCGGCAACACCCCCGAAGGGCACGCGCGTCCCGGTATGAAGATCGTGCACCACGATGTCGACACCGCGCGCCTCACGCTCCCCCTCGGGTGCGTACTGCCGCATCACCACCCAGCGGCCGTCATCCGACACCGACCAGGAGGCCACGGCCGGCACCACCGTGGTCTCATCCGTCGTGAGATCGAGGATCCCCAACGCGGTGCGAACCGTCTCGCCGCGCTCCCGCATCGCCTCCCCTTCGTCCTCCCCGACGCCGATCTGATAGAGGAGGTGGCGGTTGTCGTCCGTGAATTCGGCACCCCCTCCGTTCGGAACCACGATCACCGAGTCGGGCGCATCGACGAGTCGAATCCGGAGCTCGGGGTCCATCCCGACGCGCGTGATCGTCACGGCGAGCCGGCGGCCATCCGGCGAGAGCGCGACCTGACCGATCCGCTCCCACTTCTCGTACTCCGTCTCGGGCACCGGACCCCGACGATCCTCCGAACCCTCCTGCGCCGACGCGAGCGAAGGTGCGAGGAGGAGCGCGCACACGAGGGCTGCGGTCAGAGATGAGAGGGGACGCATCGAAGGACTCCGCGTGGAAGAGAAGGCAGATGGGGACCGACCGATCCCCTCAGAAGACGGCGGGGCGCCCCCGCTGAGGGTAGCGGTCGAACCACCCGAGGATCGTCGTCACCTTGGTGAGGAGCCGGCTCGGTCGAGACGAGATTCCGTGCGATGCGCCCGGAATCCGTACGAGGGCGCTCGGGACACCTTCGAGCTGAAGTGCCCCGTAATACTGCTCCGACTCGGACATCGGCGTGCGGTAGTCCGCCTCACCCGTGATCAGCATCGTCGGCGTGGAGACGTTGCCGACGAGCGAGAGCGGAGAGCGCTCCCAATACGCCATCGGGTCCTCCCAGGGGAGCGATCCGAACCAGTACTTCGCGAAGAAGGGCACCGCATCGGCGTGCAGCACGAAGCTCGTCCAGTTGATCACCGGCTTTTGCACCGCGGCCGCCGCGAAGCGGTCGGTCATCCCCACGATCCACGCCGTGAGCACCCCGCCCCCCGAACCCCCGGTGACGTAGAGCCTCTCGGTATCGATGTAGCCCTTCGCGATCACCGCATCGACCCCCGAGATGAGGTCGTCGTAGTCGTTGCCCGGATAGTCATGGTGGATGAGGTTGGCGAAGTCGGTCCCATACGAGGTGCTCCCCCGGGGGTTCGTGTAGAGCACCACATTCCCCGCCGCCGCGTAGAGCTGGAGCTCCGGGGTGAAGTGCGGGCCGTATGCGGCGAAGGGTCCGCCGTGAATCTCGAGAAGGAGTGGGTACCTTCGCGTGGGATCGAAGCCGGGAGGATGGATGATCCATCCCTGGATCGGCCGCCCGTCGAAGGAGGAGTCCCACCAGATCTCCTCGACCGCACCGAGCGCGCGGTGGCCGAGGAGGTCCTCATTGAGGTCGGTGAGGCGCCGCACCTCACCCCCCCGCCGCCCCACCGCGACATCCGCCGGGTGCGAGGGGCTGGAGAGGGTATAGGCGAAGACACCTTCGGGCGTGACGGAGAAGCTCCCCCCGGAGTAGGGTCGGCCCATCGAGGTTCCCCCCAGTCGATCCGCGAGGGGGGTGACCGTACCGTCGAGGGCGACGTGCGCGATCTTCCCCTCGCCCTCACTCGTGTACTGGATGAAAACCCCCTCGCCCGCCGCATCCCAGTGCACAGCCTCCACGTCGCGATCGAGGCCGGTGTCGATCTCGCGGCGGTCGGTTCCGTCCCGCCTCATGAGATAGAGGCGCGTGAGGTGGTGGCCGAGGTGCTCGTCGTCGAATCCGGTCCAGGCGATCCGACGACCATCCGGCGACACCGCGGGCGAGCCGTCCGGCCCGTAGCGATCGGTGAGGCGCGTGAGCGTTCCGTCGGTGAAGGAGACCTCGTAGAGATCGGTGTCGTTCCCCTCGCGGTCGGCGTCCTCCCGGCGGTTCGCGACGACGATCAGATTTCCGTCGGGCGTCCACACCGGGCTCGTATGGTCGAACTCACCCGAGGTGAGCTGCCGCGGCGTCCCTCCTTCGGCGGGAACCACGAAGAGGTGCGTCGAACCCTGTCTCATGAGACCGGCGGTGCCGTCGGACTTGTACTGGAGATCCTCGACGACGACAGCCGGTTCGGCCCACTCCGCTCCTTCGGGCGGCGTCGGCATCCCCCGGGCCAGCGCCGGTCTCGGCTCGCGTTCCACGAAGCTCGTGAAGGCGATCCAGCGACCATCCGGGGACCAGCTCAGGCTTCCCGGCGACCCGGTCAGCTCGGCGATGCGCGCCTCCTCACCGGTATCCATCCAGCGAACCCGCAGCTGGACCGAGCCTTCTTCGCTCGATGTATGGAGGAGCCGATCGCCCGAGGGGGACCAGCGGGGCGCCCCGGTGTCGGGCGTCCCGCTGATGAGGGGGCGATGCACCGACCCGTCCGCCGAGACGATCCAGAGGTCGGTACGCCGCCGATCCGTCATCAGATCGAAGGCGTTGCGCACGTAGGTCACGCGCGCGCCGTCGGGGGAGATCTGCGGGTCGGTCGCCCACTCCAGCCCGAAGAGATCGATCGGCTCGAAGGTGTCGAGCGCGGCCGGCTGGGCCGCCAGAGGCGATTCGAGCGGGAGGGAGAGGACGGCGACCAGAGCGATCGTGATATGCAGATGGATCTTCATTCGAACTCCTCGCATGGTTACTGGATCTCCTCGAAGGTGTCGGGCAGCGGCTCCCACCACGCCAGTGCGTTGCTCGCCGCGAGCGCACTGCACACATCGTAGTAGACCTGAGGACCGACGGAGGTATTGATCGAGAGCACATCCTGCGTGCCGTCGAGACCCGCGATGATCATCCCCCGGAGGAAGAAGTATCCCCAGAACCCCGACGTGCTCCGGATATTGCCCGCAAGGATGAGCCCCTCCCAGTTCAGACAGCACGATCCGAGGATGAGCGAGCCCGGGATGATGAGCACGCCGCGCCCCGACCAGCTGCTCGTCGCCGTGAGATTCCCACTCACCCGCACGATCGGGAATTCATCGGTGGGGAGCGAGCTGAAGTCCGGAACGGTGTTGTGATAATCGACGGGGAAAGAGGGGTCCTGGAGGACATCCCAGCGAACCGCAGCCGAGTCGACGACGGCGGCGTGGGTGCCGAAGTCGAATTCATCATCCGGGCCCCCCTCGATGTCGGGCGTGGGACCGGAAGGGTTGTCGGGGTGAGGCGCGGTAACGAGCGATCCGCGATGTCCGACGCCGTGGATATCCTCGCCCCCCGAGTCGGCACACTGCCCGAAGGAGTTGTCGTCCCCCTCGATAGTGGTCCACCCCTGGAGCGAGATGCTCGAGTACGACCCGGTGAAGGCGGCGGTGCGCGCGACCGGCTCTTCATGAAGCCAGGCGATCTGCTGAACCGTCGCGGTGGCCGGCCTCACCGCCGAGGAGAGGTTCGAGACCTCTGCGCGCGCGCGCACCCGGTACGCCCACACGCCGTCGGCGGTGTCGACCGGAGCCATCCGACGCGCGGTGATGTAGACCGTCCCACCGCCGATCGCGTACGTCGTGGTGTCATCGGGGATCCCGAGGTGCTCCCCGAAGTATCGCTCGAGTCCGGCCCGCGCGATCTGCGCCGCTTCGGCCGACTCCTCCCCCTGGATCGCCATCGCGGACTCGATCGAGACCACGGTGTATCCCGTCGCGGAGGCCATCGCCACGGCGAAGAGGAGGAAGACGACGACCGCCAGAGCAAAGCCCGCTCTCGCTTGGGTCGCGGATCGCTCCACCGTCACCATGCACCTCCCAGAGGGATGACCGTCTCGAGTGTGAAGGTCGCCTCGTTGTTCGCGGCCGCCGACCCCGAGAGGGCGGTGTTCGCGGTGACGCGGATCGCATCGATATTCGTGAGCCCCCCTCCGGAGACAGCGGAGGACCATGATCCGTTCACCCGGTATTCGAAGCGCGATGTCGCGTCGAGTCCACTCGCGAACTCGACGAGGGCGGCTCCGCTGATCCCCTGGTAGAGCGCATGACGCAGGGTGTCGAGCGCCGAGGGCGCGATCGTGATCTCGAAGTCCTCATAGATCATGAAGACGTCGGAGACCTTGGCCGCGGTGGTGATGATCGACCCGATCCCATTGAACTCCACGAAGTCGTCATACGCCCCTGCGGTATCGACCCCGGCGGCGAAACATGCCGCAGCCGGAACCGCACCCGAGCTTCCGAGCAGCGACTGGACCGACGTGGGGTGGAAGGTCCACGAACTCGCAGCCCCTCCCGCCGGCGGCGTGTACCTTGCCACGCCGCGGGCCACAGCCGGGTCGACGGAGTCCAGACCGTTGCTGAGAGAGACGTGGAGGTCGTTGCCCCCCGGGTTCGCGCACCCGACCGCCAGCGTCTGCGGGCGTCGCACCACGAAGCGATCCGCCTGCGCCACGACGACGCCTCCGCGAGGGATCGTCGGCACGATCTCGCGGATGAAGGCCATGACACTTCGCGCGTCGTCCTGCACCCGGGACTGGCGCACGAGGAAGTCGTAGAAGTCGCTCTGCACCAGGAAGACACCGCTCGCCATGAGCACGATGACGGTGCCGAGCGTCACCGCGAGGATCGCCTCGATGAGGGTGAATCCAGCCCGACACGCGGCAGCGCCGGTCGAGGCGTGACTCCGCATCGTCCTCACCAGTCGGTCGAGATGAAGCTCGTGACCGAGTGCGCCGGACCCGATCCCGAAACGGGCGTCACACTCACGACGAGGCGTCGGACGAGTGGACTGTACTGAATGATCGATCGATCCACCCGATAGGAGCGCGCCGCGATCTCGAGGGTGCCGCCGGCATCACCCGGAACGAGGGCATCGTACCCCTGGGCGCGCATCGAGTCCACCGCTTCATGCGCCACCTCCACCACCCTCGTGCGAAGGGCGGCTCCGTCGATACGCCGGCCGAGCCCACCCGATAGATTGATCGCGCCGAGGACCCCCACGGTGAAGATCACGAGAGCGCCGATCACCTCGATGAGCGTGAAGCCCGACTTCATCTGCCGCAGGGGGCACCTCGGGGATCGATGGATCATCCCGCCTCCACCACCGACCCGCCCGTCGCATTGAAGTGCACGAAGTAGACCACCGGACCTGCAACGAAGCGCGCCACTCCGTAGGGACCGGGAGGCTGCGCACCGGCGAGCGACGCAATGCCGTCGGCCTCGAAGCGCAGCGTGTCACCCGCCATGAGGAGATCGAAGCTGTCGAGGCGTATCTCCCCTCCGTTACGGAAGGGGCGTCGCGAGAGGGTATCCCCCCCGGCACCGACCACGGTGTAGACGAGAGAGTCCGCGCGTTCGTCGAAGGTGATGGTCACCGCCTCATTCGTACGCCGCGCCCAGCTCCTCGCCTGAGCGAGGTCACGGGAGAAGTGTTGCGCCGCACTCCGTGCCGCCGCCCGCGTCTGTACGCTGGACACGGCGATCACGCTGATCGCGGTGAGTACGGCCGCGATCAGGAGGACGACGGTGAGCTCCACGAGGGAGAACCCGTCGCGGGCGGAGGGTGGACCGTGTGAGATCATTGAGACTCGAAGATGATAGCGGGACGATGCGACACGCCAGACTCCCGGCTCTCCGGGCGGCGATCACCCCGCTGGAGAGCGACGGGACGCATCGCATCGCCGGAGAGAGTCGTGGACTGTCGTCTCGGTCGTCTCGGGCCTCCGGCAGGAGCGGAAGAGAGTCCCATTGACCTTCGACTGAAATTGGCTATGGTCTTCAGACCCCCTATAGTGTGGTACAACACACGGATGTGCACGGTGCACCGTGTGTCCGACAGGCAGCCCACCGAGGTCGCATTCATTTCGACAGCAAAGGAGTACAAAAGACGTGACGGAAACCAAGGATGTGGTAATGGAGATGGTCGAGAAGGAGCTCAAGCGGAAGCCTGACACCTCGACCACCGAGCTCTTCGAGCTCGCCAAGGCGATGGATCCCTCGATCAACGAGATGTCGGTCCGACAGTTTCATGCCCGCTACCCCCTGCAGCTCAAGCGGCAGAAGAGCCTCTCGGAAGGTGGCGGTCGGCGCCGTCCGTCGTCCTCGAAGCGGAAGCGCGCAACGTCGGGAGCATCGCGCGGCCGGTCCCGCAGAGGTGCGACCGAGTCGTCCGCACCCGAGGCATCGACGTCCGGGGCCTCGACGGGTGGCACCCATACTCGATCAACGGCTGCCGGGATCCAGTCGGTCCTCATCGCCTTCGCGCGCGATGTGGCCAAGGCTCACGACGGCGGACCCGGGGCGGTCCTCGATGTGGTCGCCGATCTCGACCGATGGGTGGAGAAGATCGAGAAGGCTCGCTGAGCGGATTCCACCTCGGATATACGGGGATGAAAGGCGGGCGTAGTCGACCTCCCGGTCGCTACGCCCGCTCGCTCCGGTCGGCGAGGGCCGCGATCTCGCGCACCGCCACCGAGAGCCCGGCGAGGCTCATGGCGTCTTCCGCCTGGATCTCTTCGAGGAGACGCCGCAGGCGATCCATCTCCCGCTGCCGCGCCTCGATGACGCGGCTCGCGGCCTCCCCGACGTCCTCACTCTTCCCACTCTTCTGCAGCGCGTAGGCCGAAATCCGGTGGTGAGCGCGGGTCAGGTCGCCCGCGAGCGCCGACGCCGCCCTCTGTTCCCATCGGTCATCCGAGGCGGCCTGCTCGATCTGCCGGCGCAGCCACGGGATCCCCAGCCGGTCCGAGATCCGGTAGAAGACGGTCCCGGCTTCCGTGGGCGGGGCGCCGGTGTCATTCGAGATGTGCAGGATCTCGAGGAGCTGGTCCAGAAAGCGAAGCGTGATCAGCCGGGCGGCGAGTCCTTCATTCGCGCCGATATCGCGCAGCGCCTTCACACGCTCGTTGTAGAGCTCCAGGTCGGAGCCCGTCACGATCTCGCAGAAACGCTCCTGCAACTGGCGCACCCCTTCGCCGTACTCCTCGATGAGACGTTGCGGATGGAACTCCTCGTCGAAGTGATCGAGCACCCACCGCGTCGTGCGTTCGAGGACACGTCCGAGTCCGAGGAGCCAGCGATATGCGTCGGTCGTCTGGAGCTTGGGTCCCATCGCCTCCACATGTCCAAGGATCTCCTGATGATCCGCGAGCCTCGAGGCCACGAGCCAGGCCGCGACGACATCCCGCTGAGATCGCCCGGTGTCTCTCGAAACGCGATGCAGGAAGGTCGCGCCCATGAGGTCGACGAGCTCATTGGTGAGCTGGCTCGTGATGATCTCACGTCGCAGCCGGTGTTCGGCGAGCGCACCGTCCCCGGCGCGCCGGATCGCGACGTCGGGAAAGTATTGCGTGAGGTAGGACTCGAGAGCCGGCTCATCGGGGAGGTCGCTCTTCACCACCTCCGACTTGGCCTGCAGCTTGGCGTAGGCGAGGAGCACACAGAGCTCGGGACGCTGAAGCCCCTCGCCCGCCTCGGAGCGCTCCACGAGGACCTCGAGGGAGGGGAGTCCCTCGTCCGCGCGCACAAGGCGTCCGGCGCGTTCGAGCCCGACCATCAGGTCACGGAAGTCGTCGAGCGCTTCGGCCTGTCGGAGCTCGTCGAGCGAGACGGCCAGCGACTGCGACCAGTTGTCGCGGATCACGCCATCCGCGATATCGTCGGTGAGTTCCTCGAGGAGGGCGTTGCGTTCCTCCATCGGGAGGTGTCCCCGACGGACCGCCGGACTGAGGAGGATCTTGAGGTTGACTTCGCGATCCGAGAGATCGACCCCGCCCGAGTTGTCGAGGGCGTCGGTGTTGAGGCGCCCTCCGCGCACGGCGTATTCGACCCGACCCGCCTGCGTCAATCCGAGATTGCCCCCCTCTCCCACGACCTTGCACCGGAGCGTGGGGGCGTCGACACGCACCGCGTCGTTGGTCGCGTCGCCGGCGTCGGCGTGGGACTCGGTGGTGGCCTTCACGTAGGTGCCGATCCCGCCATTCCAGAGGAGCTCGACGGGAGCGCAGAGGATGGCGCGGATCAGTGACTCGCCGTCGATCACTCTGGCGTCACCGGGGAGTCCGAGCGCCTCGATCGCCTCGGGAGAGAGGTCGACCTCCTTCGAGCCTCGCGGCACGATGCATCCCCCCGGGCTCAGCAGCTCACGGTTGTAGTCGTCCCACGAGGAGCGACCGAGATCGAAGAGTCGCTTGCGTTCCGTCCAGCTCGAGGCGGGATCGGGGTCGGGATCGATGAAGATGTGCCGGTGATCGAAGGCGGCCACCAGGCGGATCTCCTTGGAGAGGAGCATCCCGTTGCCGAAGACGTCGCCACTCATGTCCCCGATCCCCGCCACCGTGAAGGGCTCTTCCTGGATATTCTTGCCGAGCTCTCGGAAGTGGCGCTTGACGCACTCCCAGGCACCACGAGCCGTGATCCCCACGACCTTGTGGTCGTATCCATTCGATCCACCCGAGGCGTACGCATCGTGCAGCCAGAAGTCGTACTCCTCCGCGACCCGGTTGGCGACATCGGAGAACTTCGCCGTGCCCTTGTCGGCCGCCACCACGAGGTAGGGGTCGGGCTCGTCCCACGCGATCACCCCCTCGGGGTGCACGATCTTGCCGTCGGGGTCGAAGTTGTCGGTGATGTCGAGGAGTCCGCGCTGCAACGTCTGGTACTGGGCCTCCCCCTCGGCCGCGCGTTCCTCGGGGTCATCCGGGAGAGAAGCGAGGACGTACCCACCCTTCGATCCCCCCGGAACGATCACCGCATTCTTCACCATCTGCGTCTTCACGAGCCCGAGGATCTCGGTACGGAAGTCGTCGGGACGATCACTCCACCGTATCCCGCCCCGTGCCACGGAGGCGCCGCGCAGATGCACCCCCTCCATGCGCGAGGATCGCACGTAGACCTCGACACAGAGGCGCGTCCGCTGGATCTCGGCCAGGATCGGCGCGTCGAACTTGAGCGAGATGTAGGGCACGCCCCCCGAGGTGCGTGTGGGGGTACGCCCCCCATTGCGGAAGTAGTTCGTGCGCAGCGTGGCGGCGAGGAGAAGCCCCATGCGCCGAAGCGCCCGGTCGTCGGCGAGCGCGTCGACCTGCCCGAGGGATCCGAGGTAGCGAGCACGCATCGCCTGCATCGGACCACTCCGCTCTTCGCGTCCATCCCCCCGCTCCGGATCGAACTTCGCGTGGAACCATTCGATGAAGAGCTGCGCCATCTCGGGATGACGGAGGAGCGCCGAGGGGATCGACGTACGGCTCGGTACCGCCTGGAGCTGGAAGGCGTACCCCGCATAGGCGCGCAGGATGTCGATCTCGCGCCAGTGCAGCCCCGCCTCCATCACCAGGCCGTTCAGGGCGTCGCGTCCGGTACGGCCCGCGCGGATCGCGAGCACGCTCTCGCCGAGCAGATCGCCCCGGGCCGCGATATCGATCGGACGTCCACGCGCATCCTGAACCGCGAAGGAGTAGACCGCGGCGCTCCCCACACCGCCGCCATTCACCTCGAAGGGGCTCACCGCGACCACACGCAGTCCGAGCGACTCGAGGATCGGCATGAAATCCGAGAGAACGAGTCGCTGGCCGCGGAGGTAGAGATCGAGCTCGGTGGTCGGGTCGTCCTGGAGGGTCGGCGGGCTCCCATCCGGCTCGGAGAAGAGAACCGACACCTCACGGCCCTCGGCGGCCATCGCCTCGAGTTCGAGGATGTCGACGACAGCGGGCTCGGGTGCCACGGCCGCCTGGTACTCGGCGCTGAACCCCTCGGCGTACCGACGGGCGAGGCGGCGCGCCTCATCGGGCGGCCGGACCTCCACCAGGCGGTCCTCGATCCGATCCTGCCACGACCGGATCAACTCACGGAGGTCGGCCTCGAGTTCCGTGATGGGGACGGGGAGGAGCTTCTTGTTGCGCGGCCCCATGTAGAAGTGCAGGCGAGCCTGGTCACCCGTGCCGAGAGCGAGGTGGTAGTTGAGAACCTCTCCATCGAGGCGGTCCACGAGGAGTTCCTCGATCCAGCGGCGAACCTCGCCCGAGAAGCGATCCTTGGGGAGGATCACCATCACCGACGAGCCTCGAGCGAGCGGATCGGGACGCAGCGAGACCCGGACGCCGTCGGTGTTGTACGAGGTGAGGATCGTCTGGATGTCGGCCGCGATCTCTTCCTCCGAAGAGAGGAGAAGATCCTCCTTCGGCATCGAGTTGAAGATCGTGTTGATCTCCTTGTAGTCGTGGCTCCCCGCCTGGACGCCCGCGCTCGCGAGGATTCGCTGGAGCTTCTCGCGCAGGATCGGAATCGACTCGGCCGGCTCGGAGTACGCCCGCGAGGTGAAGAGACCGATGAAGCGATGCTCCCCGACGATCTCCCCATCGCAGAGCTTCTTCACCCCGATATAGTCCATGCGGGCACGGCGGTGGACCGTCGACTCCGCATTCGTCTTCGAGATGATGAGGATCGGCCCCCCGGAAGCGAGCTCCCGGATCCCGCTGGGGAGATCGACGAGACGCACCGGATCGACGAATTGAGAGCTGCTCGGATCCCGCAGGATGCCGAGTCCCGAATCGGGATCGACGCGTACCGCGCGGTCGTCTCCCTCGCCGGAAATCTCGTAGGCGCGGTAGCCGAGAAAGACGAAGGCGCCGTCACGAAGCCAGCGGAGGAATGCCTGCGCCTCCTCGAGCTCGCTCTTGCGGGCGTCGTCGTCCCGCGCGCGTTCGGCCAACTCCGTCACGGTGTCGTTCACCGCGTCGATCATCGGGTGGAAGTCGTCGGTCGCGGCGACCACGTCATCGAGACGCTCCCGGATTCCGCGCTCGATTTCGGCGCGCAGCTCCGCGTCCGAGATACGCGGGACTTCACAGTGTACGAGTGACTCGCGGGAACACCCCTCGACGGAGGGACCCACCGAGAGGAGGGCTCCATCCTCCCCACGCTCGACATTGATGACGGGATAGATATTGTGCTCGATCGGGAGTCCGCGGGCGTGAAGGAACTCGCGGATCGTGTCGACCACGAAGGGGCGCTCGCTCACATTCGAGCGGATCACCGTGACGGGCTCGTACCACCCCTCCTCATCGTGATCGGGGTTGATCACCTGGACATCGACTCGGTCGGGTCGGCCCGAACGGAGGAATTCGAAGGCACCGATAACGATGCGGGCGAGCTGCTCGGGCGTCCGCTCCGCGAGGAAGTCGCGAGGGGCCTTGGAGAAGAAGATCTCCGCAAATGCGATGATCGTCGACTGATCTCCGGATTCGAGGTCGCCCTCGAGGATCCGGCAGGCCTGGTCGACGTTCGGGGACTCGTGCCGCACGCGCTGAACGGCGGCTTCCGTTGTGTCGCTCATCGGGTCGGAATAGTGGGCGTCTCGCCCATGAATGGTCGGTGCGTCTCGAAGCTATGGAAGAACCTCCGGGATTGAAACGGGGGACCCGGGAGATCGAGCCGAGAGATCATTCGGCGCCGTCGTGGCCCGGAGGTCCATCCCCTTCCGGAGGTGCAACATCCTGAGAAGGCGCAGAGGGCGAAGAAGGTTCGAAGCCGGAGCAGCGGAGCACCGGGAGCGCCGGGTAGCGCCGGAAGCGAGCGTCTTCACGAGCGCGTCCGCACATGTGGAAGACCGACCCCCTCCGGCTCCGCACGATCCGCGCGTGCGCGCACGCCCCGCAGAGGCCCGGAGGCGGCGCGGTCATCCCGTAGTACCCTCCGGAGACTCCGCCACCTGCGACGGACCAGCATCGGACATGCGCTTCACGACCTTCTCCTCGACGAGTCGAATCTCCACCCTCGCACTCTAGTGTGGTGTCTCCGAAGTCTGGTCGCTACCGAGGGGCCAGAGGGGCCGGCCTGACGAGGCGGAACGACGCGGCGTAGCCATAGCTACGGCAAGGAGTTCCAACGAAGAGCGCCCCGGCACGGGGCGCGGTCAGGACGGATGCCTCTGGTGCCGAATAGCAGCAGAACTTCTGCGACACATCACTAGCCGGTCGGGCGTGCCGGGTCATGGGGGAGGAGGCGCTTCGCGCGGGTGCATGAAACATCCCCTCGCACCCCCGGTGTTTTTTGGTAGCTTTGATTCTGACAGGTACCGACGCCGCTCGTCCCGAGCCGGCCAGGCCACGGTGACCCCCAGCGCGCACCAGGGAAGCGCGCATCGACAACCCATGTCCGACGCCCCATTCGACGCACAGAACGCCGGGTACGCCCAGCTTCTGTATGAGCAGTTCGCCCGGAACCCCGATTCCGTCCCCGAAGCGTGGCAGAAGTTCTTCTCGCGCGGAACCTCGTCGGCCACCGCCCACGGCCTCCTCGTGCCGGAGAGCCTCTCCAACAACGGCGCCGCCGCCCCGGTCGAGCCGCTCACGATCGAGGTCGCGTCACCGGAGGATGCGGAACGACTGCAGCGTGTCCTCCCCATCGTCTCGCGGGCGACCTTCTTCCTCCAGGCCTTCCGGGACCACGGGCACATGCTCTCGGCGATCGATCCACTCGGGAGTGACCCTCCGGGACATCCGCAGCTCGATCCGACCTTCTTCGGCACGACCTTCGAGGAGCTCGAGCAGCTTCCAGCCAATGTGGTGCTGCCGGAGGCGGACGAGAGGGAGCGTCTCTCCGACGCGCTCGCGCGATTCCGCGAGGCCTACGCCGACTACATCGGCTATGAGTTCGAGCACATCGAGGATCCGTCTCGCGTTCGGTGGCTCTGGGACCAGGTCGAGAGTGGGGAGTACACGCGCCCGCTCTCACTTGAGGATGCCCGCTGGATCCTCGAGCGCCTCTCGCAGGTGGAGGGGCTCGAGCAGTTCCTGCACCGCACCTACCTCGGTCAGAAGCGCTTCTCGATCGAGGGGACCGACATGCTCGTCCCGATGATCGACCTGGCGATCGACGAGGCGGCGCGTCACGGCGGCGAGGAGGTTGTCATCGGGATGGCGCACCGGGGGCGGCTCAATGTGCTCGCGCACATCCTCGGGATCTCGTACGAGGAGCTCCTGCGTGCCTTCGAGGGGGTCGATCCGAAGGGAGCGCTCAATGTGGCCGGAACGGGCGACGTGAAGTACCACCACGGTGCGCAGGGTGAGTACACGCTCCGCTCCGGGGATACGATTCGCGTCACCCTCGCGCCCAACCCCTCGCACCTCGAGTTCGTGAACCCCGTCGTCGCGGGGATGGCGCGTGCGTTGCAGTTCACCTCCGACGACGCCTCCGCCGAGCAGGACTTCGACCGGGTGGTTCCGATCATGGTTCACGGAGACGCGGCCTTCGCGGCTGAAGGAGTCGTCGCCGAAACCCTCAACATGGCTCGCCTCCCCGGATACACCGTCGGAGGCGCGATCCACATCATCGCCAACAACCAGATCGGGTTCACCACCTCCCCCGGGCAGGGCCGATCCACGCGCTATTCGTCGGATGTGGCCAAGGGATACGACTTCCCGATCATCCATGTGAATGCGGATCGTCCCGACGCATGTCTGGCAGCGATGCGTCTCGCCATGGCGTATCGCCGCGAATATCATGACGACGTCGTCCTCGACCTCGTGGGATACCGGAGGCACGGCCACAACGAGGGCGACGAACCCGCCTACACGCAGCCCGTCGAGTACCGCAGGATCTCCGACCACCCCACCGTCCGGACGCTGTGGGCGAAGCGCCTGACCGAGAATGGCGCGATCGACCCGAAGGAGGCCGACGCGATCGAGGAGTCGGTGACGCAGACGCTGCGTGCTGCCCAGGATCGTGTGAAGGCCGAAGAATCCGATGCCGTCCCCGAGCCCCGCCTCCGCGCCTCATCCCCCTCCGCGGAGGACGCGATCGACCCCGATACCTCGGTCGATCTCGACGCTCTCTCCCGCGTGAACCGGGCCACGATCACCGTCCCCGAAGGATTCACCATCCACCCCAAGCTCAAGCGTCAGCTCGAGCGGAGGGAGGGGGAGTTCACGGTGGAGACACGCCTCGACTGGGCCTACGCCGAGGCTCTCGCCTTCGGGACTCTGATGGATGAGTGCCACGTCGTCCGACTCACCGGTCAGGACTCACAGCGCGGCACCTTCAGCCAGCGTCACCTCGTCCTTCACGACGCCGAGACCGGAGAGGAGGCGACGCCACTGACCTCGCTCGGCACCGGTCGCCTCGAGGTTCACAACTCGCCGCTCACCGAGTCGGGGGTGGTGGGCTTCGAATACGGGTACTCGGTGGCATCGAAGTCCGACCTCACCCTCTGGGAGGGCCAGTTCGGCGACTTCGTCAATGTCGCCCAGGTCGCGATCGATCAGTTCATCTCTTCGGGTCGCGAGAAGTGGGGCCAGGTCTCGAACCTCACCCTCCTCCTTCCGCATGGGTACGAAGGCCAGGGGCCGGAACACTCCTCGGCGCGGCTCGAGCGCTTCCTGCAGCTCTGCGCCGAGGACAACATGCGGGTGGTCTATCCCACGACACCCGCGCAGTACTTCCACCTCCTGCGGCGTCAGGCGCACACCCGACCCGAGCGTCCGCTCATCGTCCTGACCCCCAAGAGCCTTCTTCGGCTCCCCGCCGCGAGTTCACGCGTGGGAGAGCTCGTGGAGGGAGGCTTCCACCCCGTCCTCGACGCCGACGACGCCACCGAGCGGCGCGATGAGATCCGGCGCCTCGTGCTCTGCTCCGGGAAGGTCTACTACGACATCGTGGGATACAAACGCCGCGACGAAGCGCCCGGTGTGGCGGTCGCACGTCTCGAGGAGATCTATCCCTTCCCCGGAGAGCAGCTCGGCGAACTGGTGGCCCGCTACCCCGACCTGGAGGAACTCGTCTGGGTGCAGGAAGAGCCCCGCAACATGGGTGCGCTCACCTTCGTCGGGCCGCGGCTCCGGGCAACGGTGCCGCGCGCCGTCCGGCTGCGCCACGTGGCCCGCCCGGAGCGCGCGAGCCCGGCCGAGGGGAAGGCGAGCGACCACGCACGCGAGCAGGAGCGCATCGTTCTGGAGGCGCTCGACCTGACGCCGGAGGGCTAGCCGCCCGGCGGCCATCGTGCGTGAGAGCGCCGCCGGCGCGCGTCGTGCGGCCGGCGGCGACGGCCTCCGCTCCTACCGACCCCGGAACTGGTAGGTGGGGAAGGCCACCACGCTCTCATTCCCGTCGTGCGAGACCGCCGCGACCCCGAAGAGGTAGTTGTCGATCACGAGGTTCTCGAGGGTGAACTCCCCGGTCATCCCGACGAAGCGCGAGTGGATCCACTGTGCCTCGGTCGTCGGGCGCCAGTAGACCTTGTAGCCGGCGAGGTGCGCGTCGTCCCCCACCTCCCAGCGAAGCGTGGTCGAGGACGACACCGCCCCACGGATCCCCACCTCGCTCGGGGCGAGAGGGGCCGAAGCGAGCGCCGCCATCACCGACGCATTGACCGCCGTCATGCGTGCGACGAAGTCGAAGTCCACACCCTCGACGACGTCGCCGTATTCGCGTCCATTCTCGACACGGATGTCCTGGTGCTGCCGGTCGTAGTGCTCGTGCGCCTCCATGATCCGCACCCCGGCGAATCCCGCGTTGTTGAAGGGGGTGTGGTGACCCCCGCGGCCGAAGCGGTCCAGGCGGTAGACCATCATCGCGTCGAGGTTCACGAAGTACCGATCCGTGATCATCTCGACATAGCGCGCGAGCTGCCGCGAGGGACCATCCACCTCTCCCCCGAAGCGGCGGTAGTCCCAGCGCTGTGGCTGGAACTCCTCGAGCGGCACGGCCTGCGAAAAGACGCGGAAGACGGTGTTGTCGATCACGCCATCGATCCCGGCGATATTGCCGATCATGTCGTTGTTGAGGACCCCGATGATATCCCACCCCTCCTCGACCGCCTTCCGCGCCATCCAGTCGCCGCCCCAGAGCCCCTGCTCCTCCCCGGAGAGTCCGGCGAAGACGACGGAGTTGGGGAAGTGGCCGCGCTGCGTGAGGAGGCGCGCCGCCTCGAGGACCCCCGCGACACCCGAGGCATTGTCATTCGCTCCGGGCGCGTCGACTTCGCCGTCGCTCCCATTCGAGGCGCGCGAATCGATATCACCCGTCATGATGATGTGGCTGTTCGGGTTCTCCGTCCCGCGCAGGATCGCAACCACATTGACGACATTCACATCTTCCCGGATCCGCGTGTTCGGATCGCCCTCGATCTCGTACACCTGGTAGAAGACCTCGAGACACCCTCCGCACTCCGCCGAGATCGCGTCGAACTCCGCCTTCATCCAGCGCCGCGCCGCGCCGATCCCGCGGGTGTCGGAGAGGGTGTCGGAGAAGGTGTTGCGCGTCCCGAAGCCGGCCAGCGTGCGGATGTCGGCCTCGACACGGTCCGGGGAGGCGGCATCGATGATCTCGTAGATGCGCGAATCGGCCTGCGGCGGAATCTGCAGCGCCTGCGCTCCGAGGGGACCCCCGACCGCCAGGAGTACGGCAGCCACGAAGGTGCTCACGAGGGCTTGGTGATTCACAACTCCTCCATTCGATTTTCGTTGGATGTATCGTTGACCGACATCTCGTCGGTAGTATCGACCAATGTGGTGGAGACCGAGCCGAGTGCGCCACCCGTACTCGATGCCCTCCCCCTGTACCCTTCGTCGACGGTGCCGCGTATAGGTTCGGTATCGTGAGATGGATTGCGGCCACCTTCCTGGGAGTGCCAATCTGCCCCCTGCGCTGCGAGCACCTGGGGGGGACCTGCGCCCCGGGGAGGCGGTCGAGGGCACGTCCAG
>JAVVEY010000040.1:0-23234 GCA_032250675.1 Longimicrobiales bacterium | reverse complement strand
TCGCCGTCGCCGTCCGCCAGGAGCCGGATCGGGTCCCCCGGAGACCAGTCGCGCGTCTCTTCGGCGTAGCACCGGAGGATCTCCTCGAGTCGATCGTAGAAGACGGGCTCCTCGACCGTGCCTTCTCCGTCGGCCCCGGCGAGCGCGCGGAGCTCGATCCGGGCACGCTCCCGGGGGGACAACGCCTCCGTCGCCTCGGTGGTCCGAGCTTCCATCTCGCGGGCACGCCGGCGTTCGCGTGCCCTCCAGAGGAGGAGCGCGCCGACGAGGAGGGCGAGGAGGAGGGCGAGGAGCCAGAGCGGCCATCCGTCGTCGAGGAAGGGCTTCGGCGGTCGCAGCTCGAGCTCCTCCTCGCCCGGGGGTGGGAGGACGGTCGCGACGACGGGAGCCGGCGGCCGAAGCGTCACGGTGCGACGCGAATCGGGGGTGGTCAGCTCCACCTCGAAGGGGGGGATCGGGCCCGGGTCGGCCCGCCACGCCACCAGGGTATAGTCGGCCCGCCAGATGTCGCCCTCCGCGCGCGCCGTCTCGACCGGACGCCGCTGCTCGTACCACTCCCCCGTGGGGAGTGTATCGGGAAAGGCGATCCGCGTGGTCGCCTCCGAGCGGATCGCCACACCGAGGAGGAAGGGCTCTCCGACCCGCACGGTGTCGGGCACGACGGCGAAGACCGCGCGGAACTCGCCCGCCTCCGGTGTCTGCGCGGGCTCCTGGGCGGCCGCCACGCCCCCCGCCAGGAGCGCCAGGAGGAGGGGGGAGGCCGCGGGGCGAAGGAGGCGAAGCGCGCCCACCATCCTCACCGTCGCTTCTCGCCGCGGCGTTCCCGTGCCGCGAAGAAGGCGTGGAGCTCCACCGGGTAGGGGCGATCGGTTCGCAGGCCGAGCCAGTCGGCCCCCGTTCCGAGGAGCTCACGGATCATCTGTTCCTCCTCGTCCGCCGCCTGTCGTTCGAGGTGTTCGCGCACCGACGCGTCCTGCAGGTCGAGGGTGGCGCGCCGTCCCGTCTCCGGATCCTCCACATCGAGAAAGCCCGCGTCGGGGAGCGACGCCTCGGCCGGATCTCTGACCCCGATCGTCACGACGTCGTGGCGGTGGGAGAGCCCGGTGAGCGCGCGGAGGAAGGCCGCCCGTGGCCCGTCCACCTCGCCCTCCTCGGCGGCGGCCTCGGGGAGGGCGAAGTCGGAGAGGACGATGACGATCGAGCGCGTGCTCAGCACGCGATCCGCCGCGAGGATCGCGCCCTCGAGGTCGGTGCCCCGTCCTTCGGGTTCGAAGGCGAGGAGGTCGTAGAGGAGGCGGAGCGTGCGGTTCCGGCCGCGCAGTGGGCGGACGATCTTCTCGCAGCGGTCGGTGAAGAGGAGGAGGCCGACGCGATCCTGAGCCCGCATCGCCGCCAGGATCAGGACCCCGGCGACCTCCGTCGCGAGCCGCCGCTTCTCCATCCCCCTCGTGCCGAAGCCGGTCGACGCCGAGATGTCGACGACGACGAGCACGCTCAACTCGCGCTCCTCGACGAAGCGCTTCACGAAGGGTTTGCGCATCCGGGCGGTGACCTTCCAGTCGATCGACTGGAAGGGGTCGCCCGGCTCGTACGCCCGGACCTCCGAGAATTCGATCCCGTGCCCCCGGAAGACCGACTTGTAGGGCCCGAGCGCGTGGCTGTCGACGAGCCTGCGCGCCCGGAGCTCGAGGCGGCGCACCTCCTGAACGAGGACGGCGGTCGCGTGCCCATCCTCCGGAGCAGGCCGCTCCGGGCGGCGTCGCTCCCGGATGCGTGAGAAGAGCGTCACGGCACCCGTACGGTCTCGAGGATCCGATCCACGATCGTCTCGGTGCTGACCTCCTCGGCCTCGGCCCGGAAGGTGAGCACCAACCGGTGCCTCAGGATCGGGCGGGCGACGGCCCGGACATCCTCGGGGAGGACGAAGGCCCGGCCGTCGAGGAAGGCGCGGGCGCGGCTCGCGATGACGAGGTTGATCGTGGCGCGGGGCGAGGCTCCGTACTCGAGCCACTCCTCGATTTCGGGGAGGCCGTGCGCGGTCGGCGCGCGGGTCGTCTGGACGAGATCGAGGACGTACTCCTCGACCCGCTCGTCGACCCGGATCCCCGGAAGAAGCCGTCGGGCCTCGAGGACATCTTCCGGACCGGCCACCGGCTCGATCTCGATCTTCGGCTGTCCCGCGATCCGCCGGAGGATCGTCCGTTCCTCGTCCCGGGTCGGGTAGTCGACGTAGACCTTGAACATGAAGCGGTCGACCTGCGCCTCGGGGAGGGGGTAGGTCCCCTCCTGCTCGACGGGGTTCTGGGTGGCGAGGACGAGGAAGGGCTCGGGGAGGCTCCGGCTCTCGTCCCCGATCGTGACCTGCTTCTCCTGCATCGCCTCGAGGAGAGCCGACTGGACCTTGGCCGGCGCGCGGTTCACCTCGTCGGCGAGCACGATGTTGGCGAAGATCGGCCCCTGCTTGGTGGTGAACTCGCGCGCGTGTTCATCCCAGATGAGCGTCCCGACCACATCGGCCGGGAGGAGATCGGGGGTGAACTGGATCCGCCGGAAGTGGACCCGGAGGGAGTCGGCGAGGCTCTGCACCGTCAGTGTCTTGGCCAGCCCCGGGACGCCTTCGAGGAGTACATGCCCTCCCACCAGGAGACTCATGAGGAGGTGATCGACGAGCTCGGTCTGCCCCACGACCCGACGCCCGATCGCCTCGCGGACGCGCGCGGTGAAGCGCCCCGCCTCGACGATCCGCTCCGACCGCCGCTCGAAGTCGTTGTCGTCGTCCCCGGGGGGGCAGGGGGCGGGCTCTCGTTCTTCCACGTCGGTTCGCTCCACTGAAGGGGTTCGTTCCACCCGTCGTGCACCCTCGCTGGATGCGTACGCCGGACCGCCGCGCGCGGTTCGCCCCTCGCCCGTCTCGCCCCCTGGATACCCCGGGGGGATCGGAGGTGGAGGCGGACCGTTGCGCGTCGGTCCCTTCCAAGCCCCGAACGCCGGGCCGTCGTTCCCCCTCTTCGCCGGAGACGCCTCCGTCCTTCCCACTGGAACCCGTCGGAAACACGATCGGGGTGGCGGGTGTTTCACTCTGTGAAGCCGTCCGGACGGCGGGCGGCTGCGGCGCGATATGAATCGAAACGGAGGGAAAGGTAACGATGGAGACTCGACGAGGCAGGTTCCGGACCGGCAGATGGATCCTCGCGCTTTCCGTGGCAGTGGTCCCCTTCGCGTGCAGTCCCGACGACGGGGCCGACCCGCGCGGGACGGATCGTCTGCAGGAAGACGAGGTGCGGCAGGCCGAAGTCGAGCGCCGTCTGAATCTCGCCCTCTCCAGCGTTGAAGCCGACGCCGAGCTCCGCGACGAGGGAGAGGCGGCGTCTTCCGCCCCCGAGATCCCCGACCCGGCGCCCGGCGAAGGCGCGAGCGCCGAGGGGGCGAGCGAGGGCGAGCCGGATCCGGAGGCGACGGCCGAGTCTGAAGCGGAGCCCGCGCCGGAGGCCGAACCCGAGCCGGAGGCGGCGACCGACCCCGCGCCCGACTCCGAGGTCGAAGCGCCCGCGCCGGCGCCCGATCCCGATACGGACGAGGCCGTCGCGCCCGACCCCTCGCCCGAGGGTGAGGAGGTCGCCGACGCTGCCGGAGCGCCGTCACCCGAAGGCGACGCGCGCGCCGAAGCCGAGGGCGGCGAGACCGAGCCCGCCGAGCGGCATACCCTCCCTGCCGGAAGCCGCTTCCAGGTGGAGTTCCTGCAGCAGCTCAACAGCGCCTGGACGCAGCCGGGTGATGTCTTCCTGGCGACGCTCTCCGCTCCTCTCATCGATGGCGAGGGCCGGGTGATCGCCCCGACCGGGACCGAGGTCGTGGGGGAGGTCACCGCGGTACGCCAGCCCGATGGAGACGGCGAGGAGGGTTCGATCGAGGTGGCCTTCACCCAGGTCGTGATCGACGGGCAGAGCTACCCGATCGATGCGACCGCGGAGACCGCGACCCGGCTCGAGACCGTCGGCGGGACACCCGCGGGACCGGGCCGCGGCGACCGCGCCGCGCGGGGCGCCCTCACCGGAGGAATCCTCGGCGCGATCCTCGGCGGCAGCGGACGGAATGCGGCCATCGGCGCCGGCGCCGGCGCGGCGATCGGAGCGCTCCGGGGTGGGGACGGCGACGGATCGCTCGTCCAGGTCGCCCTGGCGGCCGGTTCGACGGTCCAGTGTGTGACCAACACCCCCTTCGTCGGACCCCCGATCTCGGTGGCGTCGGGCGACTGGAACTGATCCCGGCCCGGGAGTCATCCCGGCGCACGATGTATCCCCCGGCGTATTCCCCCCTCCGCGCCGGATGCAGAGGGTGAGGGCGGAGATCGTTGACCGCCCTCACCTCTGCGGGATCACCCCTCCGACGATCTGCTTGTAGAGCCCCGGCTCGAGCACCTCGGTCTCGCGTACCTGGTTGAGGAGCGCGACACGCTCTGCGGGGATCGACGAGGGATAGCGTTCAAGAAAGCGGACGAAGGGGAGCGGCTCTTCCACCTCGACGATCCGGATCCGGGCCGGTTCCACATCGAGCATCTCCGGGCGGGTCTCACGCTCGAAACTGCGGAGCGCGGCACCGACCGCCTCGCGATTCCGGCTCCACGCACCCCGCGGGGCGTAGCCCAGGATCCGGTAGACCTGACCGTCGAGTGCGACGAAGAGCGCCTCGCCCTGGAACTGATTGTTCTGCGCGTCCCGGGCGCTGAAGGACGCCCACGACGCATCGAGCCCATTGACGTCCACCTGCGAGACGTCGTTCTGGCGGATCCCCTGGATCTCGCTGAAGAAGCGGCGCCGGGCCTGATCGGCCGAGCCGATCGGATCCTCCAGCGTCACGACGATCACGGCATCCCGCTCCGGACTCGACGCCTCGACCGCCGAGGGCTGGTTCACCGTGCTCCACCCGGTCGGGAATCGGAGGTGGAAGGCGAGCTCGGGGTGGTAGAAGTCCTCCTCCACGAAGTAGCCCTTCCGCGGGTCGTCTCCGTAGATCAGGCCGTCGATCTGCCGGAGGTACGCCTCCCGTCCCACCCGTCCGGCCTCGGCGAGCGACGAATCCGAGGCGATCCGCTCGCGGATGCGGAGCTCCCGGTCTTCGGGGTGGGGGTGCGTCGAGAGCCATCCGGGTGCGCGCTCACTCCCTGACAGATCCCCCACCCGGCCGAGCATCGCGAAGACGTCGATCATCTCCTGCGGATCGTAGCCCAGGAGCGACATGTAGCGATACCCGAGGTCGTCGGACTCCCGTTCATGATCGCGGCTGAAGCCGAGCGAGAGGACCTGGAAGCCCGCGCCCGCGAGGTTGACGACCGGAGCACCCCCCGGCCCGCCGAGGATCGCGCCGATCCCGAGTCCCGCCTGGGCGAGCTGCACCTGACTGAGCTGCGTGACGGAGTGGCGCGCCGTGACGTGCCCGATCTCGTGCCCGAGGACGGCGGCGAGCTGGGCTTCGGAAGTGAAGTGGGCGAGGATCCCGCGCGTCAGGTAGATGAAGCCACCCGGCACGGCGAAGGCGTTGACCACCTCATCATCCACAACGGTGAAGGTCCACGGGAGGTTGAGGCGCTCGGCGCGGCTCGCCATGCGGAGGCCGAGGAGCTCGACGTACTGGGAGAGCCGGCGGTCCGGGTACTCACCGAAGGTCGCGAGGATCTGGGGGTGCGCCTCGCGACCCATCTGGATCTCCTCGCCCTCGCTGATCAGCGAGAGTTGGCGCCCGCCTGTTGCCGGGTTCAGCGCGCACGAGGCGACGCTCCCCACGAGGCCGGTCAGGAGGAGTGCGAGTCCGAGCCGGGGAATCCGTGCCCGCTGGCGCCTGCGTCGGTCGTCCGCCATCCCCTCTTCCCGTACGGTCATCGTCGTGCTCCCTCTTCCTTCGGTGGTGTCTCGATGTCGATGCGCTCTCACTCAATGCGTGACGCCACCTCGTCGGTGCCATCCGGGCCTCGATCAGGCTACCCCGGACGCCGTCGCGGGTGCGTCGGCGGCGGACCGCCTTGCCCGGAGACGCGACTTCCTGCCATCATCATCGTCTCGCTCCTCCCACAGTCTCTCAGTGGGAGGATCTCTCGTGCAATCACCGTTGGAACCAGGAGTCCGGATGCTTCGCCTGAACCAGGTCACCGTGCTGACACTCGCCATGACGATCGCCGCCTGCGGCGGCGAGGAGATGGGTGAGACCCCCGAATCCGATATCGATGTCGCCACCTCGGGGCTTCAGGGCTGTTACATCGCGGGCGCCACGGAGGCGGAAGCGGCCGAGCGCACGAGCCCGCTGCGCCAGACCGAGTTCTCCGTCGGTGCGACCGACGCCCTCCTCTGCTACGGCGCCCCCTCCGCCAACGACCGCGAGATCATGGGCGGACTCGTACCCTTCGGAGAGATGTGGCGCGCCGGAGCCAACGAGGCCACGACGCTGCACCTGGCAGGGCCGGCCACCGTGGGTGACCTCGCCCTCGAAGCGGGGAGCTACTCGATCTACGTTCGCCCCGGGGCCGAGGCGTGGGAGATCTTCCTCAATCCGGAGTTCGAGCGCTGGGGGATTCCCGTGAACGCCGAGGTCCGCGAGACCGAACTCGGGAGCTTCACCGTCGCGTCCGAGGCTTCCGAGGGGATGACCGAGACGCTCACCTACTCGTATGAGAGCACCGGTGAGGGCGCCGGTGAGATCATCCTCGAGTGGGAGGAGACCCGGGTCCGCATCCCGATCTCGGCGGGCGCGGCGAACTGACGCTCGCACCGGGAACGCGCTGCGGGGTGTGCTTCGGCGAGGCGCCCCTCCCCATTGATCCTCACCTCCCGCGGCCGGATCCCGTTCGCTCCGCGGCCTCCCGCTCGAGTTCCGCGCGCGCCGGCTGCAGGAAGGAGTCGTCGAGGCAGCGATCCCCGGCGTGGATGCGGTAGAAGGCCACCTGTGTGTACTCCGAGGTGAATCCGAGGTATTCGAGGGCGTCGGGGCATCGCTGCTGCACGACCGAGACGTCGCGGGCGATCGCCTCGTTGAGCGCCCAGATCGCGAGCAGATCGGGCTCGTCCTCCGCCACGCGTCGAGCCAGGAATCGTCCCGGGACGTCCCACACGGTGGGACCCACGTCCGGGACGGCCGGCGTCGCGTTCACGACCCGTCGTCCGGTGTAGAGCCACACGCCGACCGGGTGGGGAGCCAGGAGGTCGGCGTCGGGCGGCGTGTTCGCCTCCATCCAGCGGCTGGCGGCGATCAGGTAGGCGGTATTGGCCTGCAGGTAATACGTGGGGTGAAAGAAGAACTCGCGTCCGTCCTCTCCGGCGTTTGCGGTCCGTCGGATCTCGACCTGCCGCATCAGGACCAGGCCCACGATCACGGCGAGCGCCGCGTAGCCCGCGCGCCGGGCGGTGGGGGGGCACCTCCTCGCCCAGCGCTCCACCTCAGTGCCCGCCAGGAGGCCCAGGAAGGGGAGCATCGCCAGGACGAAGCGGTCCTGCCACCAGGGCCAGAGGAAGATCACGCTCGCCGAGCAGAGAGCGGTGAGGACGAGGTCGGGGTGCTCGCGCCGGCTTCTGACGATTCCCGCGAAGACGAGCCCCAGGAAGGCGAGCCAGAGCGCCATGCCCACCGCCCAGCTCCCGGAGAGGTGGGGAGGCATGTAGGTGCCGTACATGCGGAGCTGCGAGTCGAAGAGGTCCACGAGGAAGCGGAAGACCTCTCCGGGGGCCCCGACCGGTACCCAGGCGACGTACGCGCCTTCGTCCGGCTGTGTCCCCACGGGTCCCCCGGCCAGCGCCCGGGCATGCCAGAGCTTCCAGGCCACCACCGGGAGGACGGCGGCGGCGGTGCTCACCGCCACGTGCTTCCACCGCACCCGCATGAGGACGAGGGCGAGGAGCACCGCCGGCACGAGCACGATCCCCTGGGAGCGGACGAGGACCGCGGCCGCGAGGGTGACGCCGAGGAGGACCGAGAGGGCGTCCTGCGAAACTCGTCCGGGGAGGGGGACGCCGTCCGGGTGCTCCGGGTCTCCGGCCAGTGCATGGAAGAGGATGAGCGCCAGCGCCCAGAGGAGGATGAAGTACGGTTCGCTGATGGCCAGGTTGAAGTACTGGACCGAAGCTTCCAGGAGGAATGGGCCCAGCGCGAAGACGAGAGCCGTGGGGAGCCCCAACCCGAGGCGGGCTCGCGCGAGCCACCAGACGCCGCCCGCCGCCGCTGCGGTCACCACGAGAGAGAGCGCGATCGCCGCCCCGTGCACCGGGGTCAGATCCCCCAGGAGGAACCAGAGGAGGGCGTAGAGCGCGGGGAGCACCGGTGGGTACTTGGCGTGGACGGGCTCGCCGATGGCGTAGAGCGAGCGGTACCCCTCACCCTCCGCCAGCGACTTCCCCACGGCGAGGTAGACCCCGTCGTCGTGGAACGCACCCGCGGCGAGGGAAGGCGAGATCCGGACGAGGAGGTAGACCGCCGCGAGGGAGAGGGCGACGAGGAGCGCCTCGGTGACGGGGCCTCGCGGGGTGGGGAGGGAGGAATCGGACAAGGAGAGGGGACCTTTCTGATGGGGGGACGGGCGCATGCACGCGCTCGAGGGGGAGTGCACGGAAGCTTCCCGGCTTCCGACGGGGCGACAGATTCGGGGGTAGAATAGGGTGTCGCAGCCTCTTTCGCCCGGGGTCGGCCCGTTTCGCTCAGGGTCGGTCGAGACCCCCCCCGCACCGGGGAAGGCGCGGAACGTCCGGGCTGGGCTCCGGGTGGCGAGCACGGCGCCTGACTGTCGCTTCGGCGTGGTGCCCGACACCTTTCCGGGATGAGACGTGAAACCGAATCCCCCTCCTCGCCCGGCACCCCGCTGATCCGGGTCGTGATCCAGATCCCCTGCTACAACGAAGAGGAGGCCCTCCCGGTGACGCTGGGAGAGCTGCCCCGGGCGCTGGAGGGGGTCGACCGGGTCGAATGGCTGATCATCGACGACGGGAGTACCGATCGTACCGTCGAGGTGGCGCGGGCCCACGGCGTCGACCACGTCGTCTCGCTCCCCGCGCACCAGGGGCTGGCCCGGGGGTTCGCTGCGGGCCTCGCGGCTTCCCTGGCGGCTGGCGCCGACATCGTGGTCAATACCGACGCCGACAATCAGTACCACGCGGGCGACATCCAGAAGCTGATCGACCCGATCCTGCGGGGGGAGGCGGAGCTGGTCGTCGGGGAGCGCCCGATCGACGCGATCCCCCACTTCTCACGGACCAAGCGGCTGCTGCAGCGTCTGGGGAGCTGGACGGTGCGGCTCGCCAGCCGAACCTCGGTGCCGGATGCCCCGAGCGGCTTCCGGGCGATGAGCCGCTCCGCGGCGACGCGGCTCAACGTCTACAACGACTTCAGCTACGTCCTCGAAACCATCATTCAGGCCGGACACAAGGGGATCGCGGTCACCTCGGTCCCGATCCGGACCAACCCGGACCTCCGACCCTCCCGTCTGGTCCGTTCGAACCTCCACTACATCCTCCGACAGGGGCTCACGATCGTCCGCATCTTCATGACCTATCGGCCCTTTGCCTTCTTCGCGGTGCCGGGTGCAGTGGTCTTCGCGGGGGGGGTCCTGGGCGGCCTTCGCTTCCTCTGGTTCTATCTGAGTGGGGACGGCTCCGGACATGTGCAGTCGCTCATCCTCTCCGCCCTCCTCCTGGGGATCGGCTTCTTCCTGATCGTGGTCGGGCTGCTGGCCGATCTGAGCGCGGTGAACCGGAAGCTTCTGGAGAGCGTCGACGGTAGACTGCAGGAGATGGAGTACCGGGCGCGAAGAGGAAGCGAGCACGTCGAAGGTCCTCCCGCGTGATCCGGATCGCGACGCTGGGAGCGGCGTCTTCCGCCAACCGGGGAGCGGCCGCCATGCTCCAGGCCGTCCTGGATCAGCTTCCAGGGCATCTCGGCCCCTCTCGGGTCGAGATCCTCACGACCCATCCGCGCGGGGACCGCGCCGAACCGCCCCGCTGCCCCGAGGGGGTGGAACTCCGGATCCTCTCCGCTCGCCCGCTCGAGCTCCTCCTCCTCCTCTTCCCCCTCGCCCTCCTG
This sequence comes from Longimicrobiales bacterium, assembly GCA_032250675.1. Lineage (GTDB taxonomy): Bacteria > Gemmatimonadota > Gemmatimonadetes > Longimicrobiales > Gaopeijiaceae > Gaopeijia. Next base: position 13,181 of record JAVVEY010000040.1, on the reverse strand, counting down.
AGCGCCGCCGCGGCGCGGGTCGGGATCCCTCGCCGGTGGTTCGCGCGCACCGCCTCGCTCCGGGCCCTTCTCGAGGCGGATCTGGTGCTCGATCTGGCCGGGATCTCCTTCGTCGACGGTCGCGGCCTTCCCATCCTGGTCTACAACACCCTGATGACCGGGCTCCCGATCCTCCTCGGCCGTCCCGTGGTGAAGTGTTCGCAGGCGGTGGGCCCCTTCCGGCGCCCCCTGAACCGTGCCCTCGCCCGACTCGTCCTCCGTCGCACCGCAGCGGTGCTCCCCCGGGGGAGGCGGTCGGCGGAGCACCTGGCGGAGCTGGGCGGAGTTCGGAGCCGTCCGGCGGCCGACCTCGCCTTCCTGATGAGGACCTCGGAGGAGGACTGCCGGGCCGCACGCGAGATCCTGGGCGGGGGAATCGTCCCGACGCGGGGGGAGGCGTCGTCCGGCGCCGACCGGTGGATCACCGTCATCCCGTCGAGCGTCGTCCACGCCCGGAGTCGGACGCTGGGGATCGACTACCCGGCCCGGATGGCGGACTTCATCGACGGGCTCATCGAGCGGAGTGGCTCGCCGGTGGCTCTCGTCCCCCACGCCCTCCGCCCGGGCACCCGGCTCGACCGGATGAACGACCTCCCCACCCTGCGCGAGATCCACTCCCGGCTTCGCCACCGGGATCGGTGTCTGGCGGTCGACGATCGCTTTGGCCCCCTCACTCCGCAGCGGCTCCGGGGAGTGGTGGCAGCCAGTGAGCTCGTGGTCACGAGTCGCTTTCACGGGATGATCTCCGCCCTCGCGACCGCCACCCCGGTGCTCGTCCTCGGATGGAGCCACAAGTACCGGGAGGTGATGCGGGAGTTCGGACTGGAAGACGATGTTCTCGACTTCCGGGAGATCGAAGAGGCGGATCTGGTGGCGCGGTGCCTCGCGCTCCGCGACGACGGGGAGGCGGTCCGGGAAGGGATCCGGTCGCGGCTGCCGGCGGTGGAGGCGAGCGCGAGAGAGAACATCCGGGTGATCGTCGAACAGCTCGGAGGGGGGAGGTGAGCGTGCCCGCGGACTTGAGCGGGGTCATCGACGCCGAGATGTGCATCGGGTGCGGCGCCTGTGTCTTCGCCGATCCCTCACTCGATCTGATTCTCGATCCGCAGTCGCTCGTCTACCGCCCCAGCCACGCCGGGAATGCGGCGGCCGCGGCGGTCTGTCCCGCGGTGGAGGTCGACTTCGCCGAGCTGCACCGGCGCCGATTCCCCGGAGTGGAGGTCGGGCCGTACGGGGTGGTGGAGGCGGTTCACCTGGCGCAGTCCGTCGATCCGGACCGGAATCGGCGGGCCAGCTCCGGAGGGTTGATCAAGGAGCTTCTGATCGAGCTGCTTGGCCGCGAGGATGTGGATGGCGCCATCGCTCTTTCGCATGTCGGCGGACTCGACTTCCAGCCGAGGATGATCCGGACGGCGGAAGAGGTGGATACCTTGCCGGGATCGATCTATCACGCCCTCGCCCAGCCCCGCACGATCGAGCTGCTGCGGGAGAATCCGGGCCGCTTCGTCGTGGTGGCGATTCCCTGCCAGCTCGAGGGGATCTGGAAGTACATCGACGCCCACGAACCGCGGCTCGCGAAGAGGATCCACTCGACGATCGGGCTCATCTGCGGGTGGCAGTACAGCCACCATGCGCTCCGGGCGATCTGCGACTACGAGGGGGTCGACCCGGAGCGGATCGTCGATCTCTCCTACCGGGGCGACGGGCCGGTCGGAAAGCTTCGGCTGACGCTGGACGACGGGTCCGAGGTCACGGCCAGCCGGCGCACCCACTTCGGCTACCAGGTCGCCTTCGATCGGCACTTCAACACTCCCCGGTGCCACCTCTGCGTCAATCACTCGAACTATCTGGCCGACCTCGTCGTCGGAGACGCCTGGCTCCCCTCCACCGTCTTCACCCGGACCGGGATCAGCCTGGTGATCAGCCGTACCCCGCGCGCCCGGGCGCTGGTGGAGGGGCTCGCGGCGGACGGACGGATCGTGTCGACCGAGGTCTCGGAGGAGGAGATCCGGGAGTCGCAGAAGGACCGGGTGGTCTTCGGCGACTTCGCCTACGCCTACGCCGAGTACCTGGACGAGCTGGGGATCCACCGTCCCCGGATGAGCGGGCCCAACCGGGAGCGAGCCACGCCGGCGTCCCGGGGGGAGGTGGAGCACTTCCACCGGGAGCGGATGCGGAAGCGGGAGCTGCAGCGGGCCGGACGATACCGCCGGCTTCGCTGGCGGAAGGCGACGGTGGAGCTGAGGTCCTTCCTGGCCCGATACTGGAGGTGGTTCGCGGTCCGGATCCTGCGGATCAAGAGTCTCACCGGGGAGCGGGAGGAGCTTCCCCGCGAGGTCATGAAGCGGTTCCGGTGACCTCGACGCGCCGCAGGAAAAGGACGGAGCCGGCCGCGGTCAGATCGGCCGCGATGAAGACCAGCCGGCTCAGAAAGGCCGTCGCGGCGGCGAGCTCCGGAGGTAGCCCGGTGGCGGCCCCCACGAAGACCGCTTCGCGCACCCCGATTCCGCCCGGAACGGGGATCGCGAGAAACCCGGCCAGCCACGAGAGGGCCGTGGCTCCGAGCAGGGGAAGGTACGCAGGCGTGGGGAGCCCGACTCCGGAGGCGAGGGCCACCGCCACGACCCACTGCGCCGTACCGACCAGCACCCAGACGGGGAGGTGCGCGAGGAGGAGGGGGATGACGCGGCGTCCGGTGGGGACGTCGAAGGCGGTGGGCACGTCTCCCCCGATGCGACGCATCAGCGCCTCCCTCGCCCGTCCCCCCGCCATCGTGCGCAGGAGGAGCGCCACCAGCGCGACTCCCCCGACCGCCAGGAGGACCGCGAGGGGATCGATGCCTCCCGGGTGGAGAGGGAGGAGGAGGGCGAAGGTCAGCCCTGCGGCCAGATAGGTGAGGACGATCGAGAGGGTGACCGAGCCGTACGCCTGCGGGCGGTCCACCGCACCGCCCACCGCCAGCTCGGCCCGCCCGATCACGGGCCAGACGCCTCCCGGAAGGTACTTCCCCAGCTGCCCGACGAAGTACCAGCGCAGGAGCGGTCCGGTGTGGACCGGTCGCCCCAGGAGGGCCAGCCCCCGACCCCAGAGAAGACCCACCAGCCCCATCCCGGCGATCGCCAGGGGGAGCGCGGCCGCCAGGAGGAGGGGATCGACTCCGGTGAAGATCTCGGCCGCCCGGGTCCGGTTCTCCCAGAGGATGTGGATGACGAAGCCGAGCCCCCCGAGGGCGATCGCCGCTCCGGCGAGTCGTGAGATCGTGGGGCGCGTCGGAGGCATCGGCGAGGGGGTCGGGGTCGAGGGGTGGAGGTCGATCAGGCGATCCCAATGTGCCGATCGCCGCGCGTCGGGGATACCTTTCCCGGAATGCTCCCTTCCGATCCCCTCACCCTGAACCCGGTGACCTCCCTCCTCGCGACTGCGACCGACGGCGGCCCCCTTCCGGGCTTCGACGCGACCGGGGTGGTGGTGATCGTCGATCACCTCCGGTCGGGGGTGGCCGCGATCCTCCTCCTCTGGGTCGCGACCGCCCTCGGGGGGAGGATCCTGGCGCGTGTTCCGGCCCGAGGGGAGTCCACGACCGAGGCGTTCGTCTTCGGCGCCCTCGTCGGCTGCGGGGTGCTGGCCACCCTCAATCTGGGGGCGGCCGCGACCGGGGTGCTCTACCCCTGGGTGCCCCCGGCGCTCCTGATCGTGGCCGGCGTCTGGGCCCGCCGCGAGGCGGGCGCGCTCCCCGCGCGCCTCGCCGGGCTGATCCGCGGCGGGTGGGCGTCGCTGCGGGGTGCGGGTCTCGGGCCGCCTCTCGCGGCGGTGGGTGGAGTGGTTTTCTTCTTCGCCCTCCCGCGCCTCGTCCTCCCCCCGGCGGACTGGGACTCCCTGATGTACCACCTCCCGGTGCCGCTCGCCCTCCTCGAGGCCGGCGAGCTGGTCATCCCCCCCGACAACCTCCACCTGGCGTGGAGCGGGCTTTTTCACCTCCTCTCGGTCACCCTGGTGGGGTGGACGTCGCCCGCCTCGGTGCAGGTGCTCAACGGACTCCTCTTCCTCCTGCTCGTCGGAGCGGTCGCCGCGGGCGCCTCGCGGATGGCGGGGTGCGCGGCGGCGGGCGCGGCCGCCGCCGTGGCGCTGATCGGGAGCACGATGGTCCTCCTGGTCGGGGTGACCGCGCGCGTCGACACCACGCTGGCGCTCTGGCTCTGGGCGGGGCATCTGGCCGTTCTCGTGCTGGTGACCGAGGGGTGGGATCGGGGATGGGCGCTCCGCGCCACGCTGATTCTCGGATTCGCCCTCGGCGTGAAATACCACACCCTCGGGTACGGGCTGATGCTCACGCCGCTGATCCTCCTGGCGGTCTTCCGCGGCGCGCCGGACCCGATCCGCGCGCTCCGGCGTCTCGGAGCGATGGCGGCGGGGGTGGGGCTCCTCTCGGCCCCCTGGTTTCTGAAGAACGCCTTCCTCTTCGGTTCACCCCTCTATCCCTTCGGCGGAGGGCGGGTCGTGCCTCCATGGCTCGCGGATATCCTGGGCAGTGACCTTCACCCGGCGGAGGTCGGCCACGATATCTACTGGGTGCTGCGCGAGGCGAGAGCGCCCTTCAACCCGGTCACCTTCCTCACCGAACCCGGCCGGACGAGTGTCGAGGCGGAGGCGGCCTTCTTCCTCCTCTCTCCCCTCCTCCTCCTCCTCGTCCTTCCGCTCGCCCGCCGAGATCGGAGGGTCGGTGCCGCCCTCCTCCTCCTCCCCGCGCTCGGTTTCCTCCTCTTCATCCTGGCGCTCTCGGTCCGCACGAACCCCCGCTACCTGATCCCGGTCCTCCCCCCGATGGCGGTCGCCGCGGGCGTCGGCTTCGCCCTCCTTCGCGAGCGGATCTCTCCCGCACTCGCTCCCCGGCTGGGGGGGGCGATCCTCGTGGTCGGCGCCGTCACCCTCCTCTCGATCCTCCCCGCCGCGCCCGGTCCCGGAGTGGCGTGGCGCCACGCATTCGGGCTCACCTCTGCGCGCTCGACCCTCGAGGCGCGCGGGCTGAGAGACCTTCTGGCGCTGGGAGACAGCCTGAGAACGATGGGCCCCTCGGGTACTCTGCTCATCGCAGAAGCGCGCGGGCTCTACCTCCCGCCCGGCACCCTGCAGGACAACGTGCTCACGAACTGGCCACTCCTCACGGCCTCGGCGGCTCCGGAGCGATGTCTGGCCGGCACCGGCATCGGTGCCGTCGTCGTGGGGCGGGGATCCCTCGGCTACTACGCCGGACGCGGCATGTCACTCGATCCGCTGCGGCTCGATGCCTTCTCCGCCTTCGCCGAGCGTTGCCTCGACCCCCTCCCCGCGCCCGGCGGGTATGAGCGCTACCGGGTGCGGGGTGTACCGCGATAGGGCTGCCGCACCGGGGGGGGCCGGGCCCGCTCACCTCCCCCGCCGGACGGCCTCCAGGAGTTCGCCCACAGGGGGCCGGTCGTCCCGCTCCTGAGGCCTCGAATACACGATCCTGCCGTCGGCCCCGACCACGAAGTCGCCGCCGAGCTGGTAGGGGTCCGCGCCGGACCCCCGGACGCGCTCGCCCGAGGCGAGGAGCCGGGCGTACTGCTTCCAGACGGCGGGGTCGAGCCAGATCTTCCACCACGGCGCGCGGTGGAGCCCCCATCCGCCGTACGCGTCGAGCGCCGGGTCCACCGCGAAGGGGAAGCGGAGATCGACGCCGTGCAGCATCTGTTCGCGGATCTTCCCGGGCTCGTCGAAGGCCACGAAGATCGCGCTCCCCCCGAGCTCGTCGAGCCGGGACTTTCGCTCATGCACCTTCACGAGGTGCGCGCGGCAGATCAGTCAGCCGGCGTGGCGGAGGAAGGAGACGATGACCGGCCGTCCGCGAAGCTCGGAGAGCCGGAGGCGGTCCCCCTCGAGGGTGGCGAGGTCGAAGCGCGGGGCAGCGTCACCGACGGCGGGCGGATGGGGCATGGTGGGGTTCCCGGGGAGGGGGCAGGACCGGATCGGAGGGGAGTGGAAAGAGAGGGATACCCCCGGGGATGCGGGAGCGTGCCGTCGGGTGCACGACGCCGCTCCCCGCGTGGATTCACTTGCGCGTCTCGATCCGGCCACCCCATCCTCGGTTGGATGAGATCGACCTCGGGAGGGTGTCCTGACCGCTCCCGTTCATGGGGGAACTTCGTCATCCCGAACCCGAAGGCAGAAGATGATGCGCGCACCCTCCCGTCACCGCCCCGTCTCCCTCCTCCTCGCGGCCGTCGTGGTCACCGCCTGCGCCCCGGATCGGCCCGAGACCCGGGCGGTTGCCGGCGTCCGGGACACCCTGCCGGACGGGAGGGTCGTCGTCCGCTACCCGGCGCTCCCCGCGGGCGACCCACTCCCGGCCGCGGTGGATCTCCGGATCGGGGTCGTGGAGGGGCCCGCCGAAGAGATCTTCGGGGATGTGCGTGGCGTCGAAGCCGACCGGGACGGCACGATCTACGTCCTCGACCACCAGGCGGCCGAGATCCGGGCCTTCGATGCCGACGGGCGATTCGTGCGCACCGTCGCCTCCCGCGGAGAGGGTCCGGGCGAGCTCGACACCCCCAACGGGATGGTTCTGGTCCACGACACCCTCCTCTGGGTGCAGGACCCGGGAGGGTGGAGGATGATCGGCCTCGCCACCGACGGCGGCGAGGTCGACCGGTACCCGATGCCCGTCCTCGCCTTCGGGTATATCTGGGAGGGCACCGTCGATCGCCACGGCCGGCTCTGGAAGCACCAGGTGCACTCGACGGCCGAGCGGGTCTTCCCGCCCGAGGAGGGCCTGACGGAGGCGATCGTGCACGAGTACATGGTCGTGTACGACCCGGCGCGCGCCGAGAAGGACTCGGTCTACCTGGGCGCGGTACCCAGCCGCACCCTGATTCAGCGGAACAACCGAGGCGGACACACCTACTTCCCTGTCCCCTTCGATCCCCGGCCCATCACGACCGTCCACGCCGACGGCACGATCTGGCGCACCGACGCCGACACCTACCGAATCGTCCGGATCGGGGCGGACGGCGACACCACGCTCGTCATCGAATCCGAGGTGGCGCCCCCGCCGGTCACCGACCGGGACCGCCTGGAGTACGTGGAGGCCCGGGTGGCGCGGGACCCCGAGCAGCGCCGCGTCGCGGAGAGGGTCGCCCGCCTGATGCCGCCTGCCAAGCCGGTGATCACCAGCCTGAGCACCGACGACGAGGGGCGCCTCTGGGTGGGGCGGACCCGCACCGACGACTTCGGGCCCCTCTACGACGTCTTCTCGGCCGACGGCACCTGGGAGGGGTCGGTCGAGTTGGCCTTCGACCTCCCCGCCTCGATGCCGATCCGGGTCCGGGGCGGCCGGGTCTACACCACGATCCAGGACTCGCTCGGCGTTCCGGTCGTGGTTCGCACCCACCGGGTTTTCGAGCCGTCCTGAGCGAGGGGGCCTGAGCGGAGGGTCTTGAGCGAGGGGTCTTGAGCGAGGGGTCCGGCGCGCCTCCGGGTCACCGATCGGCGAGGCGGGCAAGCGCTCGACCGAAGCCGGCGATCCGCGGCACCTCGGTGGCGCGCGCGCCCCCGGCACGCTCCTTCGTCCGACGATCCGCCGGGGTGGCACTCTCCTTGCGTCTTCTCGGGGAGATGAAGAACCACCGACTCGTGAAACGACTCCGGAGGGGCCGTCTGCCGTGGAGCTCCGGACGATCGACGCCCCGGTACCGGCGCCGCCTGGCCCGCGGCCTCGTGGTGGTCGCGGCGCTGGGGTGGTTCGCCTGGGTGCGCTGTGGCGTGGCGGGGTGCCCCGATGCGGCGCGGCTGGCCTCCTGGGCGCCCGGAGGCGCTTCGGTGCTCCTCGCGCGGAATGGAGAGCCGTTCGCGGATCTCTCGCCGGTTGACCACCCCCTCGTCCCGCTGGATTCACTCCCGGAGCACATCGGCGATGCCTTCGTGGCGGTCGAGGATCGGCGCTTCTTCCGACACGGGGGCGTCGACTGGTTCCGGGTGGTCGGCGCGGTGAGCGCCGATCTCCGGGCGGGAGCCTTCGTGCAGGGCGCCAGCACGCTGACGATGCAGCTGGCTCGCACCCTCTTCCCCGAGCGCATACGCCGCAGCGATCGGACGCTCTCGCGCAAGCTCCTGGAGGTCCGGATGGCGGGCGAGATCGAGGAGCGCTTCACCAAGGCGGAGATCCTCGAACTCTATCTGAATCACATCTACCTCGGCGGCGGCGCCGAAGGGGTGCAGGGCGCGAGCCGCTACTACTTCGGGAAGGATGCGCGGGACCTCGCCGTGGAGGAGGCGGCGCTTCTCGCGGCGCTGGCGAAAGCCCCGGCGCTGTACGATCCGTACGATCATCCGGAAGCCGCCCGCGCGCGGAGAGATCTCGTTCTCGACCTGATGGCTGACCAGGCACGCCTGCCGGTCGAGGAGGCGCGGGCCGCGCGTGCGCGACCGGTGCGCCTCCTTCCCGAGCCCGCCCTCGAAGCACGCCATACCACCCGGTTCGCTCCCTACTTCGTGGAGGAGGTGCGCCGCTTCCTGGAGGGAGAGATGGGAGAGCGGATCCACGCCGAGCGCTTCACGATCCACACCACCCTGGAGATCGAGGCGCAGACCGCGGCCGAGGAGGAGCTGCGCGATCAGCTTCGTGCCGTGGAGAGTGGGGCGTTCGGGCGTTTTCGCGGGCCGTCGTATCGGCACGCGCCGGCCCCGGAGCCGGGCGGCACCGCGTACCTGCAGGGCGCGGTGATCGTCCTCGACCTGGCGGGAGGCGAAATCCGCGCGTGGGTGGGAGGTCGCGACTTCGCGGACTCGCGGTTCGATCGCGCGAGACACGCCCGTCGCCAGGCGGGGAGCGCCTTCAAGCCCTTCGTGTATGCGGCCGCCATCGAGGAAGGCTTCGTGCTCAGCCAGCCGATCCTCGACGCGCCGTTTCGCCTCGCGGAGGACGACCGACCGGCGTGGGCACCGGGCAACTACTCCGGCGATTTCGAAGGGCCGATGCGTCTTCGCGAGGCGCTCGTGCGGTCGCAGAATCTCCCGGCGATTCGCCTTGCGGCGGCGGTCGGGCCACGGCGGATTCGTGACTTCGCGCGTCGCGCCGCGATGACGGGAGAGGTCCCCCTCTCCCCCGTCTCGGCGCTGGGCGTGAGCGCCACGAGTCCCCTCGAGATGGCTGTGGCCTACTCCGCCTTCGCCGGGGAGGGAGCGCGTGTCGCCCCGCGTGTCGTCACGCGGGTCGAGGACGCGGACGGGAGGGTCGTCTTCGAAACCGAGGCCGAGCGGACCGAGGTGACCGATCCGGCCACCGCCTTCCTGATGACCGACCTCCTGCGTGAGGTGGTCCGGAGCGGGACGGGTGCGGGCGTCCGCAGCGCCGGCTTCCAGGGGCCGGCCGCGGGGAAGACCGGCACCACGGACGACGCCACCGATCTCTGGTTCGCCGGCTACACCCCGGAGGTGGTAGGCGTCGTCTGGGTCGGATTCGACGCGGCCCGTCCGCTCCCGGTGCGTTCGACCGGGGGAAGCGTGGCGGCCCCCGTGTGGGGCCGGATCATGTCGCGCATCCATCGTGGGCGCGCGATGCCCCGGTGGGGCGATCCACCACCCGATGTGGTGACCCGGGCCATCGACCCCGGGACGGGGATGCTCCTCGAGGCGGGGTGTCGGCCCCGGTCGGGCGATCCGCAGTGGGAGTTCTTCGTGGTGGGAAACGAGCCCGTTGCGAGGTGTCCGCACCGCGGCGATGGCGGGTTCCTCTCCGGCTTCGGTCACTGGCTCGGATCGGTCTTCGGATCCTCCGATCCGACCGATCGGATCCCCGGCGAGGCGGATCCCGATCTCGGCCTTCCCCGGCTCCCCGTGGGTCCCACCGACGTGTCGACCCGCACCAGCAAGGCCCACGCGGGGCGTCGTTGATCCCCTCCGTTCACCGAGGGGCACCCGGGAGCGCGGCGAGGCGGACGTGCGTATCGTCCAGGGGTGGGTTGGCCGTACGCGTCCCCGAAACCGATTTCATTGCACCTGCCCGCCTGGCCCACGATGTTCACACGACACCCCACATCCACACGGCCCCGCACCTTCACGCGGCCCCCCACGCCTCGGACGTCGTCGCCACACCCGGATATCATGAAGAAACACTTCCCGGACGCACGCCTCCTGATCGTCGACGACGAGGAGGCCAACATCCAGTTGCTGCAGCGCGTACTGGACCCGGAAGGCTACGGAGAGATCGTCACCACCACGGACCCGACCGAGGCGACGACCCTCCTCACCGAGCACGACATCGACCTCGTCCTCCTCGATCTGATGATGCCGGAGGTGGATGGATTCGGGGTGATCGAGGCCATCCGCGAGGTGGTGCCGGAGGAGGAGTACCTCCCCATCCTGGTCCTCACCTCGGACCACTCCCGAGACGCGGAGCGGCGGGCGCTGTCGGGGGGTGCCAAGGACTTTCTGAGCAAGCCGTTGAGTCCCAGCGAGGTGCGTCTGCGGGTACGCAACCTTCTGGAAACCCGATTCCTGCACCGCGCCCTCAGGAACCACAACGATCTGCTCGAGAGGCGGGTGCGCGAGCGCACGGCGGATCTGGAAGAGGCGCGCCTTCAGATTCTACTCCGTCTGGCACGCGCGGCGGAGTACAGGGATGATGTCACGGGCGAGCACACGAAGCGAGTCGGACGCCGCTCGGGAATACTCGCCCGGGCGCTCGACCTCCCCGAGGGCGATGTGGCCATGATCGAGCTGGTGGCGCCGCTGCACGACGTCGGCAAGATCGCGATCCCCGACGCCATTCTCCGGAAGAGTACGGAGCTGACGGAGGCCGAGTTCGAAATCATGAAGACGCATACAGATATCGGTGGGGATCTCCTGGACGACCCGAATGTCCCTCTGCTGGACGTGGCGGCCCGCATCGCGCGCAGCCACCATGAGCACTGGGATGGGTCGGGCTATCCCGCCGGATTGGCGGGTGACGAGATCCCGCTGGAGGGCCGCATCGTGGCGGTGGCCGATGCCTACGATGCGCTCACCCATGCCCGCCCCTACAAGCGGGCGTGGAGTGCCGAAGAGGCACTCGATGAGATCAGCAGGGAGGCTGGCGGCCACTTCGATCCCGATGTGGTCGAGGTTTTCGGGACGCTCGCGAAGGAATCGCGCGAGTCGGTGGCGTGATGCGCGTGACCCGGCTCGTCTCCCTCGTCGCGGCGGGATTCCTCACCGCGGGGTGCGCGGGTCTATTCCCCTCCGGCCCGAGCCCGGTCGAGTCGCGCTTCCAGGCGGGCACCCGCGCCCTCGAGAGTGGGGAGTGGGAGCAGGCACGCGAGGCCCTGGCGGAGGTCGCGTCGCGCTGCGAATCCGGCGAGCGCGGCAGAGGGGCGATCCTCCTCCTGAGCACGCTGGAGCTGGACGCGCGCAACCCCGACGCCGATCCTGCCCGCGCGGCCTCCTTCGCGGTTCGCTATCTCATGCTCCCCGATGCCCCCAACGAGGGGCATGCGATCGCCCGCACACTCTACGTCCTCGCCATCGATCAGGGCGCCCCTGCTGACCTCGATGCCGAACTCGGTACCGCGCCCCGCTTCTCGGACTGTGAGCAGCCCGTGGATTCCGTGGATCGGTCCGCGCTCCCGGTGCATCCGGGCACCCCCGCGGCCCTCGTGCTGGACAGTTTGCGCGCCGAACGCGACGCGCATCAGAGTCGGGCGGCCGCCCTTGCGGACACTCTCCAGACGGTGCGGAGCCGTGTGGTCGAACTGGAGGCGGAGATCGAGCGGATCCGGGACCTCCTGAAAGCCGGAGGTGGAACCGTGTCGTCCCGCGACCGATGACGGTCCGCAGCCGGCTGATCGCGAGCTTCGCCGTGATCACCGCGATCCTGCTGATCCCTGCGCTCTATTCGGCGTCGCGCCTCTCGGAACTGCGCTCGATCGCCGTCGAAGGTCGGGACGAGCATGCGACGGCCGTGCTCGCGGTCGGACGGGTGGCGGTCGCCCTGGCCGACCTGGACCGTCTGGAACGGAGCTTCGTCGCGACGGGCGATGACGTGCTTCAGGCCGCCGTGTGGGAAGAGTTCGCCACGCTGCGTAGCGTGACTCGCGAACTCGACGCCGCGGGGTACGCGGAGGAGGTCCGCCCCCTCACGCCCGTGCTGGCCAGCCTGGAGGCCTTCGGGCGCACGATTGATACCCGCATGGACGACGGAGATGTGAACCAGGCGACCGACGTCTTCCGGGCGATGGAACCGCTCTTCGACGAGGCCCGGCGGGAGCTGGCGGTGGTCGCTTCGGCGATCGACGGCCGGGCCCAGGCCGACTTCGAGCGGGCGCGCCAGATCAGCGTGTCGGGTCGGACCACCACCCTCCTGGCCACCGGGGGATTCCTGGTGCTGGCACTGGCGTTGGGGGTGTGGACGACCCGGGCGCTCACCCGCCCTCTCCGCCTCCTCGTGCGGGCGACTTCGGGGGTCGCCGAGTGGAGCTTCCGCTCGCCCGACGACCTGCCGTACGAACGCGCGGACGAGATCGGCGAACTCTCCCGCTCCTTTCGCACCATGACCAGCCGGCTGGCCGACCTTTCCCGCATGCAATCGGAATTCGTGGGGGTGGCCAGCCACGAGCTCAAAACTCCCATCAACGTCATCCACGGCTATGCCGAGCTCCTCGACGAGGAGATCGATGGCGAGATGCCGGAGAGGCAGAAGGAGATCCTGAAGGGCATCGTCGAGCAGACCGATGTGCTGAGCCGGCAGGTGAGCCGGCTCATGGACATCAGCAAGCTGGAGACGGGGTCCTACCGGACCGAGATGGAACCGGTCCACCTGGAGGACCTGATCACCGGCCTGGTCCGATCCTTCGAGATGTTGGCCGCGCAGGCGGGCGTCGCCCTGGAAACCGAGGTTCTGGACTCGGCCCCGGAGCGCATCGTGATGGATGCGGATCTCATCCGCGACGAGGTGCTGGGCAACCTGGTGGCCAACGCCATCAAGTACTCCGGCGTGGACGGAACCGTGCGGATCGTGGCACGTGGGGAGGCGGACGGCGTGCTCTTCCTGGTGTCCGACACCGGCCCGGGAATCCCGGAGAAGGATCGCTCGAGGATCTTCGAAAAATACTACCAGGTGGAGCGGTCCAGGACGATGGGATCGGGGCTGGGGT
>JAVVEY010000173.1:0-3994 GCA_032250675.1 Longimicrobiales bacterium | reverse complement strand
AGGCCGGCCCCTCTGGCCCCTCGGTAGCGACCAGACTTCGGAGACACCACACTAGCACGGTGTTGTGGGAGAGGGCGAGACCCGCCTCCCTCCTCTGGAACGGAATCGCCGATTGACGCGATTTTGTGATGACACCCTCTCGTCCTTCTCGCTGAACCACCCTTCGCCCTCCCTCCTCCTCCACCCTGCCCTGCCGTGATCCGCTTCCTCCCGCTTCTCCACTCGCCTCTCGGACCGATCCCCGCCGCGTTCTTCCGCGCTCCGGCGTGGGGCGTGCCGATGTGGCGTGCGGCGGAGGCAGCGCGATGATCACCCCGCCGGCGGTGCCGGCCACCCGTCCCGGATGTCTGGCCGACTGCGTGCTGATGGTGCGTCCCGTCGACTTCCGCTACAACGATGAGACGGGGCAGGACAACGAGTTCCAGCAGGCCCCCCGGATGTCGAATGAGGAGCTGAACGCCGTCGTGATGGCGGAATTCGCCGGGATGGTCGAGGTGCTGCGGGATGAAGACATCGATGTCCTCGTGCTCGAGAAGAACCGCGGGATCGTCGTCGAGACCCCCGACGCCGTCTTTCCCAACAACTGGTTCTCCACCGAGCATGACGGCACGCTGATCTTCTACCCGATGCTGGCGGAGAACCGGCGCGCGGAGAAGCGCGTCATCGACGTCGAGGATCTCCTCGTGCGGCGCTGCTACTGCGTGCGAAACCTGATCAATATCGGCTACTACCGCCGGCAGCAGCCCGCGCTCGAGGGGACGGGTGCGATGGTGATCGACCACAGCGAGGAGATCGTGTACGCGGCCGAATCCCTCCGCTGCGATCCCGGCCAGTTCAAGAACTTTCTGCACGCGCGTCACTACCGCGAAGGGATCCTCTTCCGTACCGCCAGCTCCACGGGCCGGCCGATCTATCACACCAACGTCATGCTCAGCATCGGGGATCACTATGCGGTCGTCTGCAGCGAGGCGATCCCGGACGAAGCTGAGCGGAACGAGGTGCTCGAACGTCTCGGTCGCGCGCACCACGTGATCGAGATCTCGATGGAGCAGATGGAGAAGCACTTCTGCGGCAATATCCTGCAGCTGCGGAATCGTGCAGGCGAGCCGCTCACGGTGATGAGCGCGCGGGCGTACGAAGGGTTCACGGAGGCGCAGCGCGCGGACCTCGTGCGCTGCGGGCGCCTCGTGACCGTCGAGATTCCGACGATCGAGGAGGTCGGAGGCGGAAGCGCGCGATGCATGATGGCGGAGATCTTCCTGCCCCGTCACGAGCCTGCCGAGCTCACCCTCGTTGAGCCGGAAGAGGCCCCCCGGGAGGAGCACCTCCGGAGAGAGACACCCGCGGTGTAGTCCCGACCGCGCTGCCGCCTTCAGGCCACCGTCGAGACTCAGTTCCGAGACTCAGTTCATCGAGGGGTCGAAGGGGATGAGCGAGAGGTGGCGATACTCCGGACCCTTTCGCCGCAGCACGCGACTCCAGAGCGTTTCGGGGGTGTCGTCGAAGACGTCGGCCTCGAGTGCAGGCTCCACGATCCAGGAGTCCTCCTCGAGCTCGGCCTCGAGCTGACCGGGCGCCCATCCGCTGTATCCCGCGAAGACGCGTGCGCGGACCAGCGAGGCGCTCGTGAGTTCCGTCAGATCGCCCACGAGAAAACCGATGCGACCGAGCACGGGCATGTCCGGCTCGACGTCACCCCCGGTCTCCGCCAGGAGCACCGGACTCGCGGGTTGAACCGGTCCCCCTTCGAAGAGTGCCTCGCCCTCGGCGACGAGTCCGGCGAGCTGCGGGACGGCGTCGGCCACCTGGAGATCGAGCGGACGGTTCAGCACCACGCCCACCGCACCCTCGGCTCCGTGTTCTCCGATGAGCACGACGGTGTGGCGAAAGTTCGGGTCGTAGAGACCCCCGCTCGAGATCAGGAGGTGGCCACGCAGCGAGTCCATCACGATCTCCCGATCTCGATGAAGGTCTTCTTCCGGGGGTCGAGGGGACGCATCGCTAGCCCCCGGTCACACCGAGTGCGTCCGCGCCCCCCGACGCCTTCCATGCATCGAAACGCATGCGGAGCGTTGCGACCGGGTCGGGACTCTCGGAGGGGAGGGTGTTTTCGTCGGTGACATCGATCCAGAGGGAGTAGTCCCCGTCGGAGTGCCCCTCGCCGATCGCGTCCTCGGGCTTGGCCGCCGCGATGTAGGCGACGTGGGCGGCGCGGTGCGTGCAGGCGATCTCGGTCTCCGGAACCGGCTGGGTGCGGCACGAGCAGCGGCTGTCGCCCCCCGCGTTGCCGGCGGCCTCCATCGCCCCCATCACGCGGTCCAGCACCGTTCCGTCCTCTTCGAGAAAGGCCTCGACCGCCTCGATCACCACCAGATCGGACTCGAGGATGTTGCCCTGGATCGCGTAGTGAATCCCCTCGCCCGCGACCTCGCCCCTCAGCCCGAGCGCGGCGTAGCCGTTGCTCGATCCGGTGAAGCTCGTCGAGCGGCCGCGCAGATCGACGATCCCGAACTGGCGGCTCTGGAAGCGCGGGTCCTCGGAGAGCATCCGCAGGATCTCGTCGGGGTCGGTGCCGGCCCGGATCTGCTCGAAGACGAGCATCTGGTTCGCGCCGGAGGGATCCACGCCCGCCTGTGCCGCGCCGACGCCGAGCCCGGGCACGATGATCGCCTGAACGCCCTTGAGCCCGCCCCGGCTGCGGAGGCCTTCCGCGCTCACGCATGTGGCCGACGCGATCACCACCAGCCCCGTGCGCATGTCCACCGCGATGATCGACCAGGTGGCCGAGAGGGGCGCGGCCACGAGGAGGAGGCAGAGGGTGGTCAGAATCGATGCGGCGTGACGAATGGGACGGTACATGAACTCCTCCGGCGCGGTGTGGGGACGGTACCCGACAAGGTGACATCCGGAGGGCGGTCGCGCGAGCCGCCGCCGCCGCGTCAGACCCCCGGATCGGCGTCGGTCTCGGTGCGATCCGGGAGTTCGCCGGGAGGGCGGCTCCCGGGGAGTTCACGGAGCGGCCCACCTTCGGGGAGCTCACCGGCGGGCCGGCTCTCGCGGAGCTCACGCATCTGCGCCTCGATCACGAGTTCGTCGAGGACGTGCCCGAGTCGCCGATAGTCCACGCGCATGAAGCTGGGGCTGATCTCGATCCCGCGGAATCCGCGAATCCAGCTCACGAAGCGCTGAAGGAGGCGCCCGGGTCCGAGCCCGGTGAAGCAGCGCGGCTTGCGTTTGAGGTTGAGGCGGACACCGGAGTGGATCTGACCCGTGGAGACCGAGTCGATATCACTCCACGGGATGAAGAGCGCCTCGCCCACCAGCGAGGTCCGGTCGATCAGACCTTCTTCGTCCCATTCGAGGAGGGGAAGCGAGTCGACCCCGAGGTGGGTGAGCTTCCCCCCGACCAGGAGGAAGAGGAGGTCGAAGAGGTTGATCAGAGGGAGGCCCGTCACGACCCCGTAGATCCCGAGAAGGAGGAAGACGCCACCCACCCCGATGAAGCCGAGGCGGCGGCCGATCGTGGGGCGGAGAGATTCCTCGATCTCCGCCGATTCCGATTCGAGGTCGAGTTCGTTCATCGAGAGATCACTCCCGGGTGTTGAAGGTCACGATGTCGACCGTCTCCGTGGACCTCTGGACAGGTCTCGACTTGCGGAGCGTCGGCGAGCGTGTCCAGATGGGGCCGCGGCTCATCCCTACAACGTCCGCCTGACCCCGAATGTGAACTCGGCGGACGTCCCCTGGAATGCGCGGCCCAGGCCGCGGATGCGCATCTCGCCCACCGTGCTCCACGCCCGGGTGACGGCCACGCTGAGTCCGACGCTCCCCGAGGGGGAGAAGCGGGACGAATCATGCTCCCTGTCGAAGAACGCCGCGCCTGCACCGAAGCCGACGTAGGGCGAGACCCGCGCGGGTAGCGCGAAGTGGACCTGCGCTTCGGTGACCCAGAACGAATTCGGACCGGAGTCTCCAGGCGCCAGCGTCCCGACAC
>JAVVEY010000039.1:0-23447 GCA_032250675.1 Longimicrobiales bacterium | reverse complement strand
GGCCAATCGTACTGTCACCATGAAGACGAATCACGGCACGATCCGTATCGAGCTCTTCGACGATCGCGCCCCGAAGACCGCGGAGAACTTCGCCGAGCTGATCGGCAAGGGATACTACGACGGCGTGATCTTCCATCGGGTGATCGACGGCTTCATGATCCAGGGCGGTGACCCCACCGGAACAGGGCGCGGGGGACCCGGCTACACGATCCCCGACGAATTCGGAGAGGGACTCGCGCACGACGCGGAGGGCACCCTCTCGATGGCCAACGCCGGCCCGAACACCGGGGGGTCACAATTCTTCATCACCCTCGCCGCAACGCCGTGGCTCGACGGAAAGCACGCGATCTTCGGGCGCGTGAGCGAGGGGGTGGGGATCGTGCGCGAAATCGGGAAGGTGGCGACGGGTCCCGGTGACCGCCCGATCAATGATGTCGTGATGGAAGAGGTCACGATCTCCGAGTAGGCTCGGGGTCACCCCCCTCGGACCCGCTCCAGCACGAACTCCTGCGCGCCACGCGGCGTCTCGAGACCCCCGACGATCCGATCGCCGTCGAGCCGTCCTTCATAGGTGAAGGTCGGCATCTCTCCGCCTCCCCGACCGGACGGCGGACCAGCCGCGCCCGTCCGGGCCCCGCGCCCGCCCCGCCCGGCCATCAGAGCGCGCATCTCGATCGGAAAGCGCACGGTCTCGCCGTCGAACTCGACGCGACCGAGGGGGATGAGCGCGTCCCCTTCACCCACCCGGGCGACCACCGAATCCCCCTCGGCCACGAAGGTGACGCGGATCGTCATCATCTGCCCCTGCGGGGTCTCACGCTGCATCTCCCAGGCACCCAGGAGCGCCCCGAACTCCGCCGACTGCGAGGCGGCCGGCATCGCGCCGAGCGCCACTGTCCCCACGGCGACCATCAGTCCCGTCAGCATCGTCTTCATCGTCGTACTCCATCCTCGTTCAGCGATTCCGCGGCATCGACCGATCCCGCTGTACCGGAGACGCCCCTCCAACGCCCTTCGTTAACCGGGTGTGAGAAAGGGGGGAGGGGCGGACACCCGAGGGACCTCCCAGGAACCTTCCACCCTCCTCCACGTATCGACCGAGAGGTCACCTCGGCCCCTCCGGTCCCGCACCTCCGGGTGCGCGCGTCGGATGGGGCCGACGTGTCTTCGCTCCTCTCACCCTGCAGGAGGCAGGATGCGGCTCATCGAGTTGATCGCTGTGACCGGCGCCATCGGCGTCGTGGTCGGAGTGGTCGCGGGAGCGGATCCACACCCTCCCGCGCCCCCCGTCGAATCGACGACCTTCACGTCGGTGCACCTCCCGGACCGAGGCGCCGACGCGCTCGTCACGCCGCGCGCCCGGGCCCAGCAGGCGGTCGATCCGAGCCACGACTTCTACTTCACCCGTGTGGCGTACAGCGGACGCCGGAATCCGTGGGGGTGGGGCGGCGGACGGGGTGGAGGATGGCGGACCGACTTTCCCGAAGCGGAGTTCTACTTCACGCAACTCCTCGGGCGTCTCATCGAGATCGATGTCTACACCGATCACGGGGGGGTCAATGTGCTCACCCTCGACGATCCCGCCCTGCGCCGCTTCCCCTTCGTCTACATCGTCGAGCCGGGAAGGATGTCTCTCAGCGAAGCCGAGATTCGAGGTCTGCGCCTCTATCTCGAGGCGGGGGGATTCCTGATGATGGACGACTTCTGGGGCGTGCGGGAGACCTCGATCGTGGAGGAGCAGCTCGCGCAGGTCCTCCCCGGGCGTCCGATCGTGGAGATCCCTCTCGACCACCCGATCTTCCGGTCGGTGTATGAGATCGAGGAGATCCGGCAGGTCCCGAACATCCGCAATGGGCGAAATGTGGGCGCAGGGTACGTCGGTGCCCGGACCGACGAGGGAGATCACTCCGAGATCCCCTCGGTGCGGGGGATCATGGATGACGACGGGAGACTCATGGTGATCATCAACCAGAACACCGACCTCGGCGATGCGTGGGAGTGGGCGGAAGACCCCTGGTATCCCCTCGACTTCTCGACCTACGCCACGCAGGTGGGGATCAACACCGTCGTCTACGCGATGAGCCACTGAGGGCGGGGCGGCGTGTTCGAATTCCTCTTCAAGTACCGTCCGGTACTCTTCGAGTCCGGCGACTTCACCTTCCGGACGCCATGGCCGGTGGGCCTCGTCGTGATCGCTGCCGTGATCTTCGTGGGCGTGGCCGTCCTCACCTACCGAGGGACGGGACGGAAGGCGACGCCCGCCGATCGCGGGATCCTCTCGGCGCTGCGTATCGCCGCGCTCGCCGTGCTCCTCTTCTCGCTCCTCCAGCCGACCCTCGTCCTCGAATCGGTGGTCGAGCAGCGCAACTTCGTCGGGGTGCTCCTCGACAACTCACGGAGCATGACGCTCCCGCAGGAAGGCGGGGGCACGCGCGCCGACTTCATCCGGGAGACCTTCGGCGCGGAAGGGTCGGAGGTGGTGGACGCGCTCAACGAGCGTTTCTCGGTCCGCTACTTCCACTTCGGAAACGAGACGGGCCGCGTCGAATCGGCCGACGCGCTGAGGTTCGACGGGACGCGCACCGACCTGGCCTCGGCGCTCGTTCGCGCGCAGGAAACGCTCTCGAGCGTGCCGCTCTCGGGGCTCGTCGTCGTATCCGACGGTGCGTCGAATGCGGGCCCCGCGCTCGCCGAGGCGCTCGTGCCGCTGCAGGCGGCCTCGCTCCCCGTCTACTCCGTCGGCCTCGGCCCCGAACGCCTCGATCCCGACATCCAGGTCGATCGGGTGGAACTCCCGAGGTCGGTCCTGCGCGGCTCCGACATCGTCGTCGACGTCCCCGTCACCCAACGCGGCTTCGCGCGGCGTTCGGCGACGCTCGTGGTCGAGGATGGCGCGCGTCGCCTCACCGAGGTGCCGCTCGACTTCGGCGAGGACGGCGAGGCGGTGCTCGCCCGTGCCCGCTTCACCCTCGACGAGGCGGGTCCGCGCGCGCTGCGCTTCCGCGTGCCGGTGCAGGAGGGCGAGGAGGTCGCGCGCAACAACGCCAGGGATCTCCTCATCGACGTCAGGGAAGATCGAGAGAAGATCCTCTACTTCGAGGGAGAGCCGCGCTACGAGGTCAAATTCCTCCGCCGCGCCATCTGGCGGGACGAGAACATCCAGGTGGTCGTGCTGCAGCGCACCGCGGACGGCAAGTACCTGCGGCTCGACGTCGATGACGGCGACGAGCTCGTCACCGGCTTCCCGCGGTCGCGCGAGGAACTCTTCCAGTACCGCGCGATCATCCTCGGGAGTGTCGAGGCGAGTCTCTTCACCGCCGACCAGCTCGAGATGCTCGCCGACTTCGTGAGCGTGCGGGGGGGCGGGCTCCTCCTCCTCGGGGGAAGGTCGGCGCTCGCCGAGGGGGGCTTTGCCGGCACCGCGCTCGAGGAGGTCTCTCCCGTCCTCCTCGAGGAGCCCGCCGCCGATCCGCGCTCCGCCTACACGCAGGTGCGAGTCCGACCGACCCCCGCGGGCCGCGCCCACCCCGTCTCGAATATCGGCGAGGCGATCCTCCCCGAGGCGGCGGAGGTGGCCGAGGGGGTGGATCTCGACGATCCGTGGGCGACCCTCCCCCCCCTCTCCACGATGAACCGCGTGGTGCGGACGCGCCCGGGCGCGTCCACACTCCTCCTCGGAACCACCCCGGGTGGCGAGGACCGCGTCGTCCTCGCCTCGCAGCGCTACGGGCGAGGCACCTCGATCGCCTTCCCCGTCCAGGACAGCTGGATCTGGCAGATGGACGCGACGGTGGGTGTCGAGGACCAGCGACACGAGCGCTTCTGGCAGCAGCTCCTCCGCTGGCTCGTCGAAGACGTCGCCCGCCCGGTGAGCGTGACCCCCGAGCGCGAGCAGGTGGAGTCGGACGAGAGCGTGCCGCTCACCGCGGAAGTCCTCGACTCCGCCTACCTCGCGGTCAACGCCGCCGCTGTGGTCGCGAGCGTCACCGCCCCCGGCGGGACGGTCGTCGAGACCCCCCTGAGGTGGACGATCGAGGAGGACGGGATCTACCGGGGCTCGGTCACCCTCACCGAGCCGGGTGTGCACACGATCGAGGTCGTCGCCACGCGCGACGGCGAGACGCTGGGAAGCTCGTCGAGCTTCGTCCAGGTGGGGCCGAGCGACGAGGAATACTTCGACGCGGCACGGCGCACCGCGTCGCTGCGCCGGCTCGCGGAGGTGACGGGGGGACGCTTCTACACCCCCTCGACGATCCACGACCTCCCCGAAGACCTCCGCTTCACCGGCGCCGGCGTCACACGGGTGGACGAGCGCGATCTCTGGGATATGCCGATCCTCCTCCTCCTCCTCCTCGGCCTCATCGGCGCCGAGTGGGGATACCGTCGCTTCAAGGGTCTCGTCTGATGAAGCCCCGCGCCCTCCTCTCCCGCGCCGTGCGATCGCTCGCCGGGGCGATCGCGCTCTGCGCCGTCGCGCTCCACACCGCCGAAGCCCAGGACGTCTGGGTGGTGCAGGTGGTGGGGCTCGGCGGTAACGATCACTACACCGAGCGCTTCACCGGGTGGGCCGACGAGATCCGGACGCATCTCGTCGAGCGGTGGGGGGTGGAGGGCGAGCGGATCGTCACGCTCGGCGAGGAGGACGCGCCGGGCCGCATCGACGGGGTATCGCGACGCGAGACGATCGAAGCCACGGTCGAGCGGCTCACGCGAGAGACCGGGCCCGCCGACCGCATCCTCTTCGTGCTGATCGGCCACGGATCGTTCCGCGACGGCGTGGCCTCGCTCAACCTCCCCGGACGGGACCTCACCGCGGCCGAGTGGAACGACCTCCTCGCGCCACTCTCCGACCGGACCCTCGCCCTGGTCAATCTCGCCTCGTCGAGCGGGCCCTTCGTGCAGGCGCTCGCGGCCGAGGGGCGCACCGTGATCACCGCGACACGCAGCGGACAGGAGCGCAACGAGACACAATTCGGTCGCTACTTCGTCGAGGCGCTCGGGGGCGGCGCCTCCGACCTCGACAAGGATGGGCGGCTCTCGCTCTTCGAGGCCTACATCTACGCGCGCTCCGAGACCTCACGCTACTACGACGAAGCGGGACTTCTCGCCACCGAACACGCCCAGCTCGACGACGATGGAGACGGCGAGGCGATCGACCTCCCCCTCGAGGACACCGCGGACGGGCGCGCCGCCGCCGCCTTCCGCTTCGCACCCCGGGGGGCCCGAACCACCGTGGCGACCGTCACCGACTCGGTCGCGACGCGGATCGAGGCTGAGATCGCCGAGATCGAGGCGCGCCTCGCGGCGCTGCGCGCCGAGCGCTCCACGATGAGTCAGGAGGCCTACGACCTCGAGCTCGAGGGGCTCCTCGTCGAGCTCGCCCTCAAGAACCGGGAGTTCCGCGCCCGTACCGGAGGGGGAAGATGAGAGGCCGGGCCGTCGCCTTCGCGCTCGTCGTCTGCGCCCTCGCCCCCCTCGAGGCGACCGCGCAGTCGTCCGACGTCGGGCGTCGAGAAGCCGCCCGCGCGGCGTGGGTGGAGGGGCGGTGGGCCGACGTCCTCGAAGTCACGCGGGGGGGCGGCGCCGACGCCGCGCTCCTCGCGCTCCGGATCCGCACCCTCCTCCTCACGGGGGAGCGGGCGGCCGCGGTGCGCGCGGCGGGGGGACGCGACGGCCCGGCACCCGCGCCGGCGCTCGAGCGACTGCGGGGCGAGGCGCTCCTCGCGATCGGCGAGCGCGAGCATGCCCGCGCGGCCTTCGAGGCGTCGATCAGGGCGCGAGCGCCCGACGCCGCGGTGGCGCGCTTCCACCTCGCCACACTCGATCTGCACACCGCGGCGCGCCCCGCCGCGATCGACGCCTTCGACAGCTTCATCGACTTCTACAACGAGGGGCGCGCCGACACCCCCGAGGAGCTCGTCGCGGTGGGACGCGCGCTCACCCGTCTCGGCCGCGCCGACTCCGGGCTCTTCCGCGATGCGCTGCGCGCCTTCGACGAAGCGGCCGCGCTCGACCCCCTCGACCCCGCACCCCGGATCGCGCTCGGCGACCTCTTCCGCGCGACCTACCAGACGACCGACGCCTACGCCGAGTACGCCAGGGTCCTCGAGCGCATCCCCGAACACCCCGACGCCCTCGTCGGTCGTGCCCGCGCGCAGCGGTTCGACGGCAATCCGGACGCACTCGCCACCGCGCGGAGAGCTCTCGAGGTCGACCCGCACCACCCCGCCGCGCTCGCCCTCGTGGCGCGGCTCACCCTCGAGGCGGAGGGATCGGAGGAGGCGCGCGCGATCGCCCGTGACGCCCTCGAGGTCGATCCGTACAACCTCGAGGGGCTCTCGATCCTCGCCGCCACACACTTCCTCGAGGACGACCTCGCCGGCTTCGACCGTGTCGTCGCCCGGCTCGACACCTTCGCGCCCCGCTACGGGGGACTGCACGGGACCGTCGCCGAGCTCGCGGTCACGCACCGCAAGTACGCCGAGGCCGTCGAGCTCGCCCGCGTCGCGCTCGAGCGCGACCCCGATCTTCACGAAGTGCGCGGGCGGATGGGGATGAACCTGATGCGGCTCGGTCGCATCGATGAGGGGCGCGCCGAGGTGGAGGCGGGGTTCGCGGGCGATCCCTTCAATCCCTGGTTCAAGAACACCCTCGACCTCTTCGACAAGGTCGACGGCTTCGCCGTGATGGAGAGCGAACACTTCGAGATCGTCCTCCCCGCCGACGAGGCCGATCTCCTGGGACCGCTCGTGCGCGAGACCGCCGAAGCGGCGTGGGACGGGCTCGTGGCGCGCTACGGCTTCGAGCCCCCGGCACCGGTCCGCCTCGAGATCTACCCGAGCAGCGCGGACTTCTCGGTGCGCGCGCTCGGGCTCGCGGGACTCGGCGCCCTCGGGGTGAGCTTCGGCCCGACGCTCGCGATGGACTCGCCCTCGGCACGGGGTCCGGCGGAGTTCAACTGGCGCTCGGTGCTCTGGCACGAACTCGCGCACACCTTCCACCTCTCACGCTCCGACCACGAGGTCCCGCGCTGGTTCAGCGAGGGGCTCGCGATGCGCGAACAGCGCGTCGAGGATTCACGATGGGGGTTCAAACCCTCGATCGCCTTCTTCCAGGCGTGGGAGGCGGGTCGGATGCCCCCCCTCAGCAACCTCACCGAGGGGCTCATTCGCCCCCGCTTTCCGGACCAGGTGCCCTTCACCTACCTCCTCGCCTCGTACGTCTTCGACTGGATCGAGGAGGAAGAGGGGTTCGGCACGGTGCTGGCCTTCCTCGACGGGTACCGCGCGGGGGCTTCGACCGAGGAGCTCGTGGACGAACGCCTCGGTCTGGGGATGGAGGACGCGGACGAGGCCTTCGACGCCTGGCTCCGCGCGCGCTTCGAAGGCGAGCTCGCCGCGACGACCGGCGAGATCGCCCCTGCGCGCAGTCCCGCGCAGGGTGCCCCGACCTTCGGGGGCGGGCGTGACGAGGCCGCGATCCGCGCCCTCGAAGAGGCGATCGACGCCGCGCCCGGAGCCTTCCTCCCCCGCCTCGCGCTCGGCACGACGCTCCTCGCGAGGGGGCGACTCGACGAGGCGGAGGTGCAGCTTCGTCAGGCGCTCCGCCTCTTTCCCGGATACGACGACCCGGAGGGTCCGCTCTGGGGCCTCGCCACGATCCATGAGCGACGCGGCGAGACGCGCGCCGCGGCTGACGCGCTCCGGCGTCTCGGGTATCTGAGCGAGACGGCGTGGGAGGTGCCGCTGCGCGAGGCGGAGCTCCGGCGAGAGATGGGCGACCTCGAGGGGGAGCGCGACGCGCTCCGGCGTGCGACCGAGGTGTACCCCTTCCAGCGCGACCTCCAGCTCCGGCGCGCCGAGGTGGCCGAGCGCCTCGACGACCCGGTCGAGTGGGTGCGCGCGCGGCGCGCGGTTCTCGCGCTCGATCCGGTGGATCGGGCCGAGGCACACTTCGAGTTCGCGCGGGCGCTGCTCGCGGCGGGCGAGCTCGACGAGGCCCGTACCCAGGTGCTGCGCGCGCTCGAGATCGCACCCCGCTACGAGGCGGCGCTCGAGCTCCTCCTCGAACTCAGGAGGAGCTCATGACCGCACGAGGCATCGTCGGCGCGGCCGCCACCCTCCTCACCGTCGGGGCCGCCACGGCGGTCTGGGCCGCCGCGGGTCTCGTCCCTCTCGCGACGCACCCGGTCGTCGCCGACCCGATGACCCCGGTGATCGTGCCGACCCCCGGCGCGCCCGGCGCGGCACCCTTCGCTCCCCCCGGCTACGACGGCTCCTACGAATTCGTGCGCGTGCAGTACGGCGCGGGGGGCGGGGGCGGAGGCGGAGGCTTCTTCCGACGCGAACCGATGTGGGCGCACGACCATCCGCGCGCGGAACGCAACTTCCTCGCGGTCCTCGACGAGATCACCCTCCTCGCCCCGCGTCCCGACGGGTACCGGGTGCTCCGCATGGACGACCCGCAGATCTTCAACTTCCCGATCATCTATCTCGTCGAGATCGGGGCCTGGGCGCCCTCGGAGGCCGAGATCACCGCGCTGCGCGCCTGGCTCGCCAAGGGTGGATTCCTGATCGTCGATGACTTCCGCGACGGCCAGATCCGCAACCTCTTCCGGATCATGAGCCAGGTCTCGCCCGGGCTCGAGGTGATGGAGGTCCCCGACGACCACCCCGTCTTCGACTCCTTCTTCAGGATCGATGAGCCCCGCTCGATGATTCCCCTCTACGGGCCGAGGTCGCCCGAGTACCTGGGGATCTTCGAGGAGAACGATCCGACGGGACGCCTGATGGCGATCTTCAACTACAACAACGACATCGCCGAGTACTGGGAGTATTCGGGGACGGGCTACTACCCGATCGACCTCTCCAACGAGGCCTTCAAGTTCGGGGTCAATTACATCGTGTACGCCCACACCCGCTGAGAGCGCGACACGCCTTTCACATCACATGACGAGGGGGACGGTTTGACCGAGGAGATGCAGGAAATCAACCGCATCGCGGGAACGCAGGAGATCGAGGACGAAGCCGAGGTGGCGCTCGCCGATCGGATGCGGGCGGCACGAGAGCAGATCCTCTCGGAGATCCGCAGACGGATCATCGGACAGGAGGAGGTGGTGGAGCAGGTACTCCTCTCGCTCTTTGTCGGAGGACACTCCCTCCTCGTCGGTGTCCCCGGTCTGGCGAAGACGCTCCTGATCCGGACCGTCGCGGATGTCCTCGACCTCTCCTTCTCGCGGATCCAGTTCACTCCGGATCTGATGCCTTCGGACATCACCGGGACCGATCTCATCCAGGAGGATGCGGACACCGGCCGGCGCTTCATGAAGTTCGAGAGCGGGCCGATCTTCGCCAATATCGTGCTCGCCGACGAGATCAACCGGACCCCCCCCAAGACGCAGGCCGCGCTCCTCGAGGCGATGCAGGAGAAGCACGTCACGGTGCAGGGGACCACCTACCCGCTCGACCTCCCCTTCCACGTCTTCGCGACCCAGAATCCGATCGAGCTCGAGGGGACCTATCCCCTCCCCGAAGCCCAGCTCGACCGCTTCATGTTCGAGATCCAGATCGACCACCTCTCCGAGGCGGAGGAGCTCGATGTGGTGCGCGCGACGACGGGGGTCGACACCACGACCTTCACCCCCACGATCGGACGCGATGACCTCCTGGCGTTCCAGCAGCTCGTCCGTCAGATCCCCGCTCCCGAACCGGTCCTCCGCTACGCCGTCTCGCTCGTCCGCGCGAGCCGACCCTCGCCCAACGGCGACTCCGCCGACTTCGTGAAGGAGTGGATCGCCTACGGCGCGAGCGTGCGCGCGGCGCAGTACCTCATCCTCGGGGGGAAGGCGCGCGCCCTCACGATGGGACGCTACACCCCGAGCTTCGACGATATCCGGGCGCTGGCGCTTCCCGTGCTCCGGCACCGGGTGCTGCGCAACTTCCACGCCGAGTCCGAGGGGAAGACGCAGAGCGATCTGATCGCGATGCTCCTCGAGCACGTCCCGGTCCCCTCGTCGAGGATGTGAGATGGATCGGACGGCCACCGCGAGCGCGCGCTTCCTCGACCCCACCGTACTGGCACGGATCGGCAACCTCGATCTCCTCGCCCGGACGGTGGTCGACGGCTTCCTGAACGGGAGTCACAAGGCCCCGTATCTGGGGCAGTCGATGGATTTTGCGCAGCACCGGCCATACGTCCCCGGCGACGACATCCGACGGCTCGACTGGCGGCTCTACGCCCGCACCGACCGCTTCTACGTCAAGCAGTTCGAGGCGGAGACCAACACCGACGTGGTCGCGATGGTCGATGTGTCGGACTCGATGGCGTGGACCTCGGACGCCGCGCGCCCGACCAAGCTCGACTACGCGCGCTTCCTCGCCGCCTCGCTCCTCCACCTCTCCCGCCGTCAGCGCGACCGGGTCGGGTGCGTGACCTTCGACGACGCGCCGATCGAGCACGTCCCGGCCACGGCGCGCAACCTCGATCTCTCGCTGATGGCGCTCGAGCGCTCCCGCGCACGCGGACCCGGCAATCTGGAGCGGGCTGTCCACCACACCATCCCGACGCTGTACAAGCGCGGGATCGTCCTCGTCATCTCGGATTTCTACGAGGATGTGGACGACGTCGTACGGGCGGTGCGTCATCTGACGGGACGACGGCAGGACGTCATCCTCTTCCACCTCCTCGATCCGGGCGAGCGCACGCTGCCGCCGGGGGATGCGGTGAGCTTCGAGGATGCCGAGACGGGAGAGCAGGTGCCGGTCATCCCCGACCGTCTGCGAGAGGGGTACGAAGCGGTGATCGACGAGCATGTGGCTGCGCTCCGATACGCCCTCGTCCGCGAGGGGGTCGACTTCGTGCCGGTCGATACCTCCACCCCCCTCGACCACGCCCTCTTCGCCTACCTCACCCTGCGCGCCCACACCACGAGGAGGCGCTGAGCCGTGGGTCTGGCCTTCCTCGTCCCACTCGCGCTGGCGGCGGCCGTCGCGGTCGCGATCCCGATCGTGGTGCACCTCACCCGGCGGAGACGCTCGAAGGTGCTCCCCTTCCCCTCGATCCGCTTCATCGAGAGGGTGCCCTACCGCGTCGAGAGCCGGCGCCGCATCCACCACTGGTTCCTCCTCACGCTGCGCGCCCTCGCGATCCTCCTGATCGTGGCCGCCTTCGCGCGCCCCTTCGTCGACCGCAGCGCGGAGGCCGAAGCGGCGGGTACGGGGCCGACCGAGCGCGTGGTCCTCCTCGACCGCTCCTGGTCGATGGCGCTCGGCGAGCGATGGAGCGAGGCGCAGGACGCCGCGCGCGAGGCGGTGAGCGAGCTCGGCCCGCTCGATCGGGCGAGCGTGGTCCTCTTCGCGCGAGGCGCCGACGCGGTGGCGCGCTCGACCTCCGAGCCGCGGCGCCTCCGCGAGGCGATCGACACCGCGCGCGTCTCCGACCAGGCGACCGCGTACGGGCCGGGGCTCAAGCTCACCGAGACGATCCTCGCGGAGTCGGAGCTGCCCGGCCGGGAGGTGGTGATCATCTCGGACTTCCAGGCGGAGGGGTGGACGGGGGACGAGGGGGTCGTCTTCCCGCCCGGTACGCGGATCCGCACCGTGACGGTCGGCGAGGGACCGATCGAGAATGCAACGGTGGCCGAGGTCGCGCTCAACCGCCGTCAGGTGGAGGGGCGCGAGCGCGTGTCGCCCTCGGCGCGCCTCACCCGCACGGGGGGGACCGAGTCACGCGAGGTCGAGGTCGCCCTCTCGATCGATCGACAGAC
Source organism: Longimicrobiales bacterium (assembly GCA_032250675.1). GTDB lineage: Bacteria > Gemmatimonadota > Gemmatimonadetes > Longimicrobiales > Gaopeijiaceae > Gaopeijia. Next base: position 11,683 of record JAVVEY010000039.1, on the reverse strand, counting down.
CGTCCAGACGCGCCGCGTCACCCTCCCCCCCGAAGGCGCGAGCGCCGTCGCCTTCGATCCGGTGACGCTCGGCGCCGACCAGACCCAGGGGTCGATCTCGCTCACCCCCGACGCACTCCCGCACGACGATATCGCGCGCTTCGTCCTCTCTCCGGGGCGCGCGCAACGCGTGCAGATCCTCGTCCCGGCGCGAGGAGCGGCCCGCTCCTTCTATCTCGAGCGCGCGCTCGAGATCACCGAGGCGGGTGACTTCGAGGTGGTGAGCTCGACGGGGAGTGTGCCCTCGGGCGACGCCCTCGACGCGGTCGATGTGCTCATCATGGTCGGGCGGCCCCTCGGCGGAGGCGCCGAGATGGCACGCGTGACGGAGTGGGTGCGGGAGGGGGGCGGACTCGTGCTCGTGGCGGGCGAAGCGGGAGGATGGGGAGCCGGGGGCGAGGCGATCTTCCCGGGCGCGCTCGGGGGCACGGAAGACCGGGAGGGTCGAGGCGAACGCCTCGCGACGCTCGACTATCAGCACCCGATCTTCGAGCGCTTCCGGGGCCCCAGGCAGGGGGACTTCTCGGCGGCCCGCTTCTACCGCGCACGACGCCTCGACGTGCAGCCGTCCGACGTCGATTCGGTCGCCATACTCGCCCGCTTCGACGACGGCTCGGTCGCGCTCGCCGAGCGCCGCAGCGGAGACGGCCGTGTGCTCGTCTGGGCGTCGACGCTCGACGCCGAGTGGACCGATCTCGCGCTGCAGCCCGTCTTCCTCCCCTTCGTGCATCAACTCGTCCGACACGCCTCCGGACGGACCGATGCCTTCGAGTCGTTCACCGCCGGACAGATCATCGACGTGGCCGACGGGCGGGCGATGGAGTCGGCCGGCCTCGGGGCGATCGCCGAGGCGATCGCGGCATCCGAAGAGCGCGTGGTGCTCACACCCTCCGGGGTCTCCTTCGAGATCACCTCGGGCGAGGGTTCGCACTTCCTCGAGCTCTCCGAGGCCGGGTTCTACGAGATCCGCCCCCCCGGACGCGACGACCTGCGTCCGGTATCGGTCGCGGTCAACGTCGATCGGGCCGAGTCGAGGCTCGCACCGCTCGACCCCGAAGAGATGGTGGCGGCGATCCGCAACGACACCGATGGACTCGCCGGCGGGATCGCGGCGGAGCGGGCCGATGCGCTGCGCCGCGCCGACCAGGAACGCCGGCAGAGCTGGTGGCGGTGGCTCCTTCTGGGGGCCTTCGGGATACTCATCATGGAGACGATCCTTTCAAATCGCCTCTCTGGCAGGAGAGCGAGGAGTGAGCATGCGCGTGTCTGACGGGAGAGATGGCGACCGGAAATCGACGCGACTGCGTCACATCCTCTCGGGCGTACGGACCCGGTGGCGGCTGCGCCGCACCGTGAGCGGGATGGTGTGGGTGCTCCTCGCGGCGATCGCGGCCGCGGTGATCACCGCCATCGGGCTCGAAGCGACGCGCTTCGCACCCGGCGCGCTCCTCGGCTTCCGCCTCGCGGCCTGGACGGTCGTCGCGGTGCTCCTCCTCTGGCGCGTGATCCTCCCCTGGGTCCAGCGCGTGGACGACGAGCGCGTGGCGCTCTATCTCGAGGAACACGAGCCCTCGCTCCAGGCCGCGATCCTCGGGGCGGTCGAGGCCGAGAGGGCACAGATCAGCGGAACGCCGACCCCACCCGGTCTCCTCGAGGCGCTGGTACGGCGCGCAGTCGAGCGGGCGCGCCGCATCGAGAACGGTCGCCGGATCGACCAGCCCGGCCTCGTCAGGGCATCGGGGGTGCTCGCCTTCGTCGCGATCTTCGCGCTCGGCCTCCTCCTCTTCGGACCCGCGAGTGTGCAGCGCGGGGCCTCCTCGCTCCTCCCGACCGCCTCCGCGGCCGAGCTCAATCCGTACGCGATCGCCGTGGAACCCGGCGATCTGACGGTCGCGCGGGGATCGGACCAGTTCATCACGGCGTACCTGCAGGGGTTCGGCTCGGACGAGGTGACGCTCTACCGCCGGGGCACGGAGGTCGATGTCCTCCAGCAGCTCACGATGATCCCCACCGGCACCCCGGGGGCCTTCGAGATCCTCCTCCTCGGGCTCGACGAGGGGCTCGAGTACTTCGTCGAATCCGACGGCGTCAGATCGCCGACCTACACGATCGATGTGGTGGATCTCCCCTGGGTCGAGTCGATGGCGCACGAGTACCGGTGGCCCGCCTGGACCGGGATCCCGGTGGAATACGTGGAGAGTGCGGGCGATCTCGCGGTCCTCCCCGGGACGCGGGTTCGTGTCATCGTGAACTCGACCCGTCCCACCCCCGCCGGGCGGATCGTGATCGACGAGCGAGAGCCCGTCGACCTCACCCTCGATGCGGAAGGACGGGTCGTGGGCGAATTCGTCGTCCGCGAGCGAGGATACTACCGCATCGAACTCGCACTCGCCGACGGGAGCTTCGTCGCCGCCTCCCCCGAGTACCGCATCGATCTTCTCACCGACCGCCGTCCCACACTCACGATCGAAGAGCCCGGCCGCGACACCGATGTGTCGGCGATCGAGGAGGTCTACATCGAGGCGCGCGCGAGTGACGACTACGCGATCGCCGACCTCAAGCTCGTCTACTCGGTGAATGGCGCGGCCGAAGACACCGTGAACCTCTTCAACGCCTCCGGACGCCCCCTCGCCGAAGTCGTCGCGGGGCACACCCTCTTCCTCGAGGACTTCGATCTCGAGGATGGCGACCTCATCTCCTTCTACGCCACCACCACCGACGCGGGTGCGCGGACGGGCGCTCCGATCACGAGTGACATCTACTTCCTCCAGGTGCGCCCCTTCCGTCGCGACTACCGTGAGGCACCGCAGCAGGGGGGACAGCCGCCGGGCGGGGGCGGACAGCAGCCCCCCGCCGAACCCGGCCTCTCGGAACTCCAGCGTCAGGTCATCGCCGCGACCTTCAACCTCAACCGGGATCGCGACACCTACACCGATCAGGAATTTGCCGAGAGCACCCGGAGCGTGGCGCTCGCCCAGGGACGCGTGCGCGAGCAGGTGGGCACCCTCGTCGAACGGATGCGCAATCGCGGGCTGGCGAATGCCGAGGAATCGTTCCGCGTGATCGCCGAGATGCTCCCCGAGGCCACGGCGGCGATGGACACGGCACGGATTCTCCTCGATTCGCTGCGAACCGAGCCCGCGCTCCAGCCCGAACAGCGCGCGCTGCGCGTCCTTCTGAAGGCCGAGGAGACGTACGAACGGATGGTGCAGCTCCAGCAGGAGGGGGGCGGAGGGGGCGGTGGCCCGCAGGGCGGAGCGAACGCCGATGACCTCGCTGACCTCTTCGAACTCGAACTCGACAAACTCGAGAACCAGTACGAGACGGTGCAGCGCGGCGAGCGCCAGGAGGCGAATCAGGAGGTCGACGAGCTTCTCCAGGAGCTCGAGGAGCTCGCGCGACGACAGCAGCAGGAGGCCGAGCGGCAGCGCTCCCGCAACCAGCAGCAGAATGCGGCGGGGGGGAGCGCAACCGCCGAGGCGCAGCGCGAACTCGCCGACCGCGTGGAGGAGGCCGCGCGGCAGCTCGAGCAGCTCTCGCGAGACGAGTCCGACCCGGAGCTCTCCGAGGCGGCCCGCGAGCTCCAGGACGCCGCCAATTCGATGCGCCGCTCGGCGGCGAATGGGGACAACTCCGCGGCTGCCGAGGCGCAGCGCGCCCTGGAACAACTCGAGGAGGCGAGGCGTCGGCTTCAGGACAACCGCGAAGGACGGATCGAGGAGGACACGCAGTCGGCGCTCGATGAGGCTCGCGCGCTGCGCCGTCAGCAGGAAGCGATCCAGGAGCGGCTCGACGACCTCCCGACCGACACGCAGCAGCGGCGTGAAGCGATCCGGGAGATCTCGGAGGAGAAGGGGGAGATGGCCGCGGAGGCGGGCTCGCTCGAGCGACGCCTTCGCGAACTCGCGGCCGCGGCGAGGCAGCGTGACGCCGAGACGTCCCAACGCCTGGCCGAGGCGGCCAATGTCATGGAGCGCGAGACCCTCGCCAACCGCATCCAGTACTCTCGCGGGGTCGTCGAACAGCGCGACCCCGGGTTCGCCCGGATCTTCGAGGAAGGGATCCGTTCGGCTCTCGAGGATCTCGAATCCGCGCTGGAGGAGGCCGCCGAGGCCGCCGGGCGCGCCGCCGCGGAGGAGGGACTCGAGCGCGCGCTCGACGAGGCGCGCGATCTGCAGGACGCCACCGAGTCGCTCGCGCGCCGAATGGGAGCGCGGATCGGCACGGAGGGTGCGGGGGAGGAGGACGGGCAGCAGGGTCAGGCGGAGGGAGCGCAGGGCCGGGCGCAGCAGGGCCGGGCCGCCCGGGGAGGCACGCGTACCGGCGACCCCGACGACGCCGGCACCACACCGCGCGAATTGCGGGAGTTCTCGGGAGGTGGCGCCGTCTCCGGCACCCCCCAGCCGTTCACCGACGAGGAGATCCGGCAGTACCGCCGGGAGTTCGAGGCGCGGATCCGGGACGCGCGCGAGCTCCGCTCGGCTCTTCAGGACGAGGGACGCACCGACGAGGTGCGCGAACTCGACGCCGCGATCGAGGCGCTCGAGCGTCTCTCCGACCCGAGCATCTTCGATGACCTCCCGCAGGTCGGGCTCCTCCAGGAGTCGCTCCGTGACAACCTGGGCCGAGTCGAGTTCAGCCTGCGTCGCGAGGTGCGGGGCGAGGCATCGGACCGCGCCGCGCTCACCGGCTCGGGGGAAATTCCGAGCGAATACCGCAGGCTCGTCGAGGAGTACTATCGGGCGCTGGCGCGCGGGGGGAATGGGGGCAACTGAGGCCCACCCCCTCCCGCTCCCCACCCCACGATCCGCCGGTCTCCGTGCACCTCACCCTCGCCTCCCCGCGCGGGAGACTCGTGCTCATCGCGACGATCCTCGGCTCGGCGATGCCCTTCGTCGACGGCACCGCGGTCAATGTCGCGCTCCCCGCGATGGCGGCGGAGTTCGGGGCGACCTTCGCCGGCTTCCAGTGGATCCTCAACGCCTACCTGATCACCCTCTCGGCGCTCGTGCTTCCGGGAGGCGCGATCTCGGATCGGATCGGGGGACGCGGAGTTCTCTGCCGGATTCCAGGCGGCGGAGCGGGTGAATGCACTCGTGCTCCGGCCCGGACGCGTCTCGCCGGAAGGGTGAGCCGAGAGGGTGAGAGCGAGAGGCGGTCATCCGGTACGATCCTCTTCGCTGCCTTGACCGCGTTCATCGACTACGCCAGCGTTAGGCATGTTCCGTAAACGTCGTGCGCTCGCGGGTCTCCTGGCCGCCCTGGCGATGCTCGCCTCCCTGGGAGAGGCGGTATGGGCGTCGACGTGTGCCCCGCCGACGGCCTCCGCGGCCTTCGGATCGGCGGCGTTCACCGCACCGGTCCCGGGCGAAGCGGTCCCGCCGGGGCACGATCATGGTGCCGACGAGGGCGCACGCGGCGAGATGCCGTGCTGCGACACACCGGCCCGGGGCGACTCGTCGCCCGACACCTCGTGTCCCTTCGACTCACCGCTCGCGTCGCAGACGTGCGCAGGGCTCAGTGCCCTCGCGTCGACCGGGAATGACCTCCCCGACGCGGTCGCGAATCGCGACTTCATCCTCTCCAGCGCCTTCGAACTGGCGCATCTGACGGCCGCGTACACCCCGTTCCACCCTCCCCGGGGCTGATCCCTTCCGCGAAGCGATCCCGCTTCGCGCCTCCACAGATCGCAGCACACGCTCGGCCGCCGGCGAATCGATCGTCACGGCATGAGCCGACGTCTCCCCCCTCGGACACGCTCCGGAGGCCGACGTCGCACCGAAATGGAATGGGAAGAGGATACCTCGATGGACACGCGCATTCGCGACCCCCTGCTCGCCCTCCTCATGGCCGCCCTCTGGGCGCCATGGAGCGGTGGCGCGCCCCTGACCGCACAGGAGGCCCCCGCACGGGTGGTCTCCCTGGCAGAGCTCTTCGCCGCGGCGGACACCGGCAACGCCGAGATCCGCGCCGCCCGGCGCACGGCCGAGGCCTCCTTCGCCCGGGTTCCGCAGGCGGGCGCTCTTCCCGATCCGACGCTCGGCCTCGGGCTCGTCAACTTCCCGCTCGCCGATCCGAGCTTCCGGGAGGAGATGATGACGATGACGCAGCTCCAGCTCGGAGCGCGCGTGCCGTGGCCCGGACGCCGGGGATTGCGTGAGCGTGCCGCCGAAGCCCGGGCGCGATCCGCCGACTGGGAGGTGGCGCAGGTGCAGGACCGCGTGCACGAGGAGATCTCGACCGTCTGGGCGCGCCTCTACTACGTCGACCGCGCCATCGAAATCACCGAGGAGAATGAGTCGCTCCTCGCCGATCTGACGCGCGCCTCCACCGCGGACCTCTCCGTCGGGCGAAGTTCGCAGCCCGATGTCCTCAGGGCGCAGGTGGAGCGGGCGGGGCTCGCCGACCAGCTCCTCGCGCTGCGACAGGAGCGGACCGCGCTCATCGCGCGGCTCGCCGCGCTCATCGGTGACCGCGATGCCACCTTCGAGGTCCGCCCCGAGCTCGCACCCGAAATCGTCGCCGCGGCGACGACCGCCTCCGCGCCACGCAGCAGCTTCGCCGCGGTCGAGGTGACCGAACGAGCCGCCGGGGACGAGGAGACGGGAGAGGGACCGATCCCCTCGGTGGCCGAACTCCGCAACACCGCCCTGCACGCCAACCCGATGCTCCTCGCGCACCAGGAGCGCGTGGCGGCGCAGGAGCGCGTGGTCGACCTCGCGCGCATCGCCAAGAAGCCCGACGTGAACTTCTCGGTGGCCTACAGCTACCGCTCCGGCTTCGCGGACTTCTTCAACTTCGTCGTCTCCGCGCCACTCCCGATCTTCTCGGGCCGCAAGCAGGACCAGGCGGTCATCGAGGAGGGGGCGGTGCTCGGGCAGCACACGGCCCGCCACCACCAGATGGTCGACGAGCTGAACGCCGAGATCGCCACGCTCTGGTCCGAGCTCCAGCGCACCCGTGACCAGATCGCCCTCCTCCGCGAGGGAATCCTTCCCCAGGCGCGCACCGCGCTGGCCTCATCGTCGAGTTCGTACCGGGTCGGACGCGTCGATTTCTCCACGCTGATCGACGCGCAGGTCGATCTCTACCGTCACGAACTCCACCACCACCGTCTGCTCGCCGACTTCGCCACGAAGCTGGCCGCGCTCGAACGCGCGGTCGGCACGGAGGTTCTCCGATGATCCGCTCAATCCCGCGGCACACCCGCACCGCCCCGTACACCCTCACCGCCTTCGTCCTCCTCCTCGCCGCGATCGCCGCGTGCGGGGGAGACGAGGGAGGCGCCGCGCATGACGCCGCGGCCCACGACACCGCTTCCAACGACGCCGACGCGATGGCCGGGATGGATATGGACTCGCCCGGCGCGGAGGCGACGGCGATGCCCGGGATGGAGATGGGCGGCGAGCTCCAGCTCACCGCCGCCGAGATCTCCACCTTCGGGATCACCTTCGGCGAGGCGGCGCGCCGCCCCCTCGAGCGCTCGCTCCGCGCGGTGGGGCTCGTCGCGTACGACGAGACGCGCCTCAGCCGGGTCGCGCCCCGCTTCGGGGGATGGGTCGAAACACTCCACGTCGACGCCACGGGAGACGCGGTCCGCAAGGGCGACCCCCTCCTCGAGGCCTACGCTCCCGAGCTCGTCGCCGCCCAGACCGACCTCCTCCTCGCCTCCAGGATGCTCGACTCGGTCGGCACGAGCCGACTCCCCGAGGTCGCTGCGTCAGCCCGCGAGCTCCTCGAGTCCGCGCGGCAGCGACTCGCCTGGTGGGAGATCTCGGACGCACAGATCGACGAGATCCTCGCCACCGGGAAGGTCCGCCGCACCCTCACGCTCCATGCGCCCGCGTCGGGGGTGGTCCTCGAGAAGGAGGTCGTCGAGGGGATGGCCTTCCAGCCGGGACAGAGCCTCTACCTGATCGCCGATCTCTCGCAGATCTGGGTGAACGCCGAGGTCTTCGAGATCGACGTCCCCTTCGTGCGGGAGGGGATGCCCGCCGAGGTCTCGGTGGCCGCGCTCCCCGGCGTGCTCACCCCGGGGCGCGTCGACTTCGTCCATCCGACGCTCAACGAACGCACGCGCGCGCTCCGGCTGCGCGTCGTCGTCCGCAACCCCGGCACCCGCTTCAAGCCGGGGATGTACGCGACGGTCCACCTCCGCGCCTCGCTCGGCGAGCGCCTCACCCTTCCCACCTCCGCGGTGCTCCAGACGGGGGATCGCGCCGTCGCCTTCGTCGCCGGGGCCGGCGGAGCCCTCGAGCCGCGTGAGCTTCGCCTCGGGGTACGCGGCGGAGAGCTCGTCGAGGTTCTCGACGGCGTCGAGGCGGGTGAACGCGTCGTCACCTCGGCGCACTTCCTCCTCGATTCGGAGTCGAACCTCGCCGAAGTCATGCGCGCGATGATGGCGCAGATGGGAATCTCCGACATGGGCGAGATGGAGGGGATGGATATGAGCGGTACCACCCCTCCGGACAGCTCGGGGGGGCGCTGACGATGTTACGCCACATCATCGCCTGGTCGGTCCGGAACCGGGTGCTCGTCGGGATCGCCACCGTCGCGCTGCTCGGGTCGGGGATCTGGGCGATCGCGACCACCCCCGTCGACGCGATCCCCGACCTCTCCGACGTCCAGGTCATCGTGCTGACCGAGTGGGAGGGGCAGGCCCCGCAGGTGATCGAGGATCAGATCACCTTCCCCCTCTCCACCGAACTCCTCAAGGTCCCGCGGATGAAGTACGTGCGGGGGATAAGCCAGTTCGGGCGTTCCTTCGTCTACGTGATCTTCGAGGACGGCGTGGACCTCTACTGGGCGCGCTCGCGCGTGCTCGAATACCTCTCGAGCGTGGGCGACCGCCTCCCCGAAGAGGTCCGCCCGCAGCTCGGTCCCGACGCCACCGGAGTCGGGTGGGTGCTGCAGTACGTCCTCCTCGACCACAGCGGCACGCTCGACAACGCGGAGCTCCGCTCGCTGCAGGACTGGCACATCCGTGACCAGCTCACCGCGGTGCCGGGGGTCGCGGAGGTCGCCGCGCTCGGGGGATACGAGAAGCAATATCAGGTCGAACTCGATCCGGAGCGGCTCCTCGCCTTCGGCATCCCCGTGCCTCGCGTGCTCGACGCGATCCGCGCGTCGAATCTCGATGTCGGGGGACGCGTACTCGAGATGTCGGGGAGCGAGTACATGGTCCGCGGGCTCGGATACCTGGGCTCGACCGACGACATCCGGAGCATCGCCGTCGGCGCCACCCCCGACGGCACCCCGATCACGGTGGGTGACGTGGCGCGGGTGGGGACGGGCCCCGAGATCCGCAGAGGGCTCGCGGACTTCGTGCAGAAGGGTCCCGACGGGAAGCTCGAACAGGGGGAGGTCACCACCGGCTTCGTGGTGATGCGTTTCGGCGAGAACCCCCTTGCGGTGATCGAGCGCGTACGCGAGCGGATCGACGCGCTGCAGGCCACCCTCCCCGAGGGGGTCGAGATCGTGATCGGCTACGACCGCAGCGACCTCATCCACCGCGCCATCGAGACGCTGCGCACCAAGCTCGTCGAGGAGACCCTCCTCGTCGCGCTCGTCACGATTCTCTTCCTCCTGCACGCGCGCAGCGCGCTCGTCGCGATCCTCACCCTCCCCGCCGGCGTGCTCCTCGCCTTCCTCGTCATGCGCATGCTCGGGGTGAATGCGAACATCATGAGTCTCGGCGGGATCGCGATCGCGCTCGGCGCGATGGTCGACGCGGCGATCGTGATGGTCGAGAACATGCACAAACATATGGAGCGCAACGAGCGCGAGGGACACCCGCGCTCGCAGTGGGAGGTCGCCACCGACGCCGCCCAGGAGGTGGGACCCGCGCTCTTCTTCTCGCTCCTCATCATCACGATGAGCTTCGCGCCGATCTTCGCGCTCGGCGCCCAGGAGGGCCGGCTCTTCCGGCCGCTCGCGCTCACCAAGACGCTCGCGATGGGCGCCGCCGCGCTCCTGGCGATCACCGTGGTACCGGTGGCGATGGGCGCCTTCGTGCGCGGGAAGATGCGCCCCGAGGAACGCAACCCGGTGAGCCGGGTGGCGCTGGCCGTCTACCGTCCCGTCCTGACCGCCGTGCTGCGGCATCGGCTCATCGTCCTGGCGGGGGCGGTCGCCATCTTCGGCGTGACCCTCATCCCCTTCGGTCGGCTGGGCAGCGAGTTCATGCCGCCCCTCATCGAGGGGTCGGTGATGGATATGCCCTCGGTCTTCCCCGGCGTCGGCACGGGACAGATGAAGCGCATCATGGAGCAGCGCGACCGCGCCATGGCGAGCGTGCCGGAGGTGACGATGGTGCTCGGGAAGGCGGGCCGCGCGGAGACCGCCACCGACGCCGCGCCCCTCTCGATGCTCGAATCGATCGCGATCCTGAAGCCGAAGGAGGAGTGGCGCGCCGGGGTCGACTACGACTCGATCGTCTCCGAGATGGACGCCACCACGCGCACGCCGGGGATCGCGAATATGTGGTCGATGCCGATCAAGAACCGGCTCGACATGCTCGCGACCGGGATCCGCACCTCCGTCGGGATCAAGATCTTCGGCCCCGACCTCGCCACCCTCGAGTCGATCGGGACGCGCATCGAGGGGATCCTCCCACAGGTCGACGGCACCGCCTCGATCTTCGCCGAACGCGCGATCGGGGGGCGCTACCTCGAGATCGATGTCGATCGCGAGGCGATCGCACGGCACGGGCTGAGCGTGGGCGATGTACAGCGCACGATCATGGCCGCCGTGGGCGGAACGAATGTCACGCGCACGATCGAGGGACGGGAGCGCTACACCGTCAATGTGCGCTACGCGCGTGAACTGCGCGACAACGCCGAGGCGATCGGACGCGTGCTCGTGGCGACCCCCGCGGGCTACCAGATCTCGCTCGCCCAGCTCGCCGAGATCCGCTTCGCCGCCGGACCCCCGATGATCAAGAGCGAGAACGCGCTCCTCAACAGCATCGTCTTCATCGACGTCCGCGAACGCGACATCGGGGGCTACGTCGAGGAGGCGCGCGCGCTCCTCGAGCGCGAGCTCGAGCTTCCCACCGGCTACCGACTCGAGTGGTCGGGACAGTTCGAGGCGATGGAGCGCGCCAACCGGACGCTGCGCGTGGTGGTGCCGATCACCCTCGCGGTCATCCTGCTGCTCCTCTACCTCAACTTCCGCAGCCTGACCGAGAGCCTGATCGTGATGCTCTCGGTGCCCTTCGCGCTGGTGGGGAGCGTCTGGCTCCTCTGGTCACTCGACTACAACCTCTCGGTGGCCGTCTGGGTCGGGCTCATCGCGCTGGCCGGCGTCGCCGCCGAGACCGCGGTGATCCTCCTCGTCTACCTCGACGAGGCGTTCCACCGGCATCGAAGCGAGGGACGACTCGAGAATCGCGCCGCGCTCTTCGATGCGATCCGTGAAGGCGCCGCCGAACGCGTGCGCCCCGTCCTGATGACGGCGACCTCGACCACCGTCGGGCTCCTCCCGATCCTCTGGGGGAGCGGCACCGGCTCGATCGTCATGAAGCGGATCGCCGCGCCGATGGTCGGCGGGATGGTCTCCGCGACCCTCCTCACGCTGATCGTCGTGCCCGCGCTCTACTCGCTCTGGCGCGAGGCGCAGGTGCGGGGGGAGTGGCGGGAGGGGG
>JAVVEY010000172.1:0-4025 GCA_032250675.1 Longimicrobiales bacterium | reverse complement strand
GCCCGCCCCGCTCCGCCAGCGCGCGGTCCCGCTCCGACGCGAGCGCGAAGGCCGCAACACCCGCCCCCATCGGCGAGGCGATCCCCTCGCCGATCAGGAAGTGCGCCGCCTCGGCCCGCACGAGCGTCTCGCGGTCGGCGAAGTCCGTGACCCAGAGCGAGTGGATCGCCTCGCCGGCGAGCTCGCCCTCGAGGGCGCCCGCGAGGCACTCGATCGAGTCGAAGATGTGCACGCGTCCGGTAGGGGTGACCGCCTCGGCCGCGAAGGCCGGATCGGCCACCGTCATGAGGCAGTGCGCGCACGCGTCGACCCCCGTGGCCACCTCGCGCGGGGCGGGCGCCGCGCACGCGCCGAGCGTCCCGGCCGCCGAGACCGCCAGAAGCACCCCAGCGGTCGCGCCGGCCGAGGCCCGGTGTGTCGTGCCATCGGCACCGCCCGCGCGACCCTCCGCACCGCCCACCGTGTCGGCCGATCCCTCCCCCCCGCGCCGCCCGCGCCGCCACTCCGCGCCCGCCACCGTCACGGCGGTCAGGCACGAGGCGATCGCGATCCATCCGCCCCAGCCCGGCCAGGAGTGCGCGCGGAAGTTGAGGAGCTGCTTCGAGCCGATCAGCGGGGGCTGGTAGTTCATCCCCGGGATCTTGATGATCGCGTTCTCCTCGTCGAGGTCGTGGCCGTAGTCGTACTCCCACTTCCAGAAGTCGGCGAGCCCCGCGAGCGAGACGATCAGGAAGAAGGCGACCCACCCGTAGAGCACGCGACGGCGGCCGGTGATCGCCGTGGCGAGCCCGCCCAGGATCAGGAGTGCCACGATCCACGGCATGATCTTCAGCTCGGGGATCGCGTCGGGCTCGATCCGCTTCATCCCGATGTAGTGATTCAGGTTGTTGATGTTGTTGAGGTCGTGCGGCTTCTGTCCCTCGATCGTGTTCACCCGGATCGTCATCCCGATCCCCTCGGGGTACTGCGGGGCCTCCAGGCTGATCTGCCAGAGCGGGAGCACATAGATCGCCCCCAGCGCCAGCGCGGCGATCGTGATCAGGATTCTGCTGCTCCGCGTGAGCATGGTACGTCCGTCCGGGTCGAGAGGGTGGGAGGGGACCGTGCGGCCCCCTTCCGGAGGTGCGTCGCCGCTCGCACGGTCCGGTCGGAAGGCCCGACCGGACCGCAGGCGGCTCGTCGCGTCAGCGCGTCTTCCACTCCCCGCCCGTGCCCCAGCGCAGCGGCACATTGTCGGCGGGGTCGGAGACGCGGATGTAGCCCGACATCTCCTGGTGCAGCGCCGAGCAGAAGTCGGTGCAGTAGAAGGGGATGATCCCCGGCGCCTGTGGCGTCCACTTGAGTGTGCGCGTCTGGCCGGGCATCACGAGGAGCTCGGCGGTGTTCGCCCCGAGCGCCGCGAAGCCGTGCGGCACATCCCAGTCCTGCTCGAGGTTGGTGACGTGGAAGTAGACCTCGTCGCCCACGCGGATCCCCTCGATGTTGTCCGGAGTGAAGTGGCTCCGCACCGTCGTCATGTAGACGTGCACCTCGTTGCCGTCGCGCTCCACGCGCGTCTCGGCCTCCGACTTCACCGCGTAGGGGTTCTTGTTCTCGTTCAGATCGTAGAACTGCACCTGGTCGTCCATGATCATCTCGGCGGGGATCGCCTGCGCGTAGTGCGGCTCACCCTGCGTCGGGAAGTCGAGGATCATGCGCATCTTGTCGCCGCTGATATCGATCAGCTGCGCCGAGTGCGCGAGCTCGGGGCCGGTCGGGAGGTAACGGTCCTTGGTGATCTTGTTGAGCGACACGAGGTACTTGCCCCACGGCTGCCGGGAGTCTCCCCCCGGAATCATGAGGTGTCCCACCGAGTAGTAGACGTCGATCCGGTCCACCACCTGCCACGTGCCGATCTCCCACTTGACGATCTCGGATGAGATGAAGGCGGTCGTGTAGGCGTAGCCCTTCCCGTCGAACTCGGTGTGCAGAGGCCCGAGCCCGGCGTTCTCGACTTCACCCGCGATCACCGACTCGTAGTTGAGGATCGGGATCCCGTCGGCTTCACCCTCGAAGTCCTCCGCCTCGATCGCGGCGATCATCTTCGAGAAGGAGTGGACCGGGATCACGGTGGCGAGCTTTCCGCCGGCCACGATGTACTCTCCGGTCGGGTCCACATCGACGCCGTGCGGCGACTTCGGCGTGGGGAGGAAGTAGATGAGCCCGTCGCACTCGTTGGGCTCGATCATCCGCACCCCGCTCTTCTCTTCGGAGACTGCGATGTGCCGGTCGTCGAGATAGTTGTGCCGGTAGTTCGCGGGCACGATCTCACCCGCGCCCTCGGCGATGCACTCTTCGGCGCGGCGGTAGTTGACCGCGGCCACGAAGTCCTTGTCGGCGCGCGAGGCGTTGATCTCGAGGAGGGTGTGTTCTTCCTCGGTGTTGTAGCTGGTGAAGAACATCCAGCCGTCCGAGGGGCCCTTGCCCGCGTGCGCGAGATCGTAGTTGTATCCGGGAACGAGGATCTGGAAGGCCACATCCATATTCCCCGGGTCATTCGCGCGGATGAAGCTCAGCGTGCCCTTGAAGTTCTCGGCGTACTCATCGATCGAGACGTCGCGGTTGGGGATCGGCAGACTGAACCGGGTGGTGGCCACCAGGTAGTCGGAGTTCGGCGTGATGAAGGGCGAGCCGTGGTTCCCCGACGAGTTCGGGATCTCGAGGATCTCGGTGGTCTCGAAGGAGTTCAGATCGATCCGCGCCACGCGTGGCGTGTTGTTGCCGTTGATGAAGATCCAGCGCCCGTCGGGCACGCCGTCGGTCATCGAGAGTTCGGGGTGGTGCGCGTCGTCCCACGGCACGAAGCCCCAGGAAGTCTCGAGCATCGCCACCGTCTCCTCGGAATAGCCGTAGCCGTTCTCGGGGAACTGGCTGAAGACGGGTACGGTGCGCAGCAGGCGCCCCGAGGGGAGCCCCATGACGGTCAGGTTGCCGCTGAAGCCGCCGGACATGAAGGCGTAGAATTCGTCGTACTCGCCGGGGGCGACGTAGACCTGCTCGGCCGCCCGGGCCACGTCTCCGGCCGCCATGCCGCTGCCGCTGCCGCCGGGCCCGCAGGCCGCCAGAGAGAAGGCGCCGAGGAGGGCGGTGCCCAGGGCCACGCCGATGTGTCGGGATGGGATCTTCATGGGTTGTCTCGCGTGAAATGGAGGGTCGTTCGGGGTGCGGGAAGGGGCCGTCATGGCTGGTTCCCGGAGGGGTCGGCGATCGAGTCGATCCGCGCCGAGCGGAGGTATTCGAGAATCGCGCGGGCCTCGTCCGGGTCGGTGACCTGGACGGGCATCGGCGTGTAGAACTGCGCGAGCAGTTCCCTCACCACCGGGTGCCGCTTCACCATCTCGTCGGCGTTCAGCATCATGTTCATCACGTACTCCGGACGCCGGCGGTCAAGGACGGTGCCGAGACGCGGTCCCACGTAGCGCCCATCGAGCTTGTGGCACGCCGAGCACTTCGTGGCGAAGGCGGTCTCGCCCTCGGCCGCGAGCGCGGCATCGATCGCCCCGAGATCGAGGTCCCGGATCGGGCCGATCCCCTGTTCGAGCTCGACCGCCGAGAGCGCCGCGTCAGCGCCGCTCGATCCCGCACCACCGGAGGCGCGGTCGGCGACGGCACCGTTGTCTCCGGCGTCTCCGCCGCAGGCGGCGAGGGTACCCAGCACCAGGAGGGTTGCGAGGCGATGAAGGGAGGTGCGTCGGGTCCGCGTGGTCATTCGATCTCCGTGTGAGTCTCCGGAGGCGCACGCCCAGATCTCCGAGCAGGCACCTCCCTGAAGCCGGACACCCCTCGTGCCTGACTAATCGGATAATAAGGTCCTGATTTGCGATCCGATGTCATCATTTTCTTGATGCGATAGAGGGGAAAAGTCCTACATCGGGATCCGGCTCGTGCGACTAGATTGACGACACTGGAAGGGTGTTGAAGACGTACGGTGGTCCCCGCGAAGGGGGCTTGCGAGTCTCAGGCAAGGCGGAGTTCCGAAGGCGATG
>JAVVEY010000038.1:0-24199 GCA_032250675.1 Longimicrobiales bacterium | reverse complement strand
ACCTATGCGGCTGCTTTCTCGCCCGTCAAGTGGAATATCGCCTCAAATTCCACTTCGGGGCAGCCTCGACGACCGGTGAAGTAGAAAAGTGGTGGTATTTTCCACTTCCGGGCACCGCTTCCGTGCCTCGTTGGGTCGCGGACGGCGGCACATCCCCCTCATCTCCCACCCTTCTTCAACACCCCTCGAGTGCGACGGGGACGATCCCTCTCACCCCGGCACTCCGAGCACCCTCCGGAGCGCGTTGCCGAAGCGCAACGACTCGCGCAGGCCCGCGAGCCCACTCCCCGCGGTGTGTCCGGAGTGCGCGAAGAGCCCGGTGACGGCGGTGATGGGGGTGGGGCTTGCGATCCGTGCCGAGATCGCGGCGGCCTCGGTGAAGGGAATCAGGGTGTCGGATCGGCCGTGGAGGATGTGCACGGGCGCGTGCAGGTGGAGATCGTGGGGGAGTTCGAGATCGGGTGCGCGCGCGCGGGCTCCGGCGACGAGGCGGTCGATCCACACCTCGACGTCGGGGTGATCGGCGGGAGGGTCGGCGTGCGACAACGGTGCGAGGAGATCGAAGAGATCGCGGTGCGGGGGGGCGAGCGCGGCGGCGAGCTCCACGCGGAGAGGATCGTAGGCGGGGTCCCACGAGGGCGTGGCATCCCTTCCCGCCTCGAGCGCCAGGGTGTGCAGCGCTTCCGCGACGGGGCGGAGCCCCTCACCTCCGGGGGCGAAGGGGAGGTAGTGGGCCGCCATGACCCAGCGCGCGTAGGGATCGGGACGGATCGGCACCACACCCTCCGGCGCGTGCACCTCCCCCGTCATCTGGAAGCGGAGGGCCGACTCGAAATCGGCGAAGCCTCCGAAGGAGGCGACGCCGGCGAGTTGCGGCCCGATCGCGGGGTCCGCGGCGAGTCGGATGACGGCCGGGCCTCCGAAGGAGAACCCGATCAGCCCGGGCGCACCTCGCACGCGCGGGTCGGCGGCGAGCACGGCGATCGCTCTTCGTACCGCCGGCGCGGCCGCCCCCGGATCGAGATCGAGTTCGCGCCATGGGGGGATATCGGGGAGGATGACGACGGCACCGCTGGCCGCGAGCGCCTCCGAGAAGCGCACCAGCGAGGGGTGGGCTCGACCCTGGCGCGTCACCCCGTGCAGCGCGATCCACCCGGGCCAGGGCCCTCCCGCCCTCGGCGCGACGGTGGTGAAGGAGAATGCGGCGCCGTCACCGAGGGTGACCTCGCGCTCTTCCGCGACGACGTCGGCGAGGCCTCGCCACCCCCGACCGAAGCCCCAGAGGCGCCGGAGGCTCACCCCGCCACCTCCGCAGAGTCCGGTCAGTTCCCGCTCGATCGGGTGGTGATGAGGATGACGCCGTCGGCACCCGCTTCGCCCCACCGCTCGAGCGCGGCGACTCCCTTGATGACCTCGATATTCTCGATGTCGGCGGGGTTGATGTCGTTCAGGCGCCGCGTCTCCTGACCCTCGGGGCCGGACCCACCCATCGAGCCGGCGTACTCGACTCCATCCACGAGGATGAGGGGCTCGCCGCTCACCCGCGCGGTATGCACCGTCCCGCCTTCACCGGCATCGGCGCGCGCGGTGAGGGAGTCGGATTCGGTCGCCGTGACGGTCGCGGTCGCCTCGACGGCGCCCACCTCCGCCGCGCCGGGGTCGGTGGGGCGGGGCGCCTCGCACGCCACGACGGTGAGCGCGGCGGCGAGGAGGGTGAGTCCCGCGACCCGAAGGCGGGCGATGGGACGGTTGCGAAGCGTGATCATCTGGAGCCTCCGTTCAAGGAAGGATGCGGGTTCACGAAGCGCGGGAGCGAAGAGCGCGCCCCGGCCTCGGTCGAGCTGGACCGCGAGGAGGAGACGGGCGTAGGCCCTGGGTGAGGCGACCGTCCGGAGGACGCGCGCGTCGCAGTCGAACTCGATCGCGCGCCGCAGCCCCCGGAAGTGGAGCCAGGCGAAGGGATTCCACGGAGCCGTCGCGAGGAGGACCACGCCGAGCGCGAGGAGCTGCGGGTCGCGCGCCCAGCGGTGTTCATCCTCGTGCCGCACGATCATGCGGCGCCGGCGTACGTCGATCTCGAGCGCCCACGCGGGGAGGACGATCTCGGGGTCGACCCACCCGACGACGGCGGGCCCGAAGTCGTCGGAGACCCGGAGGAGCGATCCGTCGACGCGCCGCCGGGGCCACCGCTTGCGTCGACGCGCGAGCGCCCACCCGCTCCCGAAGAGGAGGAGGAGGGCGGTGACGCTCATCGCTCCCCACACCGGCGGAATCCACCCGAGGGGAGTCCGGGCGGGGTCGGGGAGCGCGGCCGAGGCGCGGCCGAGGAGGTTGTCGGGGACGAGGCCGCGCGACGCCTCCACCGGGGCACCCTCCGCGGCGTCCGTGACCTCGGGGGAGGGGGCAGCCGGGAGGAGGGGGAGCGCCGCGGTCACGACGAGCGCGACGAGCCACACCCACCGTTCGGGACGATGGAGTCGCCGCAACGCCGCGGCCGCACTCCCCGCCACCCCGGTCACGAGCCCCGAGACGGCCACGATCCAGAGGAGGGTCGCGAGGCTCATCGCTCCTCCTCCGGGTCCTCGATCTGATCGAGGAGTTCACGCATCCTCCGCACCTCGTCCGGCTTCGGCTCGGCCGTCGACACGAGTCGCGCCAGGAGCATCTCGGCCGAGCCCTGGAAGATCGTGTCGATCAGGCGCTGAAGGGCGGGCCCTCCCGCCGCTTCCGGCGTGACGAGGGGGAAGTAGCGGTAGGCGCGCCCCTCGCTCTCATGGCGGACCGCGCCCTTCTCCTCGAGGATCTGGAGGAGCTTGAGGATGCCCGTGTACCCGACGTTGCCGTCGAGCGCGTCACGGACCTCGGCGACGGTTCCCGACTCCAACCGCCAGAGGACTGCCATGACGTCGAGTTCGCGTTCGGAGAAGCGGGTCGGGGGCATGGTGCGGGATCTCCTCGGTGCCGGTCACGATGGTACGATGCCTTTCGTACTCACAATTCTGCACCGCTCCGCAGCGCGTGTCAACGAAAATCTTCGTACAGGGAGGTCTCGTGCAGGAAAATCGTGTGCACGCGCCTCACCGAAACGGCGATCGAACCCGAGCCGGCGGCCCCGGGCCGACCCTCATCCTACCAGGCGAGCAGCTCCTCGATGGCGGTCCGGATCCGGGGGGCCTGCGGGAGGATGACTTCCTCGAGCTGCGGTGCGTAGGCCACCCAGGTGTCGAGCGCGCCCACCCGCTTGACCGGTGCGTCGAGCCAGGCGAAGCACCCATCCGCGATCTGCGCGGCGATCTCGGCGCCGTGGCCGTAGGTCACCGCGTCTTCGTGCACCACCAGCGCGCGGTTCGTCTTCTTCACCGACGCTGCGACGGTCTCCATGTCGAGGGGCGAGAGGGTGCGCAGATCGATCACCTCGACGGAGGCGTCGTGCTCCTTCTCGAACGCCTTCACGGCGTCCATCGAGCGCTTCACGAGGGCGCCGCAGGTGACGAGGGTGAGGTCGGTGCCCTCCTTGACGGTGTGCGCGCGTCCGAAGGGAATCATGTAGTCGGCGCCCGGATACCGCCCCTTGTTGTAGACCTGGCGGTAGAGGTGCTTGTGCTCGAGGAAGAGGACGGGGTCGTCGCAGCGGATCGCGGTGCGGAGGAGGCCGTTCGCATCCTCGGCATTCGAGGGGATCACGACGCGGAGCCCGGGGATGTGCGTGAAGAGCGTTGCGCCCGTCTGCGAGTGATAGATCGCGCCTCCACGCAGGTATCCGCCGTACGTGGTCCGGATCACCACGGGCGCGTCGAAGGTGCCGGCCGAACGGTACCGGATGGTGGCGAGCTCGTTGCGGATCTGGTGGAAGGCGGGCCAGATGTAGTCGAAGAACTGAATCTCCACGACCGGCTTGAGACCGCGGGTGGCCATCCCGAAGGCGCGCCCGACGATATTGGCCTCGGCGAGGGGGGAGTTGAAGACGCGCACGCTTCCGTACTTCTGCTGCAAGCCGTGTGTCGCCTTGAAGACGCCGCCCTTCCCCTTGACCTCTCCGAGGGCGTCCTCGCGCGACGCGTCGGCGACATCCTCACCGAAGACCACGATGCGCGAGTCCCGTGCCATCTCGTCGGAGAGACAGCGGTTGACGAGATCGAGCATCGTGAGTGCGCGGTCGTCGTCGTCTTCGTAGTCGGGATCGGTCGCGAAGCTCTCTCCGGTCGGGTCGACCTCCTCGCTGTAGAGGTGCTTCATCGCCGTCGAGGGATCGGGCTGCGGGTGCGAGACCGCCTCCTCGGCGGCGTCGGCCACCGTCTGCTTCGCCTCGGCGATGATGGCGTCGATCTCCTCGCGCGTGGCGATCCCGGCCTCGAGGAGCCGCGTTTCCATCCGCTGCAGGCAGTCGCGTTCCGCCTGCCGCTCGAGCTCGACGGAGGGTCGGTACATCCGCTCGTCGTCCGACATCGAGTGGGAGTAGGGGCGGGTGCAGTGTGCGTGGAGGAGCGCGGGTCCCTTCCGCTCACGGCAGTGCCGGACGAGGTCACCGGCCACGCGGTAGACGTCGACCGGGTCGGTGCCGTCGCACTCCGCGATCTTCAGCCCCGGGAAGCCCTCGACCAGCTTCGAGATACTCCCACCCGCCGTCTGAACCTCGACGGGCACGCTGATCGCGTACTCGTTGTCCTCGACGACGAAGAGGACCGGGAGCGCCAGATTCGAAGCGGTGTTGAGCGCCTCCCAGAACTCCCCCTCCGAGGTGGTGCCGTCGCCGGTCGTGCAGACGACGATCTCGTCCTCCGCGAAGCTCGAGAGGTGCTCCTGAAGCTCCGGGAGCTGCACCGCGCGCCACCCCGCCTCGGCCGCACCGACTGCCTGGAGGAACTGCGTGCCGGTCGGCGAGGAGGTGTTGGCGATGTGGAAGCGCGGGTCGCTGTAGTGCGCCGGCATCTGCCGCCCCCCCGAGGCGGGATCATCCTCGGCGGCGACCGCCTGCAGGAGGTGATCGAGCGGGGTCTGCCCCAGCGAGAGAGCGAAGGCACGATCGCGGTAGTAGAAGAACGACCAGTCCTTCGCGGGGTCGAGGTGCGCCGCGACCCCCACACCGATCGCTTCGTGGCCGGCCCCCGAGATCTGGAAGAAGATCTTGTTCTGTCGCTTGAGCGCCATCTCGCGGTCGTCGATGAACCGCGAGAGATGCATCGTGCGAAAGAAGTCGAGGAGCTGCTCAGAGGAGAGGCCGGCGAGATCGGCCTGATCGAGAGTCTCGGTCGCCATGTCCTGCAGCGGGTTGAGGGACGCGTGGTCGTGAGGCGCGGCGTCCGGATCATCCGGCCCGCCGACAAAGCCTCTGAAGATAGCTTCGCCTCCGGGGTGACTCCACCCGGCGTGTCTTCCTCCGCGCCTCTTCCACACCCTTCACTCCAGGTAGGTGTACCCCGCGATCCCGTCATCGAGGAAGCGCTGCATCGCGACACCCTCCTCCAGGGTGAGGCGCTTCCCCCGCACCGCGCGCTCGATCTCGCGGCGGAGGTTGCGCCGCATCTCGTCGGGGTTGAACTGCACATACTGGAGCACATCGCGCACCGTGTCCCCCTCGATCACCTCATCGAGTTCCCACCCCCCCTCGTCGTCGAGCCGCACGTGCACCGCGTGGGTGTCGCCGAAGAGATTGTGGAGATCGCCGAGCGTCTCCTGATAGGCCCCCGTCAGGAAGACGCCGAGATAGTAGGGCTCGAGAGGCCCGGCCGGGCCGCCATTCACGCCCTGGCGGAGTGGGTGCAGGGGGAGGGTGTGCGCGACCTCGGCGCCGAGCGGGAAGAGGTCGAGCTTGCCGTCGGAATCGCAGGTGATGTCGACCAGCGTCCCGCGCCGGGTGGGCGCTTCGTCGAGGCGGTGGATCGGCATCACCGGAAAGATCTGGTCGATCGCCCAGGCGTCGATGAGGGACTGGAAGAGCGAGAAGTTCGAGAAGTAGAGATCGCCCACCCGCTCGGGGAGATCGTGCAGCTCTTCGGGGAGGAGATCGGGGTCCACGCGCGCCACGTGGTGGGCGATCGCCCAGTAGATCTCTTCGCACGCCGCGCGCGCCACGATATCGGCGTAGCCGAGGTTGAAGAGCCCGATCGCCTCACCGAGGGCGTACTCCGCGTCGAGGAAGACTTCACCCGGGTCGCCCCCGGCGCGGAGCGAGGTCCATGCCTCGACGAGATCGATGAGCGGCTGGGGGAGCAGCTCCTCGTCGGCGGCGAGGGCGCGTTCGACGAGCGCCTCGTCGGGCTGCTCCGGGAAGACCCGACTCCCGAGGACCTGGAAGACGAGCACCCCGGAGTGGGCCACGAGGGCGCGGCCCGATTCGGTGATGAGGTCGGGGTGAGCGACCTCGGCGTCGTCGCAGATCGCTCTCACCCGGTAGACGATCTCGTTCGCGTACTGCTCGAGCGAGTAGTTGATCGAGGAATCGGTCGCGGAGCCCGATCCGTCGTAGTCGATCCCGAGCCCGCCCCCGAGGTCGAGTGTGCCCATCGGCGCGCCCAGCCGCACCATCTCGACATAGAGGTGCGTCAGCTCGCTGATCGCCGTCTTGAGCGTACGGATATCGAAGATCTGCGAGCCGATGTGACAGTGGAGCATCCGGAGACCATCGAGGATCCCCGCCTCGCGCAGGTACTCGACGGAGGAGAGGATCTGCGAGACCGAGAGCCCGAATTTCCCGCGAAAGCCCACGGAGCTCGCCCAGCGTCCCACCCCTCCCGAGGCGAGCTTGGCCCGGATCCCGAAGCGCGGCGCCACCTGGTGGGTCGCCGCGGAGGTCAGGAGGAGGTCGAGCTCGTGGGTCTGCTCGATCACCGGGAGGACGTTGCGTCCCATCTTGGCCGCGAGGAGCACCGTCTCGATGAACTCGCCGTCCTTGAAGCCGTTGCAGATGAGCGGCATCCGCTCGTGCCCCGCGGTGAGCGTGAGTCCGGCGAGGAGCTCGGGCTTCGAGCCCGCTTCGAGCCCGAAGTCGAGTTCGGCGCCGAGATCACGGATCACCTCGCAGATGTGCCGCTGCTGATTCACCTTGATCGGGTAGACACAGCGGTATCGTCCGTCGTAGGCCGCCTCGGCGATCGCGGCGTCGAAGGCGCTGCGGAGATGGCGCATCCGATGTGCGATGATGTCGTCGAAGCGCAGCACCACCGGAGGGGTGAGGTCGAGCGCCTCGAGTCCCTCGATGATCTCGAGGAGATCGGCCGTCGGGAGACCCGCTCCGTCGCCCCGGGGGTGCGCGAGCACGGTGCCGGTGTCCGAGACTCCGAAGTAGCCGCCGCCCCAGTGATCGAGGCCGTAGAGTTCAATGGAGCGCTGCGGAGACCAGGCTTCGGCGTCGGTCACGGGGCGTCGGGGAGGAGGGGATGGCGTGGGCCTCAAGCCCGCACCAATCTGACACGATCCCCCGCCGGGGTCGACCGGAGCGGAGTTGTTCGCGGGAGTCGCGCTCCGTAGGTTGATGGAATCAAATGTTTACCGAATCGTGCAGGTGGCCATGAGACTCGTGGGTCTCTCGCTTCGACTGGCGGTCGTCAAGCCATGGAGGATCCCGGCACTCCTCGGGATGGCGTGGGCGTTCCGCGTGCGGGGGTGGTATCGGCGTCCGCCTTTCCTTCCCCTCCCGTCACGGGCGTACATGCGCTGGAGGATGGACACCGCGTACGGCCACCCCGACGCGGTCCCCTCGATCGGGGAGTTCGAGGATTTCGTGGTCTGGGCGGCGCGCATGCGACGCGCGACGCGACGGCGATGAGGGGGCTCCGGTGATCACGCGCATCGTCGTCCTCCTCATCGTCGCCTTCCTGGTGGCGCTCTACTTTCCCGAGTCACGGGCGACGATCGTCGAGCACGCCGGCCCCGTCGTGGACCCGGTGCTCCGGCTCTCCACCGAGCGCGAGATGAATCGGATCGCGAACGACCTCAAGACGTATCAGCGCGAGAACTTCGAACGCCTCCCGGGGGAACGGCAGTTCAGCGACTGGATCGAGGGTCAGTATTCGGGAGGTGGCGAGCTCGATGCGTGGGGAGCGCCGTATGAATACCGCCTGGAGGACGACAAATTCACCCTTCGGAGTCCGGGGCCCGACGGACTCCGGGCCACCCCGGACGACATCGTGGTAACGCGTCCGCGGAGGTTCTGATCCCATCGACGCGGTGGCGGCGGTCTTCTCACCCGGGGTGCTTGCCGATCTCCTCGCCCGCTTCGGGTCGGGCACCCTCTTCGTTCTGGCGGTACTCGAGACCTCCTTCCTGACCGGTCTCGTCGTCCCCTCGGGCACCGCGGCGGCGCTCGCCGTCGCCGTCTCGATCCAGACGGGGGGCGCGATCTGGCCGATCGCCCTGGCGACGGGGGCGGGTGGCTTTGTGGGCGACGTGATCGGCTATATGATCGGACGCCGTGCGGGGGAACGGATGCGGAGCGGAGAGGGGTGGGCCGCGCGCACGCTCCGCCGCTACGAGGCGTCGCCGGGAGCTCTCCTCGGCGGCCACCCCGTCTATGCCGTCACCGTTGCACGAGTCGTCTCCTTCGTACGCACCATCATGCCGCTTCATGCCGGGGTCTCCGGGATCCCCCTTGCCCGCTATCTCGCCCTCGAGATCCCCGGTCTCCTCGCGTGGGTGGCGCTCTATCTCTCGATCGGCCTCGTGGCGGGCGAGAGCTGGGCGCTCGCCAGCTCGCTCGTGGGGACCGGATGGCTCGTCGTCTTCATCGTCTTCGGGGCGGTCGTCGCGTGGCGCGCCCGTCGCGGACGCCGGGACTCCGTGCCCGTGAGGGGCGGATCATGATGATCGTCGGACTCACCGGGAACGCCGCCTCGGGCAAATCCGAGGTCGGGCTCGCCTGGCGGCAGGTGGGGATTCCGGTGGTCGACGCCGACACCCTCGCCCGGCGCGCCGTCGAACCGGGGACCGAGGGGTTGCGCGCCGTACGGGAGGCCTTCGGGAACGAGGTGATCGAGGGCGACGGCACGCTCGATCGCGCCACGCTCCGTCGCATCATCTTCTCCGATCCCTCCGCGCGCGCCCGGCTCGAGGCGATCATTCATCCCGAGGTACGGCGTCTCCGTGACGCGTGGGTGGAAGCGCGCGCCCGCGAGGGAGAGACGGTCGTCGTCGTGGAGATCCCTCTCCTCTTCGAGGCCGACCTGCACGACACGGTGCACACCTCGGTCGTCGTCTGCACACCCGAGGCACGGCAGCGGGCGCGCCTCGAGGCTCGGGGGCTCTCCGTCGAGGAGGTCCGTCAGATCCGCATGGCCCAGATGGCGCCCGACGCGCAGGCCGACCGCGCCGATCTCGTGATCGACAACGACGGGGACCTCGCCGCCCTGCGCCGGACCGCGGCGCTCCTCCTCGGCGAGCTCCTCGCCGGCGCCGGACGCCCTCGCGCCGAGGGCCCGACGATGACGCTCGACCTGCATCTGCACACCGTCGGTTCGTGGGATTCGCTCGCCGATCCCGAAGCGATCCTGACGCGGGCGGAGGCTCAGGGGATCGACCGGATCGCGATCACCGACCACAACGAACTCGATGTGGCGCGTGCGATGGCCGAGCGGTACCCCGAACGGGTCATCCCGGGCGAAGAGGTCCGGACCGCCGAGGGGATCGATGTGATCGGACTCTACCTGAGCGAGGTGATCCCCCGCGGGACTCCCGCCCGCGAGACGGTGCGTCGGATCCGCGAGCAGGGCGGGATCCCCTACCTCCCGCACCCCTTCGCGTGGGGGAAGGGGGGGCGGGGACGGCATGTCGAGGAGCTGGCGCCCTTGATCGACGTCATCGAGGTCTTCAATGCGCGGCTGCACCCGGAGACGCTCAACGCCCCCGCCCATCCGATCGTGCAGCGCTTCGGACGGCTGATCTCGGCGGGTTCGGATGCGCACACGGTGAGAGAGATCGGAGGCGTGCGCGTCGTCGTGCCGCGCCACGAGAATGAGGCGGACGCGCTCCGTCGTGCACTCGCGCGGGCCACGTGGACGGGGGAGGAGGCGTCGATCGTCGTTCACCTCGGATCGACGTGGTCGAAGATCCGCAAGCGCCTCCCCGGCGCGCCCCGCTTCGAGACCGCCGGCCGACACGCGGCCGAGTGAACCCTGAACGCCCGACGGGGGTCTCACCACGCGGCTCGTGAAGGAGGTGGGGTGCTGAAGCCGCGTGGTCGCACCCTCCTTCTGCACTCGCCTCGAAGTCGGACCCGTGGTGCCGTACCGTGGATCGCCGGCGTCATCCAACACCCTTTCACTCCTCAACCGGGAGCTGCTCCGTGGCGCATGCCACCCCCGCACGACGCACCGCTGTGGCGCGTCAGGTCGCCGACACACTCCGCGCGTCGCGTTCCGTCGTACTGACGACCCACGTCAATGCGGATGGAGACGGGTGCGGCTCGGAAGTCGCGATCGCCTCGTGGCTGCATGCCCTGGGCGTCGAAGTCCACATCGTCAACCCGACGCCCTTCCCGGCGGCCCTCGAGTTTCTTCTGCCGGTCGAGGGTCGCACGTGGGTCGTTCCGGCCAACGAGCCCGAGGCGGTGGAGGTCACGGCGGCGGCGGACACCCTCCTCGTGCTCGACACCGGCGAGGTGGAACGGATCGGCCGGGTGCGTCCCCTCACCTCGCATCTCAGGACGATCGTCGTCGACCATCACCCCCCGGGGGATCGTCCGATCGGTGGGCTCCTCTTCCTCGACGCCACCGCGGCGGCGACCTCCGAGCTGGTGTGGGACATCCTCTCGGCCGCCGGAGGCCCCTGGCCCGAGGCGGCGATCGCGGGGATGTACGTGGCGCTCCTCACCGACACGGGCTCCTTCCGTTTCTCGAACTCCACCCCCGACGCGCTCCGCCTCGCCGCCGACCTGGTCGAGCGCGGCGCCGATCCGGAAGCCACATACAATCGCGTCTACGGCACGGCGCCGCTCCGGCGATTCCGCCTCCTGCGCGAGTGCCTCGAGACGCTCCACCACGCCGACGGCGTCTCCTGGATGGCCGTCCCCACCCGCGCCTATCAGGAACTCGCATGCACCCCCGGCGATCTCGAGGGTCTCGTCGACTACCCGAGGGCGATCGAGGGGACGCGGGTGGCGCTCCTCTTTCGTGGCACGAACCGTGGAGCCACCAAGATCTCCTTCCGCGCGACGGGGCCTCAGGTGGACGTGAACGAACTTGCCCGCGAATTTGGCGGAGGAGGACATCTTCGTGCGTCGGGAGCGATGATCGATGCTCCGATGGAGGAGGTCGTCGATCGCGTGGTCGACGCGACACGCCGAGCGGTCGCGCGCTCGCAGGGATGAGGACGCACCGATGACGAGTGCATCGAAGAATGAGGTGGGACCCGGCGTACCCGAAGCGCTTCCCCGCGTGGTGCAGCGTGTGCTGCACGCGTGGGGTGCGGAACGGATCGACCGGCTCTGGCTCTTTCCCCCCCTCATTCGGGGACGCCGCGAGAGCGGACTCCTCGTGGTCGGGTGCTTCGTCGAGGGATCGGACGATGCGGGGCGGCGCCTCCTCGTCACCGCTCGCTACACCGCGGAACGTACCGGTCGCGGACTCACACTCGACGTCACGATCGAAGAGGAGGGGGAGGCTCCCGAGGACCGCTTCCCTCGTGTGATGCAGGGGGTCGTCGTGCGCTCCGGGCTCCCCCTCGGCGAGGCGAGCCAGGTGACCGTCGGGGGATCGGTCGAAGCGCTCGGCCGGTGGTTCGCGGAGGTCGAGGAGGGGTATCTCGATCCCGCCCTTCCCCCGCGTGCCGTGCAGGAGGAACTCGAAATGCAGGAGGTGGATCGATGAGTCACCAGGGGCCCAGCGCACGATCACATCTCAAGCTTTTCCAGCGCTTCCTCCGTGACGAGGGGCTCCCGCTGACGAGTCAGCGTGAGGCGGTGGCCGAAACGCTCTTCTCGGCCGAGGGCCACTGGTCGGTCGAGGACCTCGAAGAGGCGCTCCGTCGTCGCGACGAGAAGATCGGGAAGGCGACGATCTACCGCACCCTCGATCTGCTGGTGAAGAGCCGGCTCGTCGAGGAGCTCGACTTCGGGGAGGGGTTCAAGCGATACGAACACCGCCTCTCGCGCATGATCGGCCACGCCCACCTCGTCTGCGACGGGTGCGGCACGGTGGAGGAGTACCAGATCCGGGAACTCCCCGCGATCGAGGCGCGCGTGGCGCGCGAGACGAAGTTCCGGCCGACGCGCCACCGCCTCCAGCTTCACGGGCTCTGCACCGCCTGTCAGGAGAGTGGAGTGACGCTGCCGCAGCAGGGACTTCTCTGCCCGATCGAGGTCGCCTGAGATGGGAAATCGACGCGCGGATGCGCTCACCGGGCGCGGCTCGGCGGACCGCGATCGCCACCCCCCGGGCGGGCTGCGCGGGAGCGCGGGCGTGCCGCCGGCGCTGGCGGACCTCCCGTGGGCGTTGCCGCAGACCTTCCTCGGACTCGACGAGGAGGCGGGTGCCTTCGAGTCGGCGCGTGCCGTCCTCCTCCCGGTGCCGTATGAGGCGACGACGAGCTACGGGGGCGGCACACGATCGGGACCTGCGGCGATCATCGATGCGTCCCGCTACATCGAGCTTCACGACCAGGAGTTCGGCCAGGAGACGGGGCCCGCGATCGGGATCCATACCCTCCCGCCGGTGGAGCTCACCCGGGCCGGCCCCACCCCCGCGATGGAGGAGCTTCGAGAGGTGCACGACCGCGTTCTCGAGGCGGCAGGCGAGCGGTTCGTCCTCCTCCTCGGGGGTGAGCACGCCGTCTCCGCGCCCGCGATCCGGTCCCACGCCGCGCGGCACGATGACCGGATCACGGTGCTCCAGTTCGACGCGCACGCGGACCTCCGGGACGCCTACGAAGGGAGCCCGCAGTCGCACGCGAGCGTGATGGCGCGGGTCCTCGATGTGGCCGATGTGGTCGGGGTGGGGTTGCGCGCCGTGTCCGAGGAGGAGATCGAGGTGGCGCGGGCACACGACGGGATCCACCTGATCTGGGCCGATGAGATGTGGGAGTCCGATGCGTGGATGGAGCGGGCGCTCGAACGGCTCGGAGAGACGGTCTACATCACCTTCGATGTGGACTACTTCGATCCCTCGCTCGTGCCCGCCACCGGGACCCCGGAGCCCGGAGGAGGAGAGTGGTATCGTACGCTCCGCTTCCTGCGTCGCGTCTTCGAGGAGCGTGAGGTGATCGGGTGCGATGTGGTGGAACTCGCTCCGATCCCGGGAACCCGGGCCCCCGACTTCCTCGTGGCCAAGCTCGTCTACAAACTCCTCGGCTACCGCTTTCACGCGCTCTTCGGGTCATGATGCGGTCCGTCGGATCCGGGTACGACGACGGCGAGGAGGAGGACGCGATCGGGGAGAGACTCGGCCGCCATGCGAGCGCGCGCGACGTGCTCCGGAGCGCGATGTCGCGGGCCACGGGCGCGCGCGCGATTCATGGCAACCGCGTGGCGCTCCAGTTCGAGGGCCCGGCGACCTTCGATCGGTGGCTCGAGGTGATCGGCGAAGCCCGGGAGTTCATCTACTTCGAGAACTACATCGTGCGCGACGACCCGATCGGGCGCGCCTTCCGCGATGCGCTCATCGCCAAGGCGGGCGAGGGGGTCGCGGTACGCGTCATCCACGACTGGGTCGGCTGCTGGGCGACGCCCCGACGCTTCTGGCGCGCGTGGCGGGAGGCGGGGATCGAGGTGCTCGCCTTCAATCGCCCGAGCCTCCGCAACCCCTTCGGCGTCATGCAGCGCGACCACCGCAAACTCGTCTGCATCGACGGGCACACCGCCTTCTCCGGGGGGTTCTGCATCGGGGTCGAGTGGGCCGGGACCGCGGACGCCCCCCCCTGGCGAGACACGGGACTCGAGGTCGAGGGCCCCGCCGCGATCGCGGCCGCGCGTGCGTTCGAACGCCTCTGGGGCGAAGTGTACCCCGATATCCCGTCGCGCCTTCCGGACGAGCTTCCCCCCGAAGCCGACGAGGAGGGGCGGGGCGTACCGGTCTGGATCATCGAGGGGGAGCCGGGTCTCAGCCGTGTCTACCGGACGCTCCAGCTCGTCGCCGCGCACGCGCAGGAGCGCATCTGGATCACCGATCCCTACTTCGTCGCTCCCCCCCCCGTGGCGCACGGGCTCGCGGAGGCCGCGCGCGCCGGCGTCGATGTGCGCGTCCTCCTCCCCGCGCACAACAACTGGCCGCTGGTGGGGACCTTCTCGCGCGCGGGATACCGGGGGCTGCTCGAGGCCGGGGTGCGCCTCTTCGAGTGGCAGGGCCCGATGATCCACGCCAAGACGGTGGTCGCCGACGGGGTGTGGAGCCGCATCGGCTCGAGCAACCTCAATGCGGCGAGTCTGATCGGGAATTGGGAGATCGACTTCGGCGTGCTCGACCCCGGACTCGCCGCGCAGGTCGAGGGGCTCTTCCTCGCCGATCTCGCCTCCTCGGTCGAGATCGTACTCCCCGGCAGGCTCCCGGCGGATGATCGGCTGCTCGGCGAGGTCCGGACACGCACGACGTCGCTCGACCCCCAGGGGAGCGTCTCCGAACGGATCCAGCGGGAGCTGCGCGCGGGGGTCGTGCCGGGAACCGGATTGCGCGTCGCGGACTTCGTACGGGCGGGGAGCACCTTCGGCGACGCGCTCGCCGGACGCCGCCGTCTCGGGCGTGAGGACCGCACCGTTCTCGGGCTCGTTGCGGTCCTGGCATTGCCCGTGGCATTCCTTGCTGCATTGTTTCCTTCCGGTGCGGGGTGGACGCTCGCCGTGATCCTCGCATGGATTGGTGGTGTGGCCGCCGTGCGCGCCTGGATCGAGAGCCGCAGAGCCCGTCGGATCGAGCCGGATCTGGACGATACGTCGGAGAAGAGTGTGTCGGAGCGCGGCGCCGACTCGACATTCACGAACGAAGGGAAGAAACGGTGACCCAGGAACTCGGCATTCTCATCGCGGTGACGGCAGGCATCCTGTCGTTTCTGTCGCCCTGCGTGCTCCCGCTCGTCCCGAGCTATCTCTCCTTCGTGACGGGGATGACGCTCGAGGAACTCGAAGAGCCGACCGATCGTCGCAGCATCCTGATCCACGCGGGGCTCTTCGTCGCCGGCTTCACCACGATCTTCGTCATGCTCGGGGCGTCGGCATCCTTCCTCGGCGCCTTCTTTCTCACCTATCGCGACTGGGTCGCGCGCATCGGCGGGCTCGTCCTCCTCGTGCTCGGATTGCACCTCCTGGGCGTCTTCAGGATCATGCCGCTGATGCGTGAGAAGCGCGTGCAGCTCTCCGACAAGCCGGCTGGACATATCGGCACCTTCGCGGTCGGCGCGGCCTTCGGTGCGGGATGGACGCCGTGCATCGGCCCGGTGCTCGCGGGGATCCTGACGCTTGCCGGCACCTCGGACACCATCTGGTCGGGGATGGGACTCCTCCTCGCCTACTCGGCGGGGCTCGCGATCCCCTTCATCCTCGCCGCGCTGGCGCTCGACAAGTTCCTGCACTCGATGAAGCGCATCCGGCCCTGGATTCCGTGGATCGAGCGCGCCTCCGGGCTCCTCCTCGTCCTCCTCGGTGTGCTCCTCGTCTCGGGGCAGTTCACGATCCTCGCCCAGTACCTCGGTGGGCTCACCCCGGAGTGGCTGCAGGAGCGGATCTGACCTCTTCCTCGAGGATCTGACGCTGGAGCAGACTCGCGTAGACGCCTCCCTTGGCGATGAGTTCGGGGTGCGTGCCACGCTCGACGATCCGGCCCTCCTCGAGCACGAGGATCTGGTCGGCGTCGATCACCGCATTGATCCGGTGTGAGACGACGAAGGCGGTTCGCCCGGCCATCACCTCGCGAAGATCGGCGAGGATCCGCGATTCGGTCTGCGTATCCACCGCGCTCAGCGCGTCGTCGAGGATCAGGATTCGCGGATCGCGGGCCACCGCCCGCGCGAGGGTGGCGCGCTGTTTCTGACCGCCCGAGAGGTTGATGCCGCGCTCTCCGAGGTGCGTATCCCATGCGTCCGGAAAGTCGACGATCTGGTCGTGGAGCTGGGCGATGCGAGCAGCTCGCTCGATGCGCGCGGCGCGTTCGGCGGCCTCCAGCTGCTCGACGCGGTCGGTGTGGACGATCTCCTCATCACCCTCGTCGCGCCGCGCGGCGGGGTCCGCGGCGATCTCTCGCCGAAGCCCCACTTCGAGGTTGTTCCGGATGGTATCGGAGAAGAGGAAGGAATCCTGGGGCACCATCCCCACGATGGCGCGCACCGCGGAGGGGTCGAGTGCGGTGAGGGGAATGCCGTCGAGGAGAACTTCGCCCTCGGTCGGGTCGTGGAGCCGCGGGATCATCGACACCAGGGTGCTCTTGCCGCTCCCCGTCGCGCCCACGATGGCCGTCGTCGTCCCCGGCTCCGCCACGAAGCTGATCTCCTCGAGTACGTCGCGTGAGGTGTTCGGATACCGGAACGCCACGCCGCGAAACTCGATTCGCCCCCGGAACTCCACGCGCTCTGGACCTCTGATCCGCCCGCGGGCGTCCTCCTCCGGCTCCGCTCCACCGATCGTCGGCTCTCGTTCCAGGATGCGCAGGATGCGTCCCATCGAGGCTTCCCCGCGCTGGAAGAGGTTGGTGACCCACCCGAGCGCGATCATCGGCCAGACGAGGAGGGTGAGGTAGAAGAAGAAGGCCACGTAGTCTCCGATGGTGATCGCCCCCTCGATCACCTGCATCCCGCCGACCCAGAGCACCACGATCATCCCGAATCCGGCGAGGAGCCCCATCGCCGGATGGAAGGCCGCCGATGCCCGGGCGAGTGCCATGTTGCGCTCGCGGTAGGCACCGGAGAGCTCGGCGAAGCGACCTTCCTGCTCCGCCTCCTGGACGTGGGCGCGCACGATCCGAAGCCCCGTGAGGTTCTCCTGCACCATCGTGGAGAGCGTCGAGTACTGCGCCTGGATCTCCTCGAACCTCCGGTGGATCAGGCGCGCGAAGCCGAGCACCACCGGGGGGAGCGCGAGGAGCGGGATGAGCGCCAGGAGGGTCAGCTTCACACTGATCGCGAGCATGAGGGCCAGCGCCATCACGAAGCCGACCGCCGTATTCACCGAATACATCAACGCCGGTCCGGCGGCCTGCCGGACCGCGAGGATATCGTTGGTCGAACGGCTCATCAGGTCCCCCGTGCGCGTCTCCAGGTAGAAGCCGACATCGAGGGTGAGGAGGTGTCGGAAGAGTTCGTCGCGAAGGTCGACCTCGACCCGTCGCGAGATCCCGTTCAGGAGTTCACGCATCGCGTACCGCGCGAGGGCACCGAGGAGGGAGACCCCGAGGATCGCGGCCACGAGCACGCCGATCTCGCCGCGCGTCGTCCCGGGATCGCCGAGCGCGTCGATCGCGAGCTTGATCAGCCAGGGGAGGCCCGTCGAGAACCCCTGCGCGAGCGCCACGAAGACGAGCCCGACGAGGAGGCCCCTCCGGTAGGGTCGGATCCGGGGGAGGAGGTGACGGAGATTCTGCATCCGGCAAGATAATGTGGGGAGGCGGGTTGACGCGCGCGACTCGACCCGGTCTTCATCGTCGAGGAGCCCACACGGCCGTCGGTCCTGGTGAACCTCGGCACCGAGGTCATCACGATCGTCATCACCGTGGTCGCGGTCGCGTATCTCTTCGAATGGCGTCGCGTCAGTAGCCGATCGCGCGGCCACCCCGGCGGGGATCAGACTGCCCTTCGAGCGTGCCGTCCGCGAGCACCCGGATCGCCTGGACGTCGCCCGAGACGCCGCCACGCTCGACCACGGTGTGCCCCCGCTGACGGAGCGCGTCGAGCACGGCGGGGCTGAAGCCCCCCGGCTCGACGAAGATCTGGTCGGGGAGGTGCTGGTGATGCGCGCGCGGCGCGAGGACCGCCTGGCTCACATTCATCCCGTGGTCGATCAGATTCGAGATCGTCTGGAAGACGGTCGTGATGATCGTCGACCCCCCGGGTGTACCGGTGACCATGAAGAGCGCGCCCTCGGGGTCGAGGACGATCGTCGGCGTCATCGCCGAGAGCATCCGCTTTCCGGGCGCGATCGCATTCCTCTCGCCCTGCACCAGCCCGAACTGATTGGGCACACCGGGTTTGGCGGTGAAGTCGTCCATCTCGTTGTTGAGGACGAACCCCGCGCCCGTCACCGTCACCTTGCTCCCGTACCACGAGTTGATCGTTGTGGTGACCGAGACGGCGTTGCCGAAGCGATCGACGATCGAGTAGTGCGTGGTGTGTTCGCCCTCGTCATCCGCGCCGGTGGGCGGGGTGAGCGTGCCGTCTCCGGGGGCAGCACCCGTCCGCGCGGAGAGGTACGCCTCGACTCCCGGTTCGACCTCTCCGGAGGGGGTCGCCCGCTCGCCGAGCGTGGTGCTCCGGAAGCGGGCGTACTCCTCCGAGGTGAGGATCTCGAGAGGCATCTCGATGAAATCGGGGTCGGCGAGGTAGTGGTTCCGGTCGGCGTAGGCGCGCCGGAAGGCCTCGGCCAGCCGGTGGAGTCGCGCGTCGGAGTCGAAGGCATCCGGTGGGGCCAGCTCGTAGATCTCGGCCGCTTCGGCCATCGTCACGCCGCCCGACGACGAGGGCGGCATCGAGAGGAGGGTGTAGCCCCGGTACTCGGTCTCGACGACGTCGCGCCACGCCGCGGTGTAGCCGGCGAGGTCCTCGGCGGTGATGAGCCCGCCTCCGCGCGCCATCTCTTCCACGATGAGACGCGCCGTCTCCCCCCGGTAGAACCCATCCGCGCCCCGGTCGCGGATCCGCGTGAGGGTCGCGGCCAGATCGGGTTGGCGGAGGGTGTCGCCGACGGCAGGGGGCTGCCCGCCCGCCGGGAGGAACTGCGCCGCCGAGGCGGGGAAGGCCTGGAGCGCCTCGACCATCGAGGGGTCGAGAGAGTTCAGGAATCGATCCCGGACCTCGAACCCCCCGGCGAGCGCGATCGCCGGTTCGACGAGCCTCGCCCAGTCGAGAGTCCCGAATCGGAGGTGCGCATCCCACATCCCGCGCACCGAACCGGGCACACCACTCGCCCGGTGCCCCACCACCGAGGC
This sequence comes from Longimicrobiales bacterium, assembly GCA_032250675.1. Lineage (GTDB taxonomy): Bacteria > Gemmatimonadota > Gemmatimonadetes > Longimicrobiales > Gaopeijiaceae > Gaopeijia. The sequence goes on along the minus strand of JAVVEY010000038.1, from coordinate 5,153 downwards.
GTCGGTCGGGTTCCCCCGGGCGTCGAGGTACATATCGGCGGTTGCCGCGGCCGGAGCCTTCTCGCGGAAGTCGAGCGCGACCGCCTCGCCGTCGTGCATGCGCGCCACCATGAAGCCGCCCCCCCCGATATTGCCAGCCTCGGGGTTCACCACCGCGAGGGCGAAGTGGACCGCGATCGCGGCGTCCACCGCGTTGCCGCCCTCACGCAGCACCGCGATCCCGACCTCGCTCGCGATCGCGTCAGTCGTGACGACGATGCCGCGCTCCGCGCGGACCGGTTCCGAGCTCTCGTCCCAGCGCCACGAGTCCGGCCAGTGGTCGGCGACGGCGCCGGTCGCGCCCGCGGGTCGCGGGGTGTCGGAGGAGCACGCCGAGATCCCCGGGGCGAGCGCGGCGACCAGCAGAAGGCGGAGGAGAGGGGAGGGGTGTCGCATCGTCGGGTCAGGTGAGGTCGGTGAGGAGGGCGATCCCCGCTTCGGCGAGCGCGTCGGCGCCGAGCGGGAGCACCGCTTCGTCGATGTCGAACTCGGGGTGATGATGCTGGCGCGGTCGGTCGAGCGCGGCCCCGAGCCAGAAGAAGACGCCGGGGAGACGGGCCGTGTAGGCGCCGAAGTCCTCGGCGGTGAGGAGCGCGGGCTGCTCGCCGACGGCGTCGGCTCCGAAGTGCTCCCGGAAGCGCTCCGAGAGGAGTGCGGCGAGTCGATCGTCGTTCACCACCGGCACGAAGGGGGGGGTGAAGTCGACGTCGACATCGGCGCCCCGCGCTTCGAGCGCGCCGAAGACGGCGCGGATCCCCTCGCGGAGCCGCCGACCGACCGCGTCGTCGAAGTAGCGGATCGTGCCGCGCAGCACGACCTCGTCCGCGACCACATTGTGGGCGCGCCCACCCGCGATCGTGCCGAAGTGCACGACGCCCGCCTCGGTGGGCGCGAGTGCCCGGCTCACGATCGCCTGGCACGCCCCCACCGCTTCGGCCGCGAGGACGAGCGCGTCGACCCCCTCATGGGCGAGCGCCGCGTGGGCCGCTCGCCCGCGCACGCGCACCTCGACCTCCTCGGCCCCGCCCATCACCGGGCCGGGTCCCACCAGGAAGCGCCCGGCCGGCATGTGCGCGCCGACGTGGAGCGCTGCGATCGCGCGCACGCCCTCGATCGCGCCCGCCTCGATCATCCGCGCCGCGCCGCTCACGCCCGCCTCGTCCACCGTCTCCTCGGAGGGCTGAAAGAGGAGGCGGAGGGTGCCCGCGGGGAGTCCGCCCGCGGCACTCCGGTCGGAGAGGATGCGTGCCGCGCCGAGGAGGATCGCGACGTGCGCGTCGTGACCGCAGGCGTGCATCACGCCGTCGACCCGGGAGCGGTAGTCGTGGTCGGCCTCCTCCTGGATCGGGAGCGCGTCCATATCCGCGCGAAGCGCGACGATCGGGTCTCCCCCTCCGATCTCCGCCACCACGCCGGTCTTCCCGACGCCCGGGGTGGAGGCGATCCCGATGGCGGCGAGCTCGCGCTCGACGAGCGCCGCGGTGCGCACTTCGTGAAAGGAGAGTTCCGGGTGCTGATGCAGCGCGCGGCGCAGGCGCGTGAGCGCGGGCGCGAAGCCGCTCTCCTCGCGCGACGGAATCGCGACGGCGTCGGTGTTGGCGACGGCGGCGGTGTCGGCGCCGGTGTCCTTCCGGGTGCCTCGATCGGTACGCGCCGTGCCGCCCGCGTCACCTGTCGCGCGTCGGGGGGGTCGCTTCATCGGGGAGGGGGATGGAGGTGGAGAGGGGTGGCGGGGCAGAGCCGACGGATCGATCGTGGGGAGGGTGCACTACCTTCGCAAACGTACCGGCGCGCCGGAAGGCGCGCACTGAATTCGACGAACCCGGCCCATGGACTCTCGCCTCACCGAGCAGCGCAACCCCGCCTCGGCGGGGATCGATCGTCTCGATCCGCTCGAGATCGTCGACCTCATCCAGCGTGAGGACGGCGCCGTGATCGAGGCGGTCCGCGCCGAGCGCGAGGCGATCGCGCGCGCGATCGATCTCGTCGAGGCCGCGCTTCGGGGCGGGGGGCGACTCCTCTACGTCGGCGCCGGCACCTCGGGACGCCTCGGCGTCCTCGACGCCGCCGAGATGCCGCCGACCTACGGGACCGATCCCGATCTCGTGCAGGGGATCATCGCCGGCGGCCACGACGCGCTCGTGCGCGCGAAGGAGGGCGCCGAGGATCACCCCGAGGCCGGGGCGGCCGCGATCGCGGAACGGGGCGTCGGGGAGGCCGACATCGTGCTCGGGATCGCGACCTCCGGGACGACCCCCTTCGTGCACGGCGCGCTCGAGCACGCGCGGCGCCGTGGAGCGAAGACGGGGTTCCTCCTCTGCACCCCTCCCCCGGCCGCGCTGCGCGCCACGCACGACGTCGTCATCGCCCCCCTCGTGGGACCGGAGGTGGTCACCGGGTCGACGCGGATGAAGGCGGGGACCGCCACCAAGCTCGTCCTCAACACGATCACGACGGGGGTGATGATCCGCCTCGGCAAGGTGTGGGGGAACCTCATGGTCGATCTCCAGGTCACCTGCGCCAAGCTGCAGGATCGGGGGGAGCGGATCGTGATCGAGACGCTCGGGGTCGAGAGAGAGCGCGCGCGTGCTCTCCTGGAGGGGGCGGAGGGATCGGTGAAGCGTGCCCTCGTGATGGGAGCGCTCCACGTGGGGCGCGAGGAGGCGGATCGACGGATCGATGCCGCCCGGGGACGCCTCGGCGACCTCCTGGCCGAGGCCGGCTCCCCCCACGACCCCCCCGTCGCACGGGGTGACGCGGTCGGGGACGCGGATTCGTGAAGTTCGTTGGCCTCATCTCGGGCACCTCGGCCGACGGGGTGGACGCGGTCCTCCTCGACGTCGAGGAGGGCACGGACGCCCGACGCCCGGGGGTACGGCAACTCGGAGCGACCCACACCCCGATGCCGCGGTGGCTCGCCGATGAGCTCCGCGAGGCGATGGCGGACCGGGCGTCCACCGAGCGCGTGGCGCACCTCCGCCTCCACGTCACCCGGGCCTTCATTCTGGCGACGGACGCGCTCCTCGAGGCGACCGTGACCGAGCCCGCGGAGGTGACCGCGATCGGATGCCACGGCCAGACCGTCTGGCACCGCCCGCCCGACGAGGACGACCCCGGCACCTCGCTCCAGCTCCTCGACCCCGCGCTCCTCGCCGCAGAGTCGGGCGTCCCCGTCGTCTCCGACTTCCGCTCGGCCGACCTGGCCGCGGGGGGGCACGGCGCGCCCCTCGTGGCGTGGAGCGACGCCCTCCTCTTCGGCGATCGCGGGAGGGTCCGGGCGCTACTCAACTGGGGCGGGATCGCCAACGTCACGCGCGTCGCGCCGGGCACCGACCTCCCCCCGCTCGCCTTCGACCTCGGTCCCGCCAACGCCCTGATCGATGAAGCGTGCCGGCGCGCGAGCCGCGGCGCGGAGGCGTACGACGCCGGGGGCGCGCGAGCGCGGGCAGGCCGGGTGGACGACGCGCTCCTCGATGCGCTCCTCGCCGACCCGTACTTCACCCGGGAGCCGCCCAGGTCGACCGGCAAGGAGCACTTCGGCGCCGCGCTCGTGGAGCGGGTGGTCGGGGCGTGGGGCCAGCACGGGGACGAGACCCCCGATCGCTCCGGCCGCTGGAACGACCTGATCCGTACCTTCGCCGAGCTCACCGTCCGCACGAGTGCGGAGGGGATCCGGCGGTGGCTCCCGGGGGCCGACGAGGTGCTCGTGGGTGGAGGGGGCGCGCGGAACCCCGTCCTCCTGGACGGACTCGCCGCGGCGCTCGCGCCCACCCCGGTCCGCGCGCTCACCGCGGCCGACTCACCGAGCGGTGTGGACGCGTCGAGCCGCGAGTCGGCCGCCTTCGCGCTCCTCGCCTGGGCCTTCCTGACGGGGCGCCCGGGAAATCTCCCCGAGGCGACGGGGGCGGAAGGTCGCCGCGTGCTCGGGAGCTTCACCCCCGCGCCCGATCGTCCCTTCCGCATCCTTCCGGATCCGCGATGACGCCACCACGCACCCTCTCGTCCACGACGATCGCGCTCCTCGCGGGTCTCCTCGCTCTCCAGGGGGTGCTCGTCGCGGGCACCTTCACCCCCGGGGCGCACTCGGGGGGCGACAATGCGGGGTATGTGGCGCTCGCCGACGCACTCACCGAGGGTGCCGGCTACGTCGAGCGGTGGGAACCGGGAGCTCCGAACCACACCAAGTATCCTCCCGTCTTCGCCGGACTCCTCGCCCTCCTCGTGGCGTTCGGCGCCGAGCGGTGGGTCACCCTCAAGCTGGTCGCGGCGCTCGCGGGGGTGATCGCGGTCGGCGCGACCTTCCTCTGGGCGCGGCGGCGCATCCCCGAAGGGGTGGCCGCGCTCGTCGCGCTCGTCTTCGGCCTCTCGTACTCCCTCCTCTACCACTCCCGCTACATCCTCTCGGACGTCCCCTTCGTGGCCTTCGCCCTCCTCGCCCTCTGGCTCCTCGAGGCGCGGCGCGAGGTCGGGGAGGATCCGGCCGCTCCGGCGCCCTCCACCGAGGCCGAGGCCGGAGGGAGCGGCCGATCGCCGGGATCCCCGACGGTCTTCGCGCTCGCGCTCCTCGGGGTGATGCTCGCCTGGTTCACCCGGAGCGCGGGGCTCCCGCTCGTCCTCGCGCTCCTGGGCACCCTCGCGCTCCGGCGCGCCTGGGCGCGCCTCGCCGTGGCGGGCGGGGTCCTCGCCGTGCCCGGCCTCGCGTGGAGCCTCCGGTCGGGGTCGACGGAGGGCGAGTACGGCGCCGAATTCCTCCTGGTCGATCCCTACGATCCCGGCCTGGGTCGCGTCGATCTTCCGGGGCTCGTGGAGCGCATCGGCGCGAATGCGGGCGGCTATCTCACCGAGCACCTCCCGGCCGCGCTCGCCGGGCCCGGAGCGGGAGCGGGGTGGGTGGGGGCCCTCATCCTCCTGCTCGCGCTCCTCGCCGTCGTCGGGTGGATCCGCGCGCTCCGGCCCGCCCCGGGCACCCTCCCGGGCGCGGCGGAGCTCTTCTTCCCCCTCTACCTGGGGGTCGTCCTCCTCTGGCCTCCGGTGTGGTCGGGAGACCGCTTCGCCCTCCCCCTCCTCCCCCTCCTCCTCGTCTACGCGATCGAGGGGGGGCGGTGGATCACGCG
>JAVVEY010000037.1:0-24715 GCA_032250675.1 Longimicrobiales bacterium | reverse complement strand
CCCCTTGCGCGCGGTGCTGATCCTCCTCGAGGCGGGGATCCCCGATCCCCGTGCGGCCACGCTCGTTCTCCGGTACGACTCCGAGTGGGACGGGCCGAACCCGGACGAGACGGGGGGCGCCGACGACGCGTCACCCGGAGCACACCTCGATGCGCTCGCCGATCCCGAGGGCCGGCTCGAGCACCTCGTCTCGAGCCCGGCGTGGGTCGTCTCGGGGTGGCTCGCCGAACGCCTCGACCACCTCCGCCACATCCACCTCTGGGCGGGGCCGGAGCGGACGCGCGAGGCGCTCGAGCGCGCGCGCCTCGAGGAGGCACCCCTCGCCACCCGCCTCGGCGGCCGACTCGATCGCGCGCTCGCCGACTGGCTCGAGAAGGCGGTGCGGTATCGACTCGTCGAACGGGCGACGGTGCGCGCACCGGGTGAGTCGGGGGACGGACGGCCCGACGCCCCGGCGGGATTGGCCGACGCGGCGAAGGGGTCACTCTCCACCGCGCCCGAATCGGGGCGCTGACCGGCACCTTGCGGCCCCTTCGGGGTTCGGTCATCATGGTGCGGCCCCGTGCGTCAGGCCCGCGGCCCCACCCATCTGACGACATCGAGATTCCGGGAGTTCCTTCGTGGCATATATCATCACAGAGCCGTGCATCGAGACCAAGGACGCGAGTTGCGTGGAGGTCTGTCCGGTCGACTGCATCTACGAGGGGGACGACCAGTTCTACATCGAGCCGGACGAGTGCATCGACTGCGGGGCGTGTGAACCCGAGTGCCCGGTCCAGGCGATCTTCCCCGATACCGACGTGCCCCCGGAGTGGACGACCTACATCGAGAAGAATCGGGCTCACTTCGGGTGATCCCCGGGGCGCGTGCGGCGGCGCTGGCGGTCCTCGTCCTCCTGGGCGTCACCGGCTGCTCGATCGAGCCACGCCCGGACGCGGGGGCGGACGCCGCGGCGCGGCAGCGTGCTTCGCTCGGCGCCACCGCGGACACCGACGCAGACCTCCTCCGCGAGGTCGAGACGATGCTCCACGCCTCCGCAGCCTCGTGGAATGCGGGTGATCTCGACGGCTTCATCGACGACTACTCCGACGACCCCGACCTGATCTTCCTCGGCGGCAGCGGGATCATCCGCGGGGTCGACGCGGTGCGCACGCGTTACGAGACGGGGTACTGGGCGGATGGGGGACCCCCCGACTCGCTCCGTTTCGAGGCGCTCGAAGCGCGTCCACTCGGCAGCGAGCATGCGCTCGTCGTCGGTCGGTATGTGCTCTACCAGCCGACGGCTTCCGACGCCGAGACGACCTCCTCGACGGGGTGGTTCTCGCTCGTGCTCGAGCGCGACGCGGGCGAGTGGCGAATCCTTCACGACCACTCCTCGGCAGCTCCCGGGGGATAGGGGTGGGCGCGATCCTCTCCGCGGAAGCGCGGCGCGGGGACCCGGTCGAGCTCGCGCGTGACCTGATCCGGATCGAATCGATCAACCCCTGCCTCGAGGAGGGCGGGGCGGGAGAGGGTCCGATCTCGTCGGCGATCGCCGAGCTCCTCGACGGGTGGGGGATCACCCCGGCGGTTCACGAGATCGCTCCCGGACGCTTCAACCTCGAGGCCTCACTCGGCGAGGGTCCGGGCCCCACCCTCCTCCTCAACGGGCACCTCGATACGGTCGGCGTGGCCGGGATGACGGACGACCCCTTCGCCAGCGAGATCGTCGACGGACACCTCCGGGGTCGCGGCGCGTGCGACATGAAGGCGGGGCTCGCGATCATCCTCGCGGCGACGTATCGCCTGGCCACCGAGCACCGGGGGGGTTCGACCGGCGCCGGCGGGGCGGCGGGGCGGGCGGGCCGGATCCACCTCCTCTTCACCGCCGACGAGGAACACGCCTCGCGCGGGATGCAGGCCGCCGTGGAGGACGGACTCGCCGCCGACTTCGGCGTGGTGACCGAGCCCACCTCGCTCGCGGTGATGCCCGCGCACAAGGGGTTCGCGTGGGTCCGGGTCGAGGTGCGGGGCCGCGCGGCGCACGGCTCCCGCCCCGAGGTGGGCGTGGATGCGATCCGGGGTGCGGCGCGCATCCTCGCCCGGCTCGACGATCTCGATACCGCGCTCCGCGCCGGGTCTCCCCATCCGCTCCTCGGGTACGGTTCGGTGCATGCGGGAACGATCACCGGGGGGAGCGCGCCCTCGGTCTATCCGGACCGCTGCGAATTCGTCCTCGAGCGGCGGACCCTCCCCGCCGAGAATCCCGCCGGCTTCGAGGGAGAGGTGCGAACGCTCGTCGAGGGCGTCCTCGAAACCCATCCGGACCTCGACGTGACGGTCTCCACCGAGCTCGTGCGCGACGGCTCCGACCTCGCTCCGGACCACCCCGGCGTGGTGGCGCTCCTCGAGGCGGCCGAGGCCGGAGGCGAGGCGCCTCGCGTCGAGGGGATGTCGGCGTGGGTCGACGCCGCGTGGCTGAACGCCGCGGGGATCCCGGCGGTATGCTTCGGGCCCGGCTCGATCGGGGAGGCCCACGCGGCGAGCGAGTCGGTGCCGGTGCACGAGATCGTGCGCGGCGCCGAGATCCTCACACGATTCGCGCGAGACTTTCCGGACCTGACGCCCCAGAGATAACCGTACGGATTCCCGCATGCAGATCGACCGATCCCCTCCCCCCCTCTTCGTCCTCGGCCGGATCGCCACGCTCGATCCGAGGCGTCCCGAGGCGGAGGCGATGGCGGTGCGCGCCGGACGCATCGTGGCGGTGGGGTCGATCGAGGAAGTCCGCGCGGCGCTCCCCCACTCGACCCCGACCCTCGACCTCGGCGAGGCCTCCGTGCTCCCGGGGTTCATCGACGCGCACCTCCACCTCGTCGACGGAGGGCTCTCCCTGACGGCACTCGACCTCTCCGGAGTGCGCGCCCGCTCGGAGTGGGACGCACGGGTGACGACGTATCTGGCCGGTCACACCGAGCGATGGCTGCTCGGCGGCGGGTGGGATCACGAGGTGTGGGGGGGCGAGTTGCCGACGCGCGACTGGCTCGATCGGCACACCGGAGATCGACCCGCCCTCCTGACCCGCAGCGATCTGCACCTCGCTCTGGCCAACTCCGCCGCGCTTCACGCCGCCGGGATCGACCACGGGGGGAAGACCGCCGATCCCGAGGGGGGCCGGATCGTGCGGGACGACGCGGGCGAGCCCTCCGGACTCCTCTGTGACACCGCGATCCAGCTCGTCCAGGCCGAGATCCCGGAGCTCGGAGAGGACGACGAGGATGCCGCGCTCGACCGGGCGATCGCGCACGCGCTCCGGCACGGCGTGACGCAGGTGCACGACATGGGGAGCTTCCCGCCCTCGTGGCGCGATCTCGAGGTGCTCGAGCGGGCGGAGGCCACCGGGCGCCTCACGCTGCGCGTCGCGGTCGCGACGCCGATCGAGGAGTGGGGCGCGCTCGCCGACCGGATCGGCACGCGGGGTCGGGGCACGGCGCGGCTGCGCTGGGGGATGGCCAAGGGGTTCGTGGACGGCAGCCTCGGTGCGGGCACGGCGCGCTTTCACGAGACCCTCGATGACCTCCCCGGGCGACGCGGGCTCGTCGTGACCGACCTCGAAGCGCTCCGGGCCGATATCGTGGGGGCGTGGGGTGCGGGGATCCAGCCGCTCGTCCACGCGATCGGCGATGCCGCGGTCGACTGGTTGACCGACGTCTACGCCCGCCTCGGTCCCGGCGACGGCGCGGCGCCTCCCCCGCGCATCGAGCACGTCCAGCACCTCTCGCCCGGCGCCGCCGAGCGGATCGCCGCGAGTCGGGCGATCGCCTCGATGCAGCCGTGCCACCTCGTCGCGGACGCCCCCTGGCTCGAGCGACGGGTGGGCGCTTCGCGCGCGAGACGCGCCTACGCCATTCGCTCGCTGGAGGCGGCGGGGGTGCCGCTCGCATTCGGGAGCGACTGGACGGTCGCGCCCCTCGACCCGCTCGCCTCGATCCGCGCGGCGATCGGCCGGCGCGACGCCGAGGGGCATCCCTTCCACCCGGACGAGCGCGTCTCCTTCGGCTCGGCGCTCGCGGCGTGCACGCGCGGGGCCGCGGCGGCCGGCGGCTTCCGCCACGAGACCGGCGTTCTCGCTCCCGGTCGCCGCGCCGATTTCGTGGTCGTCGAGGGTCTCCCCCACCCGCACTCTCGCGCATCGACAGACCCCGAAGTGATGAAAGAGGCACGGGTCGCGCGTACCTTCATCGACGGAGAGCAGCTCTATCCGCGTGAGACGACGGAGGCGTAGCGGACGATGGGAGACGCGACGAGAGACGGAGAACGCCAGGAAGTGGTCGACCGGCTCTGTACCGCCTTCGCGGACGATCTCCTCACCCTGGAAGAGTTCGAGGCGCGCGTGGAGCTCGCGCACCGCGCTGGCACCCGCGTCGAACTCGACACCCTCCTCGACGATCTCCCCGCGCCGTCCCCCCCGGCGCGCCGCGGCGACCGCTCGAAGCGGGATGCCACAGCGCTCCGAGCGCCGGATCCCGTCCCGGAACGCCCGCCCGTGCCCACGCGCGTCCCCGATCGAGCCCTCGTGGCGGGCTGCCTCGGCGGCGGAAAGCGCTCGGGCGGGTGGGTGCCGGCGCGCTCGACCACGGCGATCGGGATCCTCGGCGGCGTCTCGCTCGACCTCCGCGAGTCGCCCTTCGCGGCCGGGGTCACCGAGATCGAGTGTTACGCCCTGATGGGGGGCGTGGAGATCATCGCACCCCCGGGCGTGCACATCGAGTGCTCGGGGCTCGGACTCCTCGGGGGCTTCGAGTACTCGCAGGAAGAAGCGCCAACCGACCCCGACGCCCCCATCCTGCGGATCACCGGCGTGGCGGTGATGGCCGGAATCGAGGTCACGGTCCGTCACCCGGGCGAGTCGTCACGCTCGGCGAAGCGCCGGCGGCGGGCACTCAGAGAGGCCCAGCTTCACGCGCGCCGGCTGGAGAGGGGCGCGTAGCCGGAGAGAGGCGCGTAGCCGGAGGCGTGCTCGGTCAGGAGTGCCGGGTCAGCCGTGCTCGGTCCGCGCTCGGTCAGCAGTGCTCGGCGTACGCCTTCTGCAGCGTGGCCCCGATCTCCTGCGGCGAACTCCCCTCGATCTGATGCCGCTCCATCATCCAGACGAGCTCCTGGTCCTTGAAGAGCGCGATCGCCGGAGAGGACGGGGGGTAGCCGGTGATGTACTGCCGGGCCCGCTCGGTGGCCTCGGAATCCTGCCCCGCGAAGACGGTGGTCAGGACCTCCGGCTTCACCTCGCCCTGCAGCGAGAGGTAGACGCCCGGGCGCGCCGCGCCTGCGGCACACCCACAGACGGAGTTGACGACGAGGAGCGTCGTGCGCGTCTCCGCGCCGAAGACCCCGTCGACGTCCTCGGGGGTACGAAGTTCCTGGAAGCCGATACGAACGAGGTCTTCGCGCATCGGCGCGACAAGCATTTCAGGGTACGGCATGAGTGATCCGATCAGAGTCGAGCGTTGCAGAGTCGGGCGTGTCGTGGGCCCCTCGCGCCGCGTCCCGCGCTGCGGAGGGAACCGCTTGCCGGGGCGCCACGTGTTCAAGAAGATAGCAACACCACTCCGACCGCGCGGGGTCCCCCGTCCTCGTCGGCAACTCCACCCCTCCCCGCACCCTTCACCGAAGATGCGCACACGCCTCCTCCCCCTCCTCGCGCTGGGCGTGATCGCCTGCGCCGAGGCGCCGGTCGAGCGTGAGGCCGCCCCCGCGACGGACATCGTCTACCCCGGCGACGCGCTCCTCACCGACACCCTCCCGGGCACGCCGTGGACACGCGCCGACTGGGAGATCTTCTCGCAGGCGATCGAGATCGCCGAGCGCGATCTGCGCGCCCGTGAGCTCCCTCTGGGTGAGGCGATCGGCCAGATCGGCACCCTCTTCGTGGGCTTCCCCTACACCCCGCAGACACTCGAATCCCCCTGGTTCACGGCGGCCTCGATCGGTACTCCCCTCGACGGATCTCTCGAGCGCCTCGTGGTGAATCTGCGCGAGTTCGACTGCGTCACCTTCGTCGAGAATGTGCTCGCGCTGACGTGGTTCGTGCGGGAGCACGGCGCAGAGGCGCTGGCCGATCCCGCGCGGGCGCGGGAGATCTACGAGGCGTACCTCACGCGTCTCCGCTACCGGGGGGGCACCCTCGACGGGTACGCGAGCCGCCTCCACTACTTCAGCGAGTGGATCGCCGACAACGCGGCGCGCGGATCACTCGCGCTCACCCTCCTCGAGCTCGATCCTGCGCTCGATCCCGAGCCGATCGACTTCATGACCGCCCACGTCGAGGCCTACCCGGCGCTCGCCGGCGACCCGCGCTCCGTCGATGCGATCCGCGAGGTCGAGGCGAGACTGAACGCCGCCGGCCCGCGCCCCTGGATCCCCGAGGAGCGCATCGCGAGCGTCTCGGAGCGCATCCGCACCGGCGACGTGATCGCCGCGACCTCGACGATCGGGGGGCTCGATGTGGCGCACACCGGGATCGCGCTCCGCATCGACGGCGTCCTCCACCTCATGCACGCGCCCCTCGTGGGTCGCGACGTCCAGATCTCCGAGGTGTCGCTCGCCGACCGCATCCTCCGGATCGGGAGCCAGGACGGCGTCCTGGTGGCGCGCCCGCTCGAGGGGTGACGGAGCCTCTGGGCGACAGTCGCTCCACCGGATCACGATCCCGACCTCTCCGAAAGGTGGCGACGGACCCGAAACCCGCTCTCACACCCCGAAGACGAGGGGGAAGAGGAGGGTGACGATCCCCGTCACCACGACGACGGCGAGGAGGTTCATCCACACCCCGGCGCGCATCATGTCGCGGATCTCGAGGTAGTCCGAGCCGAAGACGATCGCGTTGGGCGGGGTGGCGACGGGGAGCATGAAGGCCATCGACGCCGCGAGCGCCGCCGACACCATCAGGGGAAGCGCGGGGAGGGTCATCGCGCCCGCGGCGCCCACGAGGAGCGGCATCGCCATCGTCGAGGTCGCGGCGTTCGAGGTGACCTCGGTGAGGAGCACGAAGAGGACGGCGATCGCCGCGAGGATCACGGGGAGGGGGAGCGCGCCGAGGTGCGCGACCCCCGAGCCGACCCACCCCGAGAGCCCCGACTCGTCCATCGCCCGCGCCAGCGAGAGCCCGCCTCCGAAGAGGACGAGCACGCCCCACGGGATGCGGCGCGCGCGCGGCCACTCGAGGAGCCGCGTCCCCGACCCGTCTCCCGTCGGGAGCACGAAGAGGACGAGCGCGGCCGCCATCGCGATCGAGGAGTCGCGAAGCTCGGGCGCGAAGGTCGCGAGCCCCGGAATCGTGATCTCGCCCACGACCTTCGGCGCGCGGAGGAGCCACGCCAGCGCCGTCGCGCCGAAGACGGCCGCCACGCGGCGCTCGGCGGGGCGCACGGGACCGAGGGCGGCGCGCTCCGCGTCGATCACCGCCGCGGCATCGCCCTCGAGCCGACCCGGAGGGTGCAGCACCCGCACCAGGAGGAGCCACCCGAGCGGGAGCATGATCGCGGTCGTGGGCAGTCCCACGAGCATCCACTCTCCGAAGCCGATCTCCACCCCGAGCAGCTCGGAGGCCGCCGCCGCCAGGATCGCGTTCGGCGGGGTGCCAATCAGCGTGGCCACGCCCCCAATCGAGGCGGCGTAGGCGATGCCGAGCATGAGGGTGACCCCGAAGCGGAACCCGACCTTCGGGCCCCCTCGGCGGAAGAGCTCGGCCACCGCAACACCGATCGGGAACATCATCGCGGTGGTCGCGGTGTTCGAGATCCACATCGAGAGGAGCGCGGTGGCGAGCATGAAGCCGAGCACGAGACCTTCCGGGCTCGAGCCGACGCGCGCGAGGATCGCGAGCGCGATCCGGCGGTGCAGCCCCGACTCCTCCATCGCCGCGGCCAGGAGGAAGCCGCCGAGGAAGAGGAAGATGATCTCGTTGGCGTACGGCGTGGAGGCGTTCGCGGCGGAGAGGATCCCGAGGAGGGGGAAGGCGGCCAGGGGGAGGAGCGCGGTGACGGGGATCGCGACCGCCTCGGTCATCCACCACACCGCCATCCAGAGCGTGACCGCCGCGGTGCGCTGCCCGACGGGGTCGAGCCCGGGCGCCTCGGGGAGGAGGAGCACCGCGAAGGCCACGAGAGGACCGCCGTATCGACCGACCTTCCGGATCGTCTGAGCCTTCACTTCGCCTCCCGCACGTCTCGCCTCCTGCACGCGGTGAACCCCGGGTCGCCGACGAGGTGGACTCTGGAGCGGCGGGCGCGGGGGGGCAACTCCGTGACGGGCCCCGGAGGTCGCGTGCGCCGGGATGGAGACGCGGGCGCGAGGAGCAACTCCCCGGAGCTCCGAGGGTACCGGACCCAAGGCCCCAGGGTCGGCGGGCTCGCTCTCCCGACTCGCCGCCGCTCCACCCCTCTAATCCCTCCACCCCCCGACGCCATGTCTCTGCAGATTGGTGATCCCGCCCCCGATTTCGCCCTCGTCGCCGAACCCGGCGCGGACCCCGTCTCGCTCGCGGACTTCCGCGGCGAGTCGCCCGTCGTCGTCCTCTTCTTTCCCCTCGCCTTCTCGAGCGTCTGCACCGACGAGCTCTGCGGGCTCGCCGCCGACTGGTCGGCGTGGGAGGCGCTCGACGCCGCCGTCCTCGGGATCTCGATCGACTCGCCCTTCGTGACCCTCAAATTCCGCGAGGAGACGGGTGTGCCCTTCCCCCTCCTCTCGGACTTCAACCGTGAGGCGTCGAAGGCGTACGACGTCCTCTACGAGGAGTTCTTCGGGATGCACGGCGTGTCGAAGCGCGCCGCCTTCGTCGTCGACCGCGACGGATCGGTCCGCTACGCCTGGGTCTCCGAGGATGCCGGAGTCATGCCCGACTTCGACGCGATCAAGGGCGTGCTCGCGGGGCTCTGAGATGGGTCAGGGCCGCGAGCTCGACACCCGAAGTGACGAGGGCTGCACCGAGATATCGAGGTCGCGCACGAGCGGAGGAGTCCCGATACGTTTGTGAGGAGGCGCGGGACGTCATACATTGTAATACATGAAGACCTCGGCCCTCACAATCCGGCTCGACCCCGAGTTGGAGAAGCAGCTCGATTTGCTTGCCGCCCGCACCGGCCGATCGCGGAGCGAGATCGTGCGTGAGGCACTCCGCCGCCAGCTCGCTGTCAGCCAATTCCAGGAGCTGCGCAAGCGGATGATGCCCTTCGCGGAAGCAGCTGGATACCTCACCGATGAGGACGTCTTCCGAGACGTGTCTTGAGGGTAGCCCTCGACACCAACGTACTGGTCAGCGCGTTCACGACCCGGGGCATGTGCGAGGATGTCCTGAATGTTGTTCTCGCGGAGCACCAGCTCGTCCTGGGAGAGGCGGTGTTGACCGAACTCCGGCGCGTTCTGGACAAGAAGATGCGGATGCAGCCGGAGCTCGCCGACGAGGCCGTAGCCTTTCTCCGCAAAGAGGCGGTCATCGTTTCCTCGGCACCCACCCTGCCGCTCACGATGCGTGACGCTGACGATGTCGTTGTCTTGAGCGAAGCCGTGGCAGGACTCGCCGAAGTCGTCGTCACAGGAGACCGCGACATCCTCGACGTCGCCGAGACGCTCCCCGTCCCTGCGGTCTCCCCCCGCGGATTCTGGGAGATGCTCCACGGACGCGGGTAGTGGCGCCTCCCAACCCCTTTGCGCTTTTCCTGCGGCTCAAGAGGCCAGCCCCGAGCGCGCAGCGCGAGCAGAGAAGATCGCTGCCGTCAGGAGCAAGCGTCGAGTCAGGTTGCAAGGCTGCGCGGGTCCGGCTCCGGCCCGGCACCGTCGAATCGGCCGGTCCGGAGGTGGTAACGGCAACGAACCATCGGAGGGCTTTCTGGGCCTCCTGGCCGAGAACAGGCTGACCTTCGACTACTTCGTGACCGCGGTCGACACGGAGGGGCACGAGAGCCAGGAAAGCGCCCTGGCCGCGGGTACCCGACGTCACGAACGAGTGGGTGTGGGACTTTGCGGAGGTCTTCCCGCTGGCCTTCGAGACCACGGCGCTGAAGTGTGGTCCGGGGGCGGATGTCGGCTGCGTGGACCTGGAGACGGACCTCCACCTCGGGCTACACGGCGGCGGCGGTGGAGCTCGTCCCGCAGCTCACCTACGTCCTGCGCGTGCCCGGGGGCGAGAGGGAGGTCCACTTCGGCGCGATCCGCGTCACGCTGCTGAGCTTCGACCAGAACGGCGACGGCATCATGATCTTCGACTGGGCGTTCCAGCTCCAGCCCGGCAACCCGAGCCTCTCGCCGCGGACGACCGCCGTCCGGGGAGGGTGAGCAGGGCGACGAGAGCCCCGAGGTCCGCTCCCGTCACTGGCGACCCTGCATCGCAGGGTTTCAGCGGATATGATAACGCGTATACTTCCTTGTGCCCTCCTGCCGGTGCATTCCAGCGTGCCCCCCCACGCGCGAGCCACCGACGAGACCACTTCTCCCCAACCGGGGTCTCGCGATGGGATCTGATTCTGCATGGGCTCCACGCATCAGCCCCCTCGCAACGATGCTCGCGCTCCTCTTCCTGGGCGCTTGCTCGGGGGGTGTGGACGACCCACTGGGTCCCTCCTCCGAAGGGCCGGCTGTCGTGGCCACCGACGCGGGTGCGCCGCTCCAGGACAGCGCGGGCATCACCCTCCCCTGGGGATCGGCCCCGGCGCCGGACGGGCTGGCAGCCGCGCAGGCGGCATCCCCCATCACGCTGCCGGTGCCCTCCGGCTTTGTCGTTACCTTCGTGGCGCGCGAGTGCGCAGCCCCCAGCAACGTGGTGAGTATCACGAGCCCGGTGTCCCAGACGCTTCTCACCACGGCCTGCCAGGCGGCCATCGGACAGAGTTGGTCGTTTCCGGGACCGTTCCCCGCGGGGACGACAATCGAGCTGAGCTTGCAGTCGACCTCGGGCCAGTCCGCAGCCCGGGTGTCAGGGGCGTTCCCAAATTGGACGGTCAGCTTCGAGGACGGTTTCGACAACGACTTCAACGACCTCGTCTTCACCGTCACCGCGCAGGCAGACACTCCAGATTGTCCGACGGCGCCCGCGTTTCAGGATCCCGACGTGATCGACGGACTTCGTGACCTCTGGGACCAGTCGAATCCGGACGCGGCTCCCGCGGAGCGCGTGGAGTCCGGCGCATGGATCATCCAGACTCCGGCCGGGTTTGAACTCGTGCCGATCCCGAACCCGAACCCGGACCCCTGCTCCTTCAGCCCTGGAGAGGTAGGCATGCCACTCGGTGCGGTCGGGAAGATCCACACGCACGTCTTCAGGCGCGATGAGGTGGTGCCTCCCGACATCTGTGACAAGTTCCCGACGGGCGGGGAAGCACAGCGTGGGCCGGGCAGGGCTGACCGCGAAACGGCTCAGCGGATCAACGAGGCGGTGGGCGAGACGATCAACGAGTATATTCTGGATCCGGAAGGGATCCTCACGTACACGGTGGACGACGAGGGGATCATCGACTCCCTCAGCCCGTCCGGTAGCTGCGGGGTCGTGCGGTGACTTCCGCTCGCATTGGAGGATCAGCCATGAAGAGCCGAAGCTACACCATTTCTTCGGCGCTCGTAGTTCTAGGAGTCACGGCCGCCACGGTGTCGATGCCCGCCGAAAGCGCCGCGCAGGCCGTATGCCGTCCCGACGACCCGAGCACCCGCGCGGACGTGACAGCCCTGCTGACAGACGAGGACAAAGCGGGAGCGCGCGAGCGCGCCGGCCTCGCGCAGGTGGATCCGCAGAACCTGGCGGTCGTGACCGACGCTCGGGTCTGCGCGCAGCTGAGGAAGCAGTTCATGGCAACCTACAATGTCCAGGGAGCCGAATCGCCATACGTCGCCGTCTACTATCGCGTGGACGACAGGTTCGTAGCTCACATCATTCCGCGCGAAGCCCTTGAGCCGCCGCCGGTGCCGCAGGGGACGGTGTATATCACGGAAACGAAGGTCGTGCTGATCGTCTACGACGAGGACTTCAGGGAGCTGCGAACGCTCGTGATCTGATCGGCGGAGCGATGACGACGCGAAGGGCGGTCGCACGGCGTGGCGGCCGCCCGTAGCCCGTACCTTCTCCACCACGGTCCTGGTCCTTGAAGCGGTCCCGAACTTCAGCGAGGGGCGGGACCGGTGGTATGCGAGCTGGTCGAGGACATCGCCCGCGAGGGTGCCGCCTGACTCCGAATCGACCGACCCGCCGAACCAGGCGAATCGTTGCTGCCTCGCCCATCTGATGCATCCGGACTCCCGGGAGCGCAAGGGGTACGCCTGCCTCCCACGCCTCATCGGACGGGCACCGGCACCGGTGGGCTCGGTGCGGGTACGCGGGTCCATCGATCGGGGAGACCCGGGCGTGCGGGCTGCGGCTCAGAGACGGCCGGTCCAGCCGGGGAGATCCCGGCTCCCCGTCACACCCGCTCGATCACCATCGCCAGGCCGAGGCCGCCGGCGGCGCACACCGTCAGCAGCCCGTACTGGACGTCGCGGCGCTTCATCTCGTGCACGAGCGTCATCGTGACGCGCCCTCCCGTCGCGCCGAAGGGGTGCCCGATCGCGATCGAGCCGCCCATGACGTTGATCCGGTCGAGGTCGGGGTGCCCGATCTTGCGGCTCCGCCCGAGGCGCTCGCGCGCAAAGTGGTCGGAGTCGAACCACTGCAGGTTGGAGAGCACCTGCGAGGCGAAGGCTTCGTGCATCTCCATGAGCCCGATCTCCTTCATCGAGATCCCCGCGCGGTCGAGCGCGACCGGGGCGGCGAAGGCGGGTCCCTGGAGGAGTTGCTCCTCCGGGTCGAGGGCGGCGTAGGCGTAGCTCCGGATCCGGCCGAGGATCTCGTGCCCCTCCGCGCGTGCCTTCTCCTCGCGCATGAGGATCACCGCCGAGGCGCCGTCGTTCAGCGGGGAAGCGTTGCCCGCCGTCACGCTCCCGTGCTTGCGGTCGAAGACGGGCCGTAGAGCGGCGAGCTTCTCGAGGCTGGAGTCGCGCCGGATCCCGTTGTCTTCGGCGACCACCGTCTCGTAGGTCGGCGGGACGTAGACCCGGGTGATCTCGGCGGCGAGGCGACCGTCGTCGAAGCCGGCGGCGGCGAGCTCGTGCGACCGAAGCGCCCACGCGTCCTGATCCTCGCGGGCGATCCCATTTGCCTTGGCCATGCGCTCGGCCGATTCGCCCATCGTCTCGCCCGTGGTGGGCTCGGCGATCTCGGGGGCCAGGGGGAGGAGATGCTTCGGCCGCACCCCGCCGAGGAGCTTGAGCCGGTCGCCGAGCGTCTTCGCCTTCGAGAAGCGCACGAGCGTCTCGGAGAGTTCGTCCGAGACGAGGATCGGGATGTGCGAGAGCGACTCGGCGCCCCCCGCGATCACGGTGTCGGCCTGCCCGACCTCGATCAGATTCGCGGCATCCGAGATCGCCTGGTTCGAGGTGGCGCACGCGCGCGACACCGTCACCGCGGGCACGGTGCGGGGCAGCGTGGTGAGGCCGACCTCGCGCGCGATATTCCCGGCGTGCGGGTCGTGCACGACGGTGCCGAAGATCAGGTGATCCACCGCGTCGCCGCGAATCCCGCCGCGATCGAGGAGGTCTCGCACGACGAGGCGCCCCAGATCGATGGCCGAGAGCGAGCGGAAATCGGTCCCGGCTCGTGGGAAGGGTGTGCGGGTGCCTGCGATGATGACGGCCTTCATGCCCTCTCCCCGGGGTGCGGGTGAATCTGGCGCGGGAGCAACCGTCCAGCCACTGTCTGGATCGCGCCGCGGATCACGAGTTCGTCGAAGGGCCCCACCCCGCCGGAATCGCCGGAAGGACTCGGGATGACACTCGACTCGGAATGACACTCCACGATGGCGCCGGCGGTCTGTCGAGGCAATCGATCAACATCTTCGCGGCCGGGCGTGGCATCCCCGGCCGACTCGCCGTCGTCATGCGTCTCGCGGTGCCGGGGATCGTGCGAAGGGGGCGACTGATGTACGTTTTCGGGATGCGGCCCAAGCTCCTTCTTTTCAGAATCCTTCTCTTCAGAATCGTGGTCCTCCCCGGCATCCACCCCCTCCTGCGACAGAGGGGACGCGCGGTCCCCACGGCGAGGAGCGGTACATCTTCGAGGGCGGCGGTCGGGCGGCGGGACCCGGCTCGCCCGTGGAGCTAGACCGGCTTGCCACCTCACCGAAAGAGCCTCCTCCGTTCGGCGCTGGAGATCGCGCTCGGCCGCGCGTCCATGGCTGTACTCTCCCTGGCATTTTTGGGGTACTTCGCGCGCGTTCTGCCCAAGCCCGTCCTCGGGTTCATCGGCGTGCAGGCGGCGCTGGTGGTGCTCGCCAAGATCGCGGTGGACCTCGGGCTCCACTTCCAGGTGCTTCGCGAGGCCACGCCCCTCTTCCAGGCCGGGCGAGAGGCGGAAGCGGTCGAGCGCGTCGTCGCGCCGGCCACCCTCCTTCGTCTCGCGGCGGCATTCGCGCTCGCCGGTTTGATCGTCGCCGTCGGTTACGCCTTCGCCGACACGCTCCAGGACGCCGTCCCGGAGATGAACATCCGCCTGGCGCTCCCCTTCGCGTGCGGACACATCCTCTTCAAGATCGGGCAGCACGTCCTGACCCCGATCTTCCACGCCCGGGGCGAGTTCTGGCTCGACTCCGTCCTCGACTCCGGATCCGCGACCGTCGAGAAGATCTTCGCATTCGCCTTCTTCACCGTTGCCGGAGTGGACCACTTCTTTACCGGCATGATGGTGGGCCAGATCGTCACCCTCGCGCTGGCGGCCTGGTTCCTCCGCCGTACGATCCGCCGGTTCCGGCTGAGTCACCTGACGCTCGTCGGCGCCGCCGAGCGGGTGCGCCGTGCCTTCCCCCACTATCAGAGAGTCCTCTACAGGCGCGGGCTCCGGCAGGTCGACCGCCTCTTCGTGGCCGGGATGCTGCCGATGACTCAGATGGCGAACTATCACGTGGCCCGGCAGGGAACTCAGTTCCTCCGCTACGTGGTGCGGAGCCTGGCCGACCCCGTCACGCAGCGGCTCGCCGCCGCTGACTGGCCTCACGGGCACCGAAGGGACCACAGGGTCTACCACACGATCGTGATCGCCGTGCCCCTCGCCGTCGCCGCGGCGAGCCCATGGCTCATCCGCGCGCTCGGAGGCGCCGCCTACGCCGATTCCTGGGACCTCATGGCCGCCCTCGCCGTCTCCTTCATCTTCTACGGGCTGTCGGAATACCAGCTCTCGGTGCTCGCGATCCTGGGCGACGGGAGCGAACCGGTCCACATCGAAGCCGTCTCGGGAGTGGTCGGGCTCGTGGCGACGGCCGCGATGATCGCGTGGATGGGAGAGATCGGCGCGGCCGCAGGCCGGATCGTCCAGTTCCTCCTCCTCTACCTGGGCGGACGGGTCGTCACCCGCCGGCTCCTGGCCGGAGCCCGCGCGCAGGCCGAGGCCGAAGCGGCGGAGCGTCGCTGAAGCTCCGACCCCCGCCGGGGTGGACGCCCCGGCGCTCGCTCGGGATCTTCCGAAGTGTCGACCGCCACACCATGATCCGCGGTCGCCTCCCGACGTTTCCTCTGCGAGGTCTTTCGTGCGCGCCGTCACCTTCGATGTCTCGATCCCCCGGTATCTCGTCGCGAAGACGCTCGGTCGCTTCACCGACGCCGCCTTCTACGGCGCGCCGAGCGGGGTGCGCCTCACCGAGGTGAGCGCTCCTTCGCTCCCGGGGGATCGGTGGGTGCGCATCGAGATCCTCCAGTGCGGAATCTGCGGGTCCGACGTCGGCAACCTCACCTTCGCCTCCTCTCCGGCGATGGAACCCTTCGGATCGTTCCCCGCCGTCCTGGGGCACGAGATCCTCGGGCGCGTGGTCGAGGTCGGATCTGCCGTCACGCGGGTCGAGGTCGGGCAGCGCGTGGCGGTCGACGTGATGATCTCGTGCGAGGTGCGGGGATACTCGCACGACGCGCAGTGCCGCTCGTGCCGGAGCGGGCGTCACGCCACCTGTGAGAAGGCGGGCGAGGAGGGGCCGCTGGTGATCGACGGCAGCCCGATGCGGCCCGGACTCACCCAGGGGTATCACGCCTCCCTCCCGGGGGGGTGGGGCGAGGAGACGATCGCGCACGAGACGCAGCTCTTCCCGATCTCCGACGAGATCGAGGATCGTCGCGGCGTGCTGACCGAGCCGCTCTCGATCGGGGTCCACGCGGCGCTCAATGCGCGCGCGGCGCACCCCGACGAACCGGTGCTCGTGATCGGGAGCGGCCCGATCGCGCTGGGCACGATCTGGGCGATCCGCGCGACGGGGTTCACGGGCGAGATCGTCGCGCAGACGAAGCGGAAGCGCGAGGCGGAGCTCGCGCGCGCCTTCGGGGCGACGACGGTGGTGAAGCCGGGCGAGGAGGCGCGCGACGCGCTCCTCGACACGGGCGCGCGTGCCTACTCCCCGATCATGGGGGACGAGGTCTACGCGGGGGGCGGCTTCCCCCTCGTCTTCGACTGCGTGGGGAGCGGCCAGACGCTCTCACAGGCGCTGCGCTACGCGACCCCGCGTGGACGGATCGTCATGCTCGGGTGCGCGCACGAGATCCCGAAGCTCGATCTCACCTTCACCTGGGCGCGCGAGCTCTCGATCACCGGCTTCGTGGGGTACGGGGTGGAACGCTTCCGCGGGACGAAGGTGCACACCTACGACGCGACCCTCGAGCTGATGCGCGAGTCGAGCGCTCCCCTCGATCAGATGGTGACGCACGTCTACCCGCTCGCCGAGTACCGGACCGCCCTCTCGGCGGCGGGGAATCGCCGCCGAAGCGGATCGATCAAGGTCCTCCTCGACCCGCGTCAGGGGTGAGGGGCGATCAGGGGGAAGCGCGCTGAACCGTTTCGCGCGCGCTTTCCCGGGGCGGATAGGGCGGCGTGATGGGGAAACCGTTTGGACGGATACTCGGCCAGTCGTCTGACGGTCCCGCTGGCCGGGGTGGCCGGCTCGCCGCCACGTGTCAGCCGGACGGTGTCCGGTGGACCATGTTCAGCGTCAGCAGGTAGCGCCGAAGGTGCTCAAGGGTGGCTGCGGAGAGGGTGCCGCTGGAATCCGGTCGAGGAATGGTCTCGACTTCGATCTCCGAATCGATCAACGGATCGGGCTCCGGAGCCGGCGCGTTGGCGGGCACCGCCTCGACGGTGTTGGTGGCCTGCAGGAAGGCCGCCGCCATCCGCGCTTGGCTCTTCGTCAGGTTGGCCCTCGCCCGCATGTGGTTCACGATCACCAGCCACTCGCCATCCGTTCGCTCAGCCGAGGGCCGAGCGTTGTGGCATCGAACGCAGTTGCGGGCCCAAACCATGGCTCCCTCGGCTGCCTCGGGGGTCATCTGCCCTGTCAGCGCCGCAGGAGACGTGAGAAGGGCCAGGACTCCGATCGTCGTCAGTCCGCGTTTCATGGTCATCTCCTGTGTCAGAATCCGAAGGCCCACTGGACGAAGGTCCGATTATCGGAATCGGGGTCGATCGAGTAGGCGATCTTGAGGGGGACGGAAGGTGAAACCCAGTAGATTACGCCCAGACTGAACTCTTCCCGGCCCTGCCGGGCCACGACATCATCCACCTCGCCGTCCAGGAGCTGGGACCAGCGCACCACCGGCTCAAGATTTCCGATCCTGCGAGCGGCCTGGAAGTAGTAGCCGTACTGTTTGAAGGTGTCCCAAGCGTCGTCGTTCTGGAACTCCTGGTGGAGCGCAACCGCTTCGCCGCGGACCTCGGTGCCGCGCTGGCGATACTCCACGGAGACGTTCCCGCCCTTCAAGTCCAGGAAGTCATCTTCGTCGTACATGGCGTGGAAGCCCGAGACATAGACCTCGAAGCCCGGGGTGGCAACGAAGCCCAAGCGGGCGCCCACCATCTTGTTCTGGTTGTTGTCCGTCGTGGTGATCCCGAACGCGACCCTCGGAATATCGAAGAGTCCGGGTTCGGCTCCGACCGTGCCGGTGGGAGGATCATCGTGACCAGGTGCGGCGAGAATCCCGCGCGTCACAGAGTGTGCGGGCCCGGCGGTCGTGCCCTCGGTCCCGCCGAACTCCTCAACGGCCATCGGACCCTGGGTCACGTAGACGGACAGATCGAAGTGACGGCCCCGTCCGGCGGGAAAGTTCGCCCTACCCATGAATCCGAGGTCAGCGAGAACCGGCAGGAGCGCGCCCTCGGCCACGCCCTCGTGGGCGTGGCCATAGAGGAGAGGCATCGTGGGCATCTTGTTGATCCAGCTCGGATGAGTCCGCTCGCCGAAAGTGCCGAACGGGAGCAGGAACTTGCCGAAGCTGAACTGGAGCCGCTCGAAGCCGAGGTAGTCGATCTGAGCGTACTCCAGGGCGGTGGTCGTCTCTCCGCCTTCGAGCCCGAACTCGAATTCGGACTCGAACAGAAGGTCCTCGCCGATCCCGAAGAGGAAGATCGGCGAGATCGTGGTCGAGAAGTCGTGGGCGTACTCATCCGCGAAGGTGCCCCCGTAGTTGGCCGTTCCGTACCCGGCCACGACCGCAGTGACTCTCCCGGAGGACTGGGCTGCGGCGGGTGGGGCGGCGGTGAACCCCACCAGGAAGGCGAGTCCCCCGACGACCCACGCGCGTGTGGTCAGAATCGTCATCGTTCTCTCCCGTTTCAGTGCCCGTGGGCGACGTCGAAGTCGAAGGACGCTTCGATCAGACTTCCGTGTCCATCTTCGAAGCGGATGGTCGCGGCGGCGGCGCCCGGCTCGGCGAAGTGATGCGTGGCCTCGTAGACGCCATCGTCGTGGCCGTGCGCCGGATGGCTTTCCACCGGGCTTCCCCCCTCGTGGCAGACGATCGTGGGGTCGAGGCCGAGAACGGGGGGGCGAACGCCGGCTTCGTTCGCTTCCATCTCGAGAATCCAGAACTTCAGCTCGACCTCCTGCCCCTCGTGCATGTGGCCGGGGAACGACTCGAATTCGATCCGATGCCCGTCGATCTCGAAGTGCGCCCGGGCTACGCTGAGGTGGCCCATCTCGGAGTGCATCAACGGCACCTCGGTCGGCTCGGTGGTGCCGTGGCGCGTCACCATTACCCGGAGGTCGTAATCCCCGGTCGAGGCGAAGACGTAGTCGCCTACGAATCCGTGCTCGCTCGCCTCGAGAACGATGGACCGCCATGTGTCGTCGCCGGCGATCTTCTGGTCCAGCGTCACCGCCTCGAAGTCGTCCACCGCATAGCCGTCGCTATTGCGGATGACCACCTCCATGTCGAGGGAAGAGAGGGTGTGGACGTGGCTCTCCGACAGCGTCAGCTCGGCGGTGAGATTGCCGTCGTCCACGAGAACGGGATTGCTCTCGCACGCGGCGAGAACGGCGATCAGCGGCAGGAGCGCGACACTTCGAATCCTGATCATCGTACCTCCTCCGGTGGAACGGGCGACCGAGAGGCCTGATCGGTCACCGTCAGGACCCCCTTCATGCCCAGGAACTGGTGCGGCGTGCACACGAACGGGTACCGCCCTGGCGAAAACCGTCCGTCGATCTCGATCTCGTACGTCTGCCCGACCTGCGTCAGGTAAGGACCGATGCGGACTTCCTCGAGCGTCGCCACCTCGGCCGACTCGTTGAACTCGACGTTGTGCGGCATGGTCCCGGTCTGGATGAATCGCACGACATCCCCCACTCGAACCGTGACCTCCGACGGATTGAACGCGAACTCCGTGGTCGACTTGTCGATCATCTTCACTTCGACGACCCGGACGGAGTCGGGTTTCTGGGCGGCCGTAGTAGCCACAGGAGCCACGCAGGGCAGGACCGTCGTCAAGGCGATGAGAATAGTGGCACGTTTCACTGACATTTCTCGTTCGAGGGGGATGCTCCCGGGTGGTGAACCTTCCTCTGGCAATAGGCGAGCCAAACTCGTGAGGCACACGCTAAATCGTGGTAGCACAGTGAGATGGAGGGACGGATACTCCTGGTAAGCGGAGTGACCCCGGGGGATATGCCCCGATCGCGTAGGGGATGTCCCCACGGGCGGTGGGGGATATCACCCGATCCCGCCTTGGTACCGCACGGGGCCATTTTTCCGGGAGAGAGCGACGGCCCCGGGAAAGCCCCTCTCGCTCCTGAACGGTCTGGACCTTGCGGTAGGGCGTACCGGAGCGAGGAGTCGCCGGCGACCACGGAGATCCATGGAATCGAGCGACGCGAAAGACGGATCGACACCCTTGGCTGGCCCTCTGGGGAGGCGTCTGCTGGGGTGGCTCCTGCTCTTCAGCCTCGGCCCTCTCTTCCTGTCCAACACCCTCGGCTATGTGCGCAGCCAGGGCATCATCATGGACCTCACGGAGAGGTATCTTGCGGCGCTGGCCGACGTCGAGGCCCAGCACGTGCGTAGCCAAGTGAAGCGTTACCTCCTCGACCTGACCGCGATCGCGGCCGGGAACGACTTCCTGTCGGCCGGCGCCCTCCGGCTCACGGGCGAGGATGCAGGACCCATGGGACTCGTGGCCGGAGAAGCGGCCGTAGAGAGTCATCTCCGTCGGAAGATCGACGAACTCAAGGCGTTCCAGGCCCTCTACCTTCACAGCCCGGACGGACGACTCCTGGCCTCTACTGGTCCCATTCCCGAAATGGCCCTCAGATCGGTCGACGCACCCTCGGCCATCCCCGATGGGATCACCGGCCTCTCACAGATCTCGGGGCCCGACGGACCGCTCTTCCGACTCTCGGTGGGGGTACCCGGCATCGACGGCGTCGGCATCGCCAGCTACCTGTGTGCCCTGATCAGCTACGAAGGATTGGAGGCCTTTCTCGAGATCTCACCTCATCTCGCAGGATCGATCGAGAGCTATATCCTCGACGCGGAGGGTCGGCCCCTCTTCGTCTCTCACCCCCATGGCCCGGTCGACTACTTCTCCCGGGCGACCACGCCGACACTCGACTCGTTGCCCGGTGCCTTCGCCCGCTACGAGAATGCCGAGGGGGTCGAGGTGATCGGCGTCAACGTGATGGTACCGGATCTACCCTGGCGTTACCTGGCCGAGGCTCCAGTGGCCGACGCGCTCGGGCCACTGCAAACCCTGCGCCGCACGTCCTTCCTCGTGGAGGCCCTCATGTCCGGACTGCTGGTCCTGGCAGCGTGGCTGGTGGCACGCGGGATCGTCGGGCCGGTGGGGCGATTGGTCGACGCCACCAGGACGGTGGCGTCCGGGAATCTGTCGGTCCGGGTCCGGGCCACGCAGACCGATGAGATCGGCGAGCTCGGGCGCGCGTTCAACGAGATGGCCGACGGTCTCGAGGAGGCCCGGACCCGTGTGGCAAAGCTTCACCAGCGCGAGCTCGAGCGGGCCGCGCAGCTCGCTACGGTCGGAGAGCTGGCCAGCGGCGTGGCTCACGAGATCAAGAACCCCCTGGTCGGGATCTCAAACGGGTTCGACCTCGTGCGTCGGAAGCTGAAGGGCCAGAAGCTACAGGGGGAGGGCAGCCTGGACCCCATCCTGGAGGAGATGGGACGCCAGCTCCTGCGGATCGAGCGGGCCATCCGCGACCTCCTCGCCTTCGCCAGACCGCCCGAACCGACGCTGGAAAAGGGGAACCTATACGAGGTCGTGGAGCGAGCTGTCCGCTTGGTCCAACCCGCGGCAGAGAGGGAGGGCGTAACCATCGAACTCCACCCGGCCCTCGGGTTGTCGCCCACATGGATGGACGGCGAACTCATAGGCCAGGCGGTGGTCAACCTGATCATGAACGCGGTCCATGCCACCTCCCAGGGCGGTACCGTGGCCGTTCGTCTGGAAGCTACGGAGGAAGGTGTCGAGATCGCCGTACGGGACTCGGGGCGGGGTGTTCCGTCGGGGGATCTGGAGCAGATCTTCAAGCCGTTCTACACGACCCGACACAACGGAACCGGCCTCGGTCTCTCCATCACCCGGGAGATCGTTCGGCGGCACGGTGGCACGATCGAGGTCGTGAGCCGGGTCGGTGAGGGAGCGACCTTCACGATGTTCCTTCCCCGTCAGAGCGGGAAAGGCGGAGACGCCGAGCCAGCCGCCGTGCGGGTGCGCGCGAGCGCGTCGGACAGACCATGCGGGTCGGCATGAACGGCGGCGCCCGCATCCTGATCTGTGACGACGAGATGCTGATCCGGCTGTGGCTGGAGGAACACCTGGGTGAACACGGCTACGACTGCGCCTCCTTTGGCGACGGGGCTTCCCTCGTCGAGGAGACCCGGCGGAGGGCTCCCGACCTGGTGCTTCTGGACCTGCGCCTACCAGACGCGACAGGGCTGGACATCCTGCCCCACCTCCTCGAGGCCGATCCAGCGCTTCCGGTCATCATGATCACTGCTTACGGCGAGGTGCAGACCGCGGTGAACGCCGTGAGGGCCGGTGCCCACCACTTCCTCGAGAAGCCCATCGAACTCGATGAACTGCTCGTGCTCATCGATCAGGCCCTCGAGCACCGACGACTGCGGAGCGAGGTCGACCGGTCCCGTGAGGGGAACCGCTGGCTGTTCAGGGACGTGACACTGATCGGCCGATCTCTCGCCCTGCGCAGGGTGGCCGAACTCATCACCCGCCTCGCCGACCGGAAGGCGACCGTCACGGTGCTGATCCGCGGCGAGAGCGGGACCGGCAAAGACGTGGTCGCCCGTGCTCTTCACGCGAAGGGCCCGCGCGGTGACCGGCCCTTCATCGCGGTCAACTGCGGCGCCATTCCTGAGACCCTGGTCGAGAGCGAGCTGCTGGGACACGAGGCTGGCGCCTTCACCGACGCGCGTTCCCGCAAACAGGGACTGTTCGAGATCGCGGACGGGGGGACGATTTTCCTCGACGAGATCGGCGAGATGCCACTCTCCGCTCAAGCCAAGCTTCTGGGCCTGCTCGAAACCCGCAACTTCCGACGGGTGGGTGGTGTCCGGGACATCGACGTCGACGTACAGGTGATCGCTGCCACCAACCGCGACCTGGAGACCGATGTCGCCCGGGGACGCTTCCGGGAAGACCTCTTTTACCGGCTCAACGTCGTGCCCGTGGAATTGCCCCCACTCAGGGACCGTCCAGAGGACATCGCGCCCCTGGCCGTCCACTTCCTGGATCTGCTGTCCGCCGAGACGGAGGGAAACGCCGCCCGAATCTGCCCGGACGTGATGGATGTCCTGGAGCGCTACGAGTGGCCGGGGAACGCGAGGGAGCTCCGCAACGTGATGGAGCGCGCCCTCCTCCTCGGTGACGGGGAGTGCATCGACGAGGCACACCTGCCGCCGGAAATTCTCGGCACGAAGGCTGGCTCCGACGGTGGCTTCGTCCTTCCCCCCACGGGCGTCAGCCTCCAGGAGCTCGAGCGCGAGCTGATGTGCCAGGCTCTCGAACGGGCGGACGGCAACAAGACCGGAGCGGCCCGGCTGTTGGGCCTGTCGCGCGATACACTGAGGTACCGGCTCGAGAAGTACGGGATTTGATCGATGCGTCGAGCGTCTCTCGCGGGCACTCGACAGGTCCCGAAAGGGCGAACGACTTCCGCTGCACGACCGGGCGGGGATCGAGCACCTGCTGCGCGACCGCCGCCCGGCGGCACATCATCCTGATGCCCACCGGGACCGACCCCGGTTGGAGCTCCTGTCCGTCAGCGCCTCCACGTGTCATTCGACACCTTCACGTCCGGGAGCTTGTCGTCCGGATCGATCGTCACGCGCACGATCGCGGGCGAGCCCGTCTGGGCCCAGGTGTACTCGTCGCCGCCCATCCAGACCTCGACCGGGAGCATCATCCGCTCGGTGCGTCCGTCGGCATACTCGATCTCGAGCGGAATCGGCATGACGAGCCCGCCGTGGTTCGCGAAGTGGATGCGCGTCTCGCCGTCTTCGACGGTGACCGACTCGACCGCCTGGTCCAGAAGGTCCGTCCCGGCGAACCATCCCCTCCAGAACCAGGAGAGGTTCTCGCCGGTGACGTCCTCGATGGTGCGGTAGAAGTCGGCGGGCTTGGGGTGTTTGAAGGCCCAGCGGCGCACGTACTCGCGCATCGCGGCGTCGAAACGTTCGGGGCCGATCACGACCTCGCGAAGCAGGATGAGCCCGTAGCCGGGCTTCCGATACGCCATGAACCCGAGACCCTCGCGCCGCAGCACGTCCGGATAGGTCATGATCGGCTGGTCGGAGGTGGGTTGGAGCATCTGGGCGACGATGGACGGGGCGCTGGTCCGTCCGACACGACCGGCGTCGAGGCCGAAGTAGTCGAGGTTCGAGTAGTGGTTGATGAAGGTGTTGAAGCCTTCGTCCATCCAGGCGTACCGGCGCTCGTCGCTGCCGACGATCATGGGGAACCAGGTGTGCCCGAACTCGTGGTCTGTTACGCCGAAGAGCCCCTGGCCGCGCGAGTTCACGGAGCAGAAGACGATCCCGGGATACTCCATCCCCCCGACGATTCCGGCCACGTTCACCGCGACGGGGTACGGATAGCGGAACCACTGCTCTGAGTAGTAGCCGATGGTGTGCCGGAGGTACTGGGTCGACATCTCCCACCCCGGAGCGCCCTCCTCGTCGGGCCCGATCCCCTCGCGGGGGTAGGCCGACATGAGCAGGGTGCCGTCCCAGCTCGCGGCGTCCCAGACGAAGGCGCGCGACGCCGCCCACGAGAAGTCGCGGGCATTCTCGATATGGTACTTCCATGTGAGCGGCCCCGAGCCCGAGGGACGGCTCGCGGCCGAGCCGATCTCGTCCACTCCGCGGATGGTCACCGTCTGCTCACTGG
>JAVVEY010000036.1:0-24905 GCA_032250675.1 Longimicrobiales bacterium | reverse complement strand
CGGCGAGCGACTCGATCTGGGGCACGCGGTCTCGGTGCTGCGCGGGTGAGGAGGGGGATGGGGGCACTCCGTCCTCGCCGAGAGCGGCCACCGCGTTCCTGCGGGAACGTTTCGCGAATGATCCCCGCCAGATAGCTCCGGTTCGAGCTGAGGCTCGAGCTGGTGCGTTCGCCTGAACTCGACGCCACCGCGGTCACCCCCCTCATCCCGCAGCCCGAGCCGCTACCCATCCAGATCAGCGAGGAGCCTCTTTCTTCAATGGAGGTGGTCAGATGAGCACGCGCTTCCTCTTGATCGCGGCGCTTTCCCTCACCACCGGTCTGGTGGTGACTGGACTGGGTGACGAATCGCAAGCGGCAGCGGGCGCCGCGGATCTCAACTCTGTCTGGGTCCTCAGCCCTTGGACCGAACAGGCCAGCGCGGTGTCCGACGACGGCGTACTCGACTGGTATAGGGAGAAGGACCAATGCCCTCGCTACATCTGTGACGCGTATCCGTGCTGCCAGACTACCGAAGTGGAGCAGTTGGCCCTTCACATGTCGAACGAGGAACCCGTGTGCGGAGGTGAATCCGTTCTCGATCGCGTGTTTGGGGACTGACAGGTTGGTTCGGCGGGCGCTGTCCGTCGTCCTCGTTGTCTGGACCGCGGCGTGTGAGGTTGGAGCCCCCCTTGGGGGAATCAGTGCGTTTCGAGCGAAACGAGTGGACAGTGCGGGGGTGGAGTTGGTGCGGTACAGCGTGGCGCCCGATGGGGCAGCCTTCGAAGATCTCCGTCCCGAGTACCTCCTCCTGGTGGAGAACGGCGGAGCACCGGAGACCGCAAACGATACCGGGGTCACGTTCGGAAAGGTGGCCGATGTCGACATCCTCTCCGACGGGACCCTCGCGGTCTTGGATCGGATTGCTGCGCGAGTGTATCTCTTGGATCGGGATGGTGAGCTCCGTGCGGTGGCCGGGCGGCGAGGTCAGGGGCCGGGCGAACTGAGCGGGGGCCTGTCCTTGGCCGTGATACCCCTTCCCGGCGCCCGGTTCGCCGTGCCCGACGTGGCCAACAACGCCATTCCGATCTTTGACGCCACAGGGCAGGTGGTGGATGTCCTGCCCTTCGGAACGGGGTCCGAGGTGATCCCGGAGTGGAGAAGCCTGAGCGGTGACACTGTGGCGGTGCGACGGGCGACCTCATCCGTCGAGATTCTCCAGGCGCGTACGCTCGACGGTCGTCTCGCCTCGAGCGGAATCCGACTTCCGCGTATCGATCATGCGCCCTCGGCGATGAACCCGGGATGGCCCCTGATGCCGGACCGCTGGGTCTGGTCGGCGTATGGCGGCGGATGGACGGCGGTGGCACGCATGTCCGAGCCTGCCGTGGCCCTGTATCTGGGCGAGCGTCTCGTGCGACTCATCACCTGGCCGGCGCCGGCCGGGTCGGAGGCAGGCGGGGCGGTCACGGAGGAGGAAGTGGAGCACCTCCTGAAGGTTGTGGCACGTTCCCAGGGATTGAGCCGGGTGACGGACGAGATTCGCGCGAGTATACGTGCTCCTGAGGAACGGTACGTCCTGGCGGACATCCTCGTTGGGCCCGGAGGCTGGATTCTCACGCAGCGGCCCCGACCCATCCGGGAGATGGACGAAAGGATCCTCTCCACCCTCCGAGCCGAGGGCGCGGGCGGGCCTCTATGGGACGTGTTCGACGCGAGCGGTAATCATCGAGGGGTGATGGATTTCGGAACGAACGTGGAGTTGTTCCAGATCCGCGGCGACACCCTCGTCGGGGTCCGGGAAGATGAATTTGGGGTCCAGCACGTGTTTCTCGCCCGAGTGCCGGGATTGATGGGCTCCTGAGTTGCACGCTCTCCTCGGGGCCGCTTGGCCCGGGCCCAGGTTGCTGATCACTCCCCCACTCTCATCGCATCGCCCTGACTTTGGGTTTCTTTTCGGTCTTCGGTCTATTCATCGCCAGGACCGCATTTCCGCAGTACATGCGCCGCTGGATGGTCACGGTGCAGGAAGACGAATTCGGCGCGCAGATGATCGGGGTGCTCAGGCGTCGCGACGCGAACCGGGACTGATCCGAGCTCGTCGTCGGCCTCCTCTCACCGTCCCCCTCACCCCAGCGCCGCCGCCAGCTCCTCGTAGAGCCGCACCAGCGCGGCGGTGCCCCGGTCGAACTCGGGCACGACCGGGATCGAGTCGCCTTCTCTCTCTGCGCTGCCCCGTCCCGCATGCCACGGCGAGGTGGGCATCCTCGCTCTCCTCACCGCCCCCGGTGTCGTCCGCCCATCCTGCGGCATCTCGGCATCCCCGAGCACCCGTCCCCCATTCTTTCCCCCGCGCGAGGGCCACCCCGGACCGAGATGCCTGCCGTCGATCCGCTCTCGCCCCGGGACCTCGACGGCGAGACCCGGCCCGTTCACGACCCCTTCGATCAGCAGCCGCCCGGGGACTACGGTACCTGAAGCGACTGAGCGACCGGAGCCGGAGGTGGAACATTTCGCGGTGCGACAGAGCTCATGGTGGCATAGTGTGCTTTCCGCAGAGAGAGCGACGAGATGAGAGACGGCAGGACCCTCTTCGAGGGTGGTGAGCGTGCCCTGGCAGGCCTTCTTCTGTTCGGAACTCTCCTTGCCGGCTGCGGTCCGGACGCCGGCGAGTCGACCGAGGTGACCACGCTTCTCCGCGATAGCGCGGGCGTGCTCATCTCGGAAACCCGCGGGTTGCCAAGCGGAGTACCGGAGTGGCGACTCGCGGACGAGCCCTCGCTCGAGCTGGGTCGGGCGGAGACCCCGGACGATCCGCATCTCTTCCGGGTCTGGGCGGCGTTCCGCTCGGGGGATGGCGCTCGCTGGGCTGTCCTGAGCGCCGGGCTCGGTGGCGTCGTCGTCTACGACTCGGTCGGCACCTTTCTGAGACAGGTCGGCCGCCCCGGCGAAGGCCCGGGCGACCTGAATGGGGTCTGGGGGATGTGGGGGTGCGGCGCGGACACGGTGGCGGTCGCGGAGAGCGGGCGGGTGAGCTTCTTCACGCTCGATGGCGCCTACGTATCGAGTACCCCGCACTCGCGCATCCCGCCGTCGTCGCTCGGAGGCGCGATCGAGGTGCAGGGTGTGAGCGCCGACTGCCGCCACCTCTTCCTGATCGACGCCACGATGCCGAATCCACCCGCGGTGGGTGAGGTCGGAGCAGTCGCCGGAGCCGCATCGTGGTTCGATCGGGATCGTGAGCTTCGCAGCGCCGAGGTCCACTTCGAGCGATCCCAGACGCTGGGAAGGAAGGTCACTGTCACCCCCTGGATGACAACGTTTCTCCTGCCATGGGGGCGCTCCACGAGTTGGACGACGGCGGGAGACCTGGTCTATCTGGGAGATGGGTCGAGTCCCGTGATCGAGGCGTTCGATCTGGGCGGTCGGTTGCGTCGCAGGATCGTCTGGGAAGCGACTCCGCCCATCATCGGACGCCGGGACGAAGCTCGCTACGACCGATTGCGGGCACGCATGATCGCGATCTACCCGGACCGGGAGGAGTGGGTGCCCGAACTCCGCCAGGTTTCCGTCCCGGAAACCAGGCCGTTCTACGTGGACGCGCTCGCCGGCGACGATGGCTACCTCTGGGTGCAGGAGTACCCGGAGTGGGCCGGCGGCCTCAATGACATACTGGATACCGGAGACGCGAGCGACCCCCCGGGCCGATGGCTGATCTTCGACCCGAAGGGGCGCCTGACCGCGACCGTCAAGGTGCCAGCGGACTACGAAGTGCTCTCCGTGGCCGGAGACGAAGTGGTTGCCGTCTGGAAGGACGATCTCGATGTCGAGTACGTCCGGGTCCACGCGATCGAGCGACCGGGCGGCGCGTCAAGGGAGTGAGGCCTTCGGATTCCCTCACCCCAGCGCCGCCGCCAGCTCCTCGTAGAGTCGCACCAGCGCGGCGGTGCCGCGGTCGAACTCCTCCACCCCGAACCACTCGTTCGGGGCGTGCATCCTGCATCCCGGGAGGGCGAAGCCGACGAGGAGGGCGGGGCAGTCGAGCACCTCCTCGAACTCGACCACGATCGGGATCGAGCCGCCCTCGCCCACGCGGACGGGCGGGGTGCCGAAGGCCTCCTCGAGCGCGGTGGCGGCGGCGTCGAAGAGGGGGCCGGAGGGGTCGGCCTTCCAGGGACGGCCGCCGTGCAGCGCGCTCACCTCGAGCGTCACGCCCTCGGGTGCGACCGATTCGAGGTGGCGCGTGAGGAGCTCGATCGCGCGGTCGGGGTCCTGATCGGGGACGAGGCGGAAGGAGATCTTGGCCATCGCTTCGGCGGGGAGCACCGTCTTGGCGCCCTCGCCCGTCCACCCGGAGAGGAGTCCGTTCACTTCGCAGGTGGGGCGGATCCAGAGCCGCTCGAGCACCGACCACCCCGCCTCGCCGGCGAGCGCGGGGGCGCCCACGCCGTCGCGGAACCGCTCCTCGTCGAAGGGGAGCGCGCGGATCTCGTCGCGCAGCGCCTCGCCCCACTCGATCACGTCGTCGTGGAAGCCGGCGATCGCGATGCGGCCCTCGGCGTCGTGCAGTGTAGCGATCATCCGCGCGAGCGCGGTGGCCGGGTTCGGCACGGCGCCGCCGTACATCCCCGAATGCAGATCGCTCGCGGCCGCGCGCACGCGCACCTCGGCGTAGGCGAGCCCGCGCAGCGAGAAGAGGAGCGAGGGCATCCCCTTGTCGAACATCGCCGAGTCGGAGATCAGCACGACGTCGGCCGCGAGGCGCTCGCGGTGGGCCTTCACGAAGGGGACGAGGTTGGGACTTCCGACCTCCTCCTCGCCCTCGGCCAGCACGATGACGTTGAGCGGGAGCGCCCCCTCGGTGGCGAGGTGCGCCTCGAGCGCCTTCACATGCATGTAGAGCTGCCCCTTGTCGTCGGCTGCGCCGCGGGCGTAGACGCGCCCGTCGCGCACCTCCGGCTCGAAGGCGGGCGAGCTCCAGAGCTCGAGGGGTTCGGGCGGCTGCACGTCGTAGTGCCCGTAGATGAGGAGCGTCGGTGCGTCGGGTCCGGCGCCGCGCCACTCGCCGAGCACCACGGGGTGCCCCTCGGTCGGGAGGACTTCGGCGGTGAGGCCGGCGTCCGCGAGCCGGTCCGCCAGCCAGTCGGCGGCAGCGCGGAGGTCGTCGCGGTGCTCGGACTTGGCCGAGACGGAGGGGATGCGGAGGAAGTCGAAGAGTTCGGCGAGGCGGCGCTCGGCGTTCTCCTCGAGGTGACTCAGCGCGGCGGAAGAGGCGCGAGGGGAGGGGGGCGACACGGGCGCGCGATCCGGCTCAGAGCCAGCCGCGCACGCCCCAGCGGTAGACCCAGGCGATGAAGCCGGAGAAGACCGCGGCGCTCAGCATCCCGCCCAGGCTGAGCGAGGTCGGCTCGTAGAAGTGG
This sequence comes from Longimicrobiales bacterium, assembly GCA_032250675.1. Taxonomy (GTDB): domain Bacteria; phylum Gemmatimonadota; class Gemmatimonadetes; order Longimicrobiales; family Gaopeijiaceae; genus Gaopeijia. The sequence continues at coordinate 19,507 of JAVVEY010000036.1, read as the reverse complement.
AAGATCCCCACCCCGAGCATCCCGCCGATGAGCGCCCCGAAGATCCCGAGCACCACGATTACCGGTGCGTGCCCGGGCTGTTCCTCGGGAAGCTTCATCGCGCCGCGGACCAGGAGCCCGATGACGCCGCCCATCACGATCCAGATGCCGATACCGATCCAGTTTTCCATCGTCGTTCCCTTCCACGTGATGCCGGTGCGTGATACGGAGTGCGCGAGTGGGAGTGCGTCATCCGCCCGCGGCGCCGAAATCTATGCGGGTCGCGGGACTCGGACCACCTCGGCGCGCATCCTCACTCCGCGTCCTTCATCCGGCGCTTGAGTTCCTCGAGCGCCGCGTCGTAGTCGATCTCGCGACGGGGCGGGGGCGCGTCGAGGTCGATGTGCATCTCGCTCCGCGCGTCGCCGTGCAGTCGATCGCCGTAGAGATCCTCGGCCGCGCCGGCCCGCGCTCCCTCGTCGGCCACACGGTCCTCGAAGCGGTCGAACTCGGCGAAGAGCCGGTCGGTTTCGGAGAGCGACTCGCGCGCCGAGGTCCGACCGACTTCGGCCTCGAGCGAGGCACGGCTGGCTCGAGCCTCCTTGAGCTTCCCGGTCATCTCCTCCACATCGCGCCGCGTGAGCGCGATCTCGGCCGCCAAGGCCTGGCGCCGCTGGTCGAGCACCTCCGCGCGCTCCTCGTGGCGCCCGGCGTGTTCGGCCGCGATGCGCGCCGTCTCCCCATCGTCGATCTTCCGCGCCATCTCCTCCCGCCGCCGGCACGTCGCCGCCGCCGCGGTCTCCTGCGAGAGGCGTGACCCGGTCTTCTCGAGCTGGTCCTCGAGCCCCGCGAGGTGTGCCTTCGCGTCGGTCACCTCATCGATCATCCCCTTGAGGATGCGGTCCACATTCTCCCCCACCTGATCGCGGGAGAGCTCCTTCTGGAAGTTGTCGACCGCCTCGCGGAAGGCGGCGCGAAGGTCCTCGAACACCGGCACCTCGACGGGGAAGGGAGGAAGAACCTCAACGATACAACGGAGGCCCCTTCGTGGTCAGGCGAGGTGCGGCTCGATTCGCTGGGCGAAGGAGTTGCGCGCGCGGTGCAGCCTGCTCTTGACGGTGCCGAGATTCACCCCGGTGATGTCGGCGATCTCCTCGTAGCTCTTCCCCTCCAGTTCGCGGAGGCGGAAGACGAGGCGGTGGTGCTCGGGGAGCGCCTGCACCGTCTCCTCGACAACCTGCTGCAGATACCGCTTGCGGTACATGTCGTCGGGCTTCATCGAGGAGTCCTCGAACTGGAGCGGCCGGTGATCGTCTTCCCACCCATTCGTGAGCTTCTGGAAGAGAACGAGGGGGCTGCGCGAGCGGTTCCGCAGCTCATTCTTCGAGAGGTTGCTCGCGATCGTGTAGATCCAGGTCGAGAACTTCTTGGTGGTGTCGAAGCGGTGAAGGTGCCGCGTCACGCGGATGAAGGCTTCCTGCACCAGGTCCTGCGCCCGATCGGCGTCACCGGTCTTGCGCGTGATGAAGTGCACGAGCCGGTCGCGGTAGCGCGAGAAGAGCTCCTGGAAGGCGCCGGCGCGTCCCTCGAGATGAGCCGTGACGAGGAGTTCGTCCGAGAGCTCGGCGAGTGACGAGGAGAGCGGGTCGAGGGGGTCGGTGTTCCCATCTCCACTGGCCATCTGAACTCCCACGGAGGTGGAGTCCGGACATCGGGGCGGCGGCCCGGACTCTCAAGAGTCATTCTCGAAAACCACTGCACGAAGATAGCGGAATCCGCCGAAAGCGCAACTTTCAATTAATTATGGATTGCGCCCACATAGTCGTTTATTGATCCACGTTTCGCCGTACAAATGCATCATGAACGCTCATTCGACGTGAAAAGGTTGTTTTGATTCGCGAAATGATCGAAGTGCGTCGTCCGCAGCTCCGTCCACTTCCGTGGACACTCGTGCCTCGATATCGTCGAGGGCGGACTCACGGAACCCGGCACCGATCAGGTACCGCTCGTAGAGCCCGATCGGGTCCCGGCGCCCCCACGCCTCGAAGAGCGCCGGGTCGAAGGTGTCACGAGCTTCGCGCTCGTCGTGCGTGGCGTGGCCTCCCATGCGGAAGGTCTCCACGTACACGATCACGGGCCCGCGGCCCGCGCGGCACCGCTCGACCGCCATGCGCGTGGCCGCCCAGACGTCGAGCACATTGTTGCCGTCCGCTTCGAGCCCCTCGATCCCGTAGGCCGAGGCCCAGGCGCGGAGCGAGCCCGCCCCGTGCCGCTCGATCGGCGTCCCGAGGGCGACCTGGTTGTTCTGAAGCACGAAGACGGCAGGCACGCCGAGCCGGGTCGCGGTGACCAGCCCTTCGTGACAGGCGGCACACCGCGTCGCGCCGTCCCCCACCCAGGTGAGCGCGACGCGGCCTTCCCCGCGCTGCCGGAAGGCGAGGGCGAGTCCGGCCGCGATCGGGACATTCGTCCCCATCTGCGAGACGGGCTGGAGCACTCCTCGCTCGAGATCCCCCAGGTGGAGGTCACGTCCCCCCGACGGCGAGTCGGGGGCAGCGAGGTAGCCCCTGAAGATCTCGACGAGCGGCATCCCCATCATCGGGAGGGCGCCCGCGTTGCGGATCATCGGAATCACCACGTCGCTCGCGGTGTCCAGCGCCGCCACGGCACCCACCGTGACCGCTTCCTCGCCGGTCCCGAGCCACGCCTTCGAGATCACCCCGGTTCGCACCCACCGCTTCAGGGCGATGTCGTGAAGACGGGTCCGGAGGAGGTGCTCATGGAGTGAGAGGAGGTCGTCTCCGGCGAGCGTGGCGATATGGGCGCTGCGGGCAGGATCCGCCCGAAGTCTCGACCGGTAGCCTTCGAGTTCTTCGGGGGGGCACGACCACTCGAGATATTCGGGTGGATCCCATGCAGGATATCGTCGCATGCCCGAAAAGGTACCGTGACCGGGGCCGAACGGCACACCTCAAACCTTGAATTCCCCGTCAACGAAGCAAGATTCCTTCACTCCGCCCTCTCTTCCGATTGCCGTGAACCTCTCCGAACCCACGCCGAGCGCGCCCGCTGCAAAGCCGCGAATCCGGGCTCGACTCGCGCTCGCGATCCTCGAGGTGCTCCAGGCTCAGGATGCGCCGACCGAGTTCCTCGAAGACGAGAACCTCTCGCAGACGATGCCTCGCCGCCTCGGTCTGTCCGACGTCGTCGAGCGTCAGGTGCGCGTCTACCGGACGGCCGCCCGCCGCCGGGAGAGGATTACCGACGCCCAGCTCAACGACCTCTTCCAGCTCGTCGTGCGCCGGCCCGACGCCCCCGAGATCTTCTGGCACGTCGGGCGTCGGATGGCGGGGGGAGATGGGGAGCGCCTCCTCTCGCGGATCCTCCCCTCCCCGGTGCGCTACGCCCGCGCCCGCCGCGGTGCGCGATCGAGCCTGAAGGAACTCCTCGGACGACGGATCGGGGGCTTCGCTCCCGGACCCTTCGCGCTCGAGGGTCGCCAGCTCCTCTTCGTGCGGCTCACGCCACGCGGCGAGTCGTGCTTCTTCGTCTCCGGGCTCTGCCAGTCGATCGTCGATGAACACCTCGGGAAGGTGCACCACGTCATCCACGATCGGTGCGAGGGGCACGGCGATCCCCTCTGTCGATGGACGATCACCGACGATGTGCGGGCGCGCGACCGGGCTCGCGGGGCGGAGTGGCTTCCGGAGCCCGAAGCGGGGTAGTCGGTCGTCGGAGGGGGACTGCCGGGAGAGGGAGGCGAGGAGCCGGGAACCGCTCACGCCCGCTCCCCGATCACGGTGGCGTACGACCCGCCCGCCGGAAGGTGTCGCCGAGCGCGCGGTGCACCTTGTAGAGGCAGAGGTCCTGAACCACGACGAAGCCGGCGGCGCGCGCCTCGGCGGCGGCGTCGTCGTCGCGGATCCCCTCCTGCAGCCAGATGATCGGTCGCTCGGGGCGCCGCATCGCCTCCCGGATCACCTCCCCCGCCTCCCGCGAGGGACGGAAGACGAGGACCATCTCGACCTCCTCCTCGACCGCGCTCAGCGAGCGGTGGACCTCGCGCCCGAGGATCCGGTCGGCGTAGGGGTTCACCGGGAGGATCTCCGCGCCCCGCGTCGCGAGGTAGGACGGGACACGCCGCGCCGCCTTGGAGGAGTCGCGCGAGATCCCGACGACGGCGATCCGGATCGCCCTCCGGACGATCGCGTGCATCTCGTCGACTCCCGGGTTGTCGGGGTCGGACGATGCCGAGAGTTCGGCCTCCAGGAGGGCCCGGTCGAAGAGGTCGTCGATCTGCATGAGAGGGTCAACGTATTGCCCCGGCGGCCTCGCGTCATCAGCATACGGGTCCTCTCCCCGGATCCCCACGCCGCACCAGGCTCCTCCACATGACCGCCATCTGGATCGTCGGAATCGTCATCGCCCTTGTCGCGGGCTGGCTCCTCGGATCACGGCGCACGCCGCCCGACCGCTACGACGCCCCCCTCACCGAGCTCGTCACCGAGCTCGACGCCGGCGCCATACGGGGCCCCGAGGCCGAGGATCCCGAGGGGATCGCCCGGATCCGTCGCAGCGTCAACCAGCACTGGGTCCCGCTGAACGAGAGTCGCTCCGAGGCGCTCGACCAGGCGCTCGGGAGGATCGCCGCCTTCATCGAGGAGTCGATCCACAAGCCGCTCCAGGCCGTACGTGACGGCGACGCCGACCTCCTTCGCGAGGGGGTCGGTCGCGCCCTCGGGGGGATCACCGATCTCGAGTTCTTCCTTCGGGATCCGATCACCCCCGATGAGACCCACAACCTCACCCCCCTCATCCAGCAGGTGACGCGGGAGTTCATCGAGGACTGGGAGGTCGGGGTGCGCCTCACGGCCCAGCAGTTCCCGGTCCGCGCGCACATCCATCGCGACACCTTCATGGATGCCGTCTACCTCCTCCTGCACAACGCGGTGCACTTCGGGGCGGGCAAGACGATCGAGGTGCGGATCGAGGAACGCGACGGACGCGCGGTGATCGAGATCCTCGACCGTGGTCCCGGCTTCAGCGCCGAGGCACTCGATCGGGCGCGCGATCTCTTCTACACGACGCGCGAGTCGGCTCTCGGCCTCGGCATCCCCTTCGCCCGCAAGATCGTCGAGGGATTCGGCGGCAATCTCGAGCTCGAGAATCGCCCCGAGGGCGGCGCTCGAGTGAGGCTGACCCTGCCGGGCGCGTGACCCGCACCGCGGTCAGCGGCGGCCTCAGAGGCGTCCGTAGATCTGGTAGAGCATCAGGTAGACCACGATCCCGGTGACCGAGACGTAGAGCCAGATCGGCCACGTCCAGCGCGCGAGTCGCCGGTGCTCGGCGAAGCGCTCCCTCGAAGCGAGGAAGAGGAGGCGCAGCACGAGCGGCACCACCACGACGGCGAGCACCATGTGCGAGAAGAGGATCGTGAGGTAGACCGATCGCACCCTTCCCTCGCCCGCGAACTCGTGGGTCCCGGTCAGCGCGAAGCGCGTGAGGTAGAAGACCAGGAAGAGCGCCGAGGCGCCGACCGCACCGAGCATCGCCTTCATGTGAGCCTCGCGGCGGCCTCGACGGATGAAGTGGAATCCGAGGAGGAGGCACACCGTGGAGGTGCCGTTCAGGAGGGCGTTGAAGCCGGCGAGGGTGTCGCCGAGGCGGACGATATCCATGCGTCGATGCGATGAGGGGCGAGGTGTGGGGTGAGCCGGCTCACCCGCTCCGGCGCGCCGCGTGCGCGGCGTTCGATCCGGCGGTCGGACGATCGGTGCCCCACCCGTACCATCCCCACCCGCTCATCGCGACGAGGATGCAGAGGAGTGCCGCGGCGCCGAGGGTGTGAAGCGAGACCGGTACGATGGCGAGCACGCTCAGGACCGACACCACCCCGAGGGTCATCTGCACGAAGACGAGCGAGAGGGCGGCGAGCGCGAAATGTCGCACGCCCCGCTCCCGGGTCAGACGGAGGAGCCGCCACGCGAGGGCGATGACGGCGAGGGTGGCCACCCCCCCCAGCACGCGGTGCGCGAAGTGCAGTCCCACCAGCGCATGGCTCATCGGAGGGATCCACTGCCCCCCGCAGGTGGGGAAGTCGGGACACGCCATCCCGGCGTCGGCGTGACGCACGAGTCCCCCGAGCACGCTCTGCGCGAAGACGACGAGCGCCGCTCCGGTGCCCCACCTCCGGAGGACCCGGCTCGTCGGGCGGGAGAGCGGACGCCGTCTGGCGCGCGATGGCGACGTCACACCCGCGAGGAGTGTGGTGAGCCCGAGGAAGGCGAGCGCGAGCATCAGGTGCGAGGTCGAGATCGCGTCGGGGAGGCGGAGGAGGACGGTCAGCCCTCCGAGGATCGACTGCAGGAGGAGGAGCCCCACCCCGGCGACGGCCGCGAGACGCACCCCGCGTGGCGCGCCTTCCCGGAAGGAGAACCAGGTCGCCACCCCGAACATCAGAATGAGCCCGCCAGCCCAGAGGCGGTGGATATGCTCCCAGAAGACGCCCCCCTCCATCACCGGCATGTACGATCCGAAGCAGGTCGGCCAGTCGGGACAGGCGAGTGAGGATTCGGTGGCGTGGACGACGCTCCCGAGGAGGAGGAGGGAGAGCGTCCACCCGACGCTGACCGCGAAGGCGCGATGGTGCTGCTGCGCGCCGGAGTGTCCGAGAATCGTCATGGGTCTATCTTGTTGGGTGTGAACGAGCCCGTCCCCCCGTCCGAGCCGATTGAAGCCGCCTCCAGGAACCCCGTCCGGGCACTCGGATTCCTGCGGCGCCTCGGTCCCCGCCTCCGCCCGCACCTGCGGGCGATCGTGGTGGCGAATCTCCTCATCCTCTCGAGCTCGGCGATCGGTCTCGCATTTCCGCTCATCGTTCGTGATCTCTTCGACGCCGCCTTCCTCGAAGCGAACCCCGAACTCCTCGACGGGATCGCCCTCTTCCTCCTGGCGCTCTTCGCTCTCCAGGCGGTCATCAACTTCGGCCAGAGCTACCTGACGGCCGCCGTTTCGGAACGCGTCATCGCCACGCTGCGCATCGATCTCTTCGATGCGCTCATCGTGCGGTCCCCCGGATTCTACGCGAATCGCCGCACAGGGGAACTGGGGTCGCGACTCGCGAGTGACGCCGGCCTCGTGCAGCAGGTCCTCCGCTTCGGGATCCCCGAGGTGCTCCGTCAGGGGGTCTTCCTCCTGGGCGCCCTCGCCATCGTCACCTGGACGAACCCACGCCTCACCCTCGTGACGCTGACGGCGATCCCCCTGGCGATCGTGGTCGCGTGGTTCTTCGGGATCCGGGTGCGGCGCGTCTCGACCCGGATCCAGGACACCCTGGCGTCGGCCGTCGCGCGCGCCGATCAGGTCTTCACCCAGATCCGCGTGGTGCAGAGTTTCGCGCGCGAACCCTTCGAGAGTGGCCGCTTCCGGGACGAGATCAACGAGACGTATCGCGACGGACTCCGACGCGCCGTCGCGCGCGCGGGCCTCACCGGCGCGGTGACCTTCTCCGCCTTCGCCGCGATCGTGATCGTCTTCTGGGAGGGGGGGCGGCTCGTTCTCGCGGGGGATCTCACGGCCGGCACCCTCATCGCCTTCCTCCTCTACGCCGTCTCGATCGCCGGCGCGATCACCTCGATGGCGGGGTTCTGGACGAATATCCAGGAGGCCGCGGGCGCGGCGCGGCGGATCTTCGAGCTCCTCGACGAGTGCCCCGTCATCCGGGATCCCGACGCACCCCGTGCGCTCCCGGAATCGGTGACCGGGCGCGTCACCTTCGAAGAGGTCTCCTTTCGCTACGCCCCCGACCTGCCCCGGGTGCTCGACGGGATCGTCCTCGAGATTCCGCCCGGTGAGACCGTCGCGCTCGTCGGGAGTTCGGGTGCGGGGAAGAGCACGATGGCCAACCTCATCCCGCGCTTCTTCGATGTCGAGGATGGTCGGGTGACGGTGGACGGGATCGATGTGCGCACCCTCCGTCTCGCCGATCTGAGGGGCGCGATCGGCGTCGTTCCACAGGAACCGATGCTCTTTGCCGGGACGATCCGCGAGAACCTCCTCTACGGGCGCCTCGATGCCACCGAAGAAGAGATGATCCAGGCCGCGCGGGATGCGCATGCCCACGAGTTCATCATGGGGTTCCCCGATGCCTGGGATCAGGCGGTGGGCGAACGGGGGGTGACGCTCAGCGGGGGTCAGCGTCAGCGCATGGCGATCGCCCGGGTCTTCCTCAAGCGCCCCTCGATCCTGATCCTCGACGAGGCCTCTTCCTCACTCGACGCCGAGAGCGAGCGACTCGTGCAGGATGCCCTCGCGGTGCTGATGCGGAACCGCACGACCCTCGTGATCGCGCACCGGCTCAGCACCGTCATCGAGGCGGATCGGATCGTGGTGCTCGACGGGGGCACGATCGTCGACGTGGGGCGACACGCCGAGCTCCTCGAGCGCAGCGCGGTCTACTCGCGGCTCTACCGGGGTCAGTTCGAGGCGGCGCTCGCGAGTGTCGAGGCGTCGGGTTGACCGTAGGTCTCGGCGAGACCGACGACGCCCTCCTCGAGCCAGGCGAAGTCTCCGTCGAGCATCGCCCGGGCCGTCGCGTACGTCCGGGAGTCGTCGTTGCGGAAGAGGGCGCGGAAGCGCGCTCCCGCGCGGCGTCGGGCCTGCCGGGAGAAGGTGTCCGCCAGCTCGATCGCCGACGTGCTGCCCTCCTCATCGGCGATCTCCTTCGCTCGCACGCACGCAGCCGAGATGACGAAGAGCTCCGCGCCGATCTCCACGAGGCGACCGAGCACCGCCTGGCGCTTCTCGAGCCCGGGCCCGAAGCGCATCATCGCGTAGAAGGTGTGCCGCGCGAGCTTGCGTGAGGCCCGCTCGACCCACCGCAGGTGCCGCGCGAGGCGGCCGTATTCGGCGTAGCGCGGCCAGCGGCCCCACCCGAGGAAGCGCGTCGGATACCACCCGGCGTAGTAGACCCCCGCCCGGATCGCGGCGCCGATCTTCGCGCCCGTCGAAGCGCGCGGGTTCGCGAGTTCGCCCGCGACCTTCAGATGATCGTCGACCGCCTCGCGCGCGATGAAGAGGCGCATGATCTCCGAGGATCCCTCGAAGATGAGGTTGATCCGGAGGTCGCGCATCATCCGTTCGACCGGCCACGGCGTCTCGCCGCGCGCCTTCAGGGAGTCGTGGGTCTCATAGCCGCGTCCGCCCCGCACCTGCAGCGCGTCGTGCGCCACCTCCCACGCCGTCTCGGTGTTCCACATCTTGGCGAAGGCCGCCTCGAGGCGGATATCGAGACGGTGGGTATCGGCCATCCGCGCCGTGACGTCGGTGACGCAGCGCATCGCAAAGGTGTTGGCGGCCATCGTGCCGAGCTTCTGCGCGATCGCGTCGTGGCGTCCGATCGGCTGACCCCACTGCACGCGCGTGGAGGCCCACTCCCTGCACATCTCGAGCGCCGCCTTCCCCGAGGCGGTGCAGAAGGCGGGGAGCGAGAGGCGCCCGACATTGAGCGTCATCAGCGCCAGCTTGAGCCCCTTGCCCTCCTCCCAGAGGAGGTTCTCCGCGGGGACCTTCACATCGCGGAAGGTGAGGACGCCGTTCGAGAGCGCGCGGAGTCCCATGAAGGAGCAGTGATGCGCGACCTCGATGCCGGGCGAGTCGGTCTCCACGATGAAGGCGGTGATCGGGCGGGATCCCCGGATCCCCTCACGCGGAGGGGTCCGCGCCATCACGACGATGATCTCCGCGCGCGGTCCATTCGTGCACCAGAGCTTCTCGCCGTTCAGCACCCAGTGCGAACCGTCCTCCGAGAGGACCGCCTCGGTCGCCATATTGGCCGGGTCGGACCCGACCTCCGGTTCGGTGAGGGCGAAGGCGGAGAGCGCCCCCTTCGCCAGGCGGGGGAGGAACCGCCGGCGCTGCTCGTCGGTGCCGAAGAGGAGGAGCGGACCCGGCACCCCGATCGACTGGTGCGCCGAGAGGAAGGCCCCGGTGGCGCCGCAGCGCGAGGAGACGATCTCGAGGGCGTGGTTGTAGTGGCGCTGGGTGAGGCCGAGGCCGCCGTAGGCCTGCGGGATCTTGATCCCGAAGGCACCGAGCGCGGCGAGCCCCTCGAGAACCTCGTCGGGGACCCACCCTTCACGGTCGAAGGCGTCGCCGTCGATGTGGGCCCGCGTGAAGGCGCGCAGCTCGGAGAGGAAGGCCTCGGCGCGTGCCTCGAGTTCGGGGTCCGGATCGGGTCGGGTGCGCAGGATGTCGAGCGCGAGGCGACCGGCGAAGAGCTGCTTCGAGAAGGAGCGTCGTTCCCACTCGTCCTCGCGGGCCGCCTCGGCGACCTCGCGGGATTCGAGTTCGGAGGCGTGATCGTGCGCGGGCATGGTGGATCCGGGCTGGAGGACTCTCCCTTCAATCTGTACGTACCGTACCGCGCGCGCGAGGTCTCAGCGAAGGCCGTATTCGTCGAGTTTCCGGTAGAGCGTCGTGCGCCCTACCTCGAGGCGACGGGCCGCTTCCGAGATGTTGCCGTGTGTGATCTCGAGGGCGCGTGTGATCGCGATCCGCTCGACCTCGTCGAGGGGGAGGATCTCGGCCTCCGCGGGCGAGCGGACGTCGCGCGCGTCGGATGGCGGGGACGCTCCGGATCGGTCGTCCCCATCCGGCATCAGGCGGAGGTGCGGAGCCGGATCGTCGGGCGAGGGCGCGGCGTCGCCTTCGCGAACCCGCTCGGGGAGATCCTCGATCCGGATCTCGCCACGGCACGTCACGAGCGCACGGAGTACGGCGTTCTGGAGTTCACGCACATTCCCCGGCCAGGGGTAGGCGAGGAGCGCGGCCATCGCGGAGGTCGAGACCGAGGGAGGCGCCTCGTGACGGGCGTGCTGCTCGATGAAGTGCTGGATGAGGAGGGGGATGTCCTCGCGCCGGCGACGCAGCGGAGGTACATGGATTTCGAAGACGGCAAGGCGGAAGAAGAGGTCTTCGCGGAACTCGCCATTCTGGATCATCGCGTCGAGGTCGCGATGGGTGGCCGAGACGAGACGGAAGTCGGATTCGAGGTCGCGGCTTCCCCCCAGGCGGCGGAAGCGGCGCTCCTGGATCGCACGGAGGACCTTCGCCTGCGCTTCGATCGAGAGGTCGCCGATCTCGTCGAGGAAGAGGGTGCCTCCGTCGGCCTCCTCGAAACGCCCGACCCGCCGCGCGGAGGCACCGGTGAAGGCGCCGCGCTCGTGTCCGAAGAGCTCCGACTCCTGGAGTTGCGCGGGGATGGCGGCGCAGTTGACCGCGACGAAGGGCCCTTCGCCGCGCGCGCTCGCCTGGTGGACGGCCTGACTCACGAGCTCCTTGCCCGTCCCGCTCTCTCCGCGCACGAGCACCGAGACCTCGCTCGGAGCGACGCGGTCGACCTCATCGTACACCTCGACCATCGGACGGGACTGCCCGACGACCCCGGGGAGCCCACGCCCCTCCGCGTCACGCTCGAGTCGCGAGAGACGCGCGGTGAGGGCGTGCCGCTCGGTCGCGTTGCGGATCGAGGTCGTGAGCTCGGTGGGCGCGATCGGCTTGCCGAGGTAGTCGTACGCCCCCAGCCGCATCGCCTCGACCACCTTGTCGATCGCGGTGGCGGCGGTGAGCATCAGCACCGGGACCGCGGGGAGCCGACGCCGGACCTCACGGAGCACCGCGAGGCCATCCATCCCCGGAAGGAGGATGTCGAGGACGATGACGTCCGGGAGGCGGTTCTGCAGGTCGGCGATCAGCGCCTCGCCCTCCGCGTAGGTGACGACGAGGTGCCCTTCGCGTTCGAGCACGGTCTCGACGAGCACCCGGATGTCTGCGTCGTCGTCGACGGCGAGCACAAGAGACATTGTTCTACTCCAGTACAATAATGTACCGTAAAGGTGCACTGTAGTGGTGCAGATTGGCAAGAGTCAGCGGTTCTCGGATTGTGGTATAATCTCATAAGTACTGGTCCGACTTCGCGTTACAGGACTGCGACTGAAGTGGCACGCCGCGTGCTTCAGGAGGGGGATGCAGCCTCATCCCCAGGAGCCTCCGCATGCGCACCCACCCCGCCTCCGATCTCGCCCGCCTCCGTGACCACCTCGACGACTTCGGTCGGGCGCGTGACCGAACCGGGCTCGCCGAACTTCTCCTCGCACGACTCGAGGAGGCGCTCTCCCCCGATCGCGCGCTCGTCGTCTTCCGTCATCCCGTTCATGGACGACCCACCGTATTCGGGGGGAGCTTCGAGGAGCGACGCGCCGTGGGACACGCGCTCCGGCGCCGAGCGCCCGAGAGCGAGGAAGAGCTGGCGGCGGTGACCGCGACGCTCGGCCCCTCGGTCCGGGCCGTCCGGATCGGGGAGGGCGATCCCGCGCTCGGGATGATCCTCGTGAGTCGCGAGAAGCCCGCGCTCCGGGGGGACGAGATGGACTACATCCACTTCCTCGCGACCGCCGTCGCGGACACCCTCCGCCGGCTCGGGTTGCGGCTCCGCGTGGAGGAACTCGCCGAGGAGGTCGAGCGGGCGGTCGCCACACGCGACGGCGAAGCCCGTATCGGGATGATGGCGCGCGCGGCCGCGGGGGTGGCCGAAGATCTGAACCAGGCGCTCGCGCCGGTCCTCGCCTACTCCACCTTCCTCCTCGCCACCGAGCAGGACGCGGAGGCGCGACGCTACCTCGAAGGGGTACGGCAGGGCGCGTCCGACGTCGCGGGGATCGCCCGGACGCTTCGGGAACTCCACCCCGGAGAGGCGGCGCAGAGCCGGCGCGTGCCGGTGGCGGTGCGCACCCTGATCGAGCGGGCGGCGGAGCGTGTCCGGGACCGGTGGGAGGACGAGGGGCGCGACGAGGTCGCGATCGAGGTGGGGATCCCGGGCGCGCTTCCCTTCGGCCTCGGAGATCCCGATGCGCTCGTCGAGAAGCTCGAGCGCCTCCTCGTCGGCGCGCGCGACGCGATCGGTGCCGGAGCGGGGACGATCGTGGTGAGCGCACGGGAGGAGGTTCCCGGACATCGGGACGCCGAGATCGTGATCACGGTGGAGGATCGGGCGATCCCGAGCGACGCCGGGGCGGACCGGTCGAGCGCCGGGCGCGCCGACCCCTCACCGGCTCCCGTCACGGGGACGCGGGCGTGCCTCTTCCTCCCGGTGCACGACGGCCACGGCACCGTCGCCCTCGTGCCGGATGATAAGACCGATGCCCGGGTCGACACGGCACGGATCCTCTGCATCGAGGAAGACGCGGCGGTCCTGCGCCTCCTCCGGACCGTCTTCGAACGGGACGGTCACCGGGTGAGCACCGTCACCGGGGGAGAGTCGGGGGTCGAGGCCTTCGTCGAGGGGCTCCAGACCGAGCGTCCCTGGGACCTCGTCATCACCGACCTCGGGCTTCGGGGACATCACGGCTTCGGTGTGATTCGCGGAATCCGGGCCGCCGACCCCGACGTCCCGATCCTCATGCTCACCGAATGGATCGATAATCTCCCCTCCGATCTCGCCGGGATGCCGGGGCTCCGGGTCCACGTGAAGCCCTTCGATCTGGTGCGGATGCGGCGCGAGATCCGCGAGATCCTGACGCCCCCCCCCAACGCCCGGCCGGCACCGGATCGATGATCAACTGGGGTGGACCCGCCGAACGCCCGGACCGGAGGTCGCTCTCGTGGCTTCCCCGGCCGCGAAGGCCGGTGCGCCTATACGGGATCGTCGTCGAGGAAGGCGAGGATCTGCTCGATCTGTGCTTCCGCGTCCCGGTCCCCGCAGTCGATGAGCGCGCGAAGGTACTCGGGCTGGAAGAGGACCAGTGAGAGAAAGTCCGGGCTCTCCGTTTCGCGCGTGCCGAGTCCGCGGGTGAGGAAGCGGAATCCGCGCGGGAGTTGCACCTCGAAGTCCCGCGCCATCCGTCCGAGATCCTGCGAGGGGCGCGTCACGAAGAGCCGGACGGGTCGAAGCCCCGCACGTTCCGATGGAGGGAGCTTGTAGAGGAGCTTGTTGAGGCGCTCGAGGCGGAGCGCGTCGTGGTCGAGGAGATCGAGGAAGACGGAGTTCATGAGGACGCCCACGATCTGCGCCGGAGGTGGGTAGCCGCGCACCTGGGGGTGCACCTCCTCCTGGTGCGATTTCGCGTAGCGCGTCGAGATCGCGAGCACACGCGAGGCTCCGAGGTGGAGCGCCGGAGAGAGGGGCGCGGTGAGTCGCATCCCGCCATCGCCATACCAGGCGCCTTCGAGTTCGACCGCCGGGAAGAAGAGGGGGAGCGCCGCGGAGGCCATGACGTGCTCGACGGTGAGGCAGCAGTTCTGCGAGGTGCGCAGCGGGCGTTCCCACTCCTCGATCTCCGAGCCCTGCACCCAGGTGACCGACTGCCCGGTGGTGTAGGAGGAGGTGCTCAGGGCGACGGCGCGCAGTCGCCCGTGACGGAGGTTGTAGTCGATCCCCGTGAGCCTGCCATCCACCGCGTGCATGACTTCGGTGAGGTACTCCCGCAGCGGCTCGGTATCGACGAGTCCCCGGGTGTGCACCGGCGATGAGCCTCCGCTGACGAGCTTGCCGGTCCAGCGAACGACATTCCAGAGGAGCGTCGGGAGGTCGACCCGGAAGACATCCTCGATCCGGAGCCGGCTCCAGAGGTTGCAGAGCTCCGAGACCGACTGCCCGAAGCTCCCGTGGTGCGCCGCGAGATGCGCGGCGTTGATCGCGCCGGCGGAGACCCCGGTCAGATAGGGGACCTTGAGGTCGGGGCGGTGGCGGGCGACGGCACGGAGGAAGCCGACCTGATAGGCGGCACGCGCGCCTCCGCCGCCCATCACGAGCCCGAGGTCACTCGGCCCGGGCGGCGAGATCCCGTCGTCGTCGGTCGGGGTCACACCGATGCCTTCATCAGAGGGGTGACTTCATGAGAGGGCGCTTCCGAGGACCGTGCGGCCGATCGAGACGATCCCTCCCGCGACGAGCCCGAGCGCGACGAGGGTGTTGACCACGTAGGGGAGGAAGGTGCGCGCCTCGGGCGGGCGACGCCGCATGACCGAAGGGACGATCTGTGCGACGACCGCGGCGGCGACCATCATGAAGATGTGTCCGATCAGGGCGGGGTAGAAGGTGCCCGTGAAGATGAGACCGAGTCCGAGGAGTACATTGAGCTGCAGACTCCCCGCGAAGAGCCCCGAGAGGATCCGCATCGGCTTGTCGTGGTCGCGGTTGGTCACCACCCCGTAGATCGCGTAGAGGAGGGTGAGGAGGCCGAAGAGGAGGACGAGGTAGCGGATACCGGAGTGGGCGTAGATCATCGCGTGTCCATGGGTGCGGCGATCCGTCCGTTCATCCCGCCTCGGTGAGGCGGCGGACGGTCACGTCGGGTCAACGCCGTCGAGGTCGGCGGGGTTCCACTCCGGATCACGGATCGCGGGTCTTCCGGAGCGGACGATCTCTCGGGTCGAGAAGGAAGATAGCCTCCTCGCGCGCGCGATGGAGTCACCGGCCACCCCCGAGACGCTCGCGCGCGAGGCGCAGCGCGGCCCACTGCTGCTCGGTCGGGGGGCGCAGCGTGCCGGGTCGCACCCCGCCGCCATTCATCCCGTTCGCACCGAGGCTGCGCGCGAGTCCGAAGACCTCCTGTCGGGTGAGCTCGCCCGCGGCCATCCGCTCCTCCGCGGTCCGCATCAGCGCCTCGACCTGCAGCATGAAGTTCTCGCGGGTCTCGTAGTCGAGCTGCGTCAGATCGAGCTTCGGGTCGGGGAGTACATGCACCGTCCGCGCGTGGCGGGTGCCCCGCGCCTCGAGCGTCACGGTGTACGTCCCCGGAGACACCCACGTCCCGCGCCCCCCGACCGGGCGCGCGAGAAGCTCGTGGTCGAACCGCTCCCACGTCGCGGTGTCGTGGTGCCACCGCAGGTCCCAGTTGACCCGGTGCACGCCGGGGCTCGACGGCACGTCGAGACGCGCGACCTCGTCTCCGCGCGCATTCGTCACCGAGAGCTCGGCGGGTCCCGATCCCGCGCCGAGCCGGTAGGTGATCTCGACGCCGTCGGGCGGGTTCTCGCCCGCGTACTCGGCGTCGGCGCGGTACGAGGTGTCCTTCCAGTAGACGAAGATCTCGCGCGCCGGGATCGAGAAGAGGTGCGCCGGGCCCGTCGCCTCGTGCAGCTCGGCGAAGACGCGCGTGTCGTCGAGCACCCGGATCCCCCGCCCGTGCGTCCCGAAGACGAGATCCTTCTCGCGCGGGTGGATCTTCATGTCGTCGTAGGCCGTCGTCGGGAGGTTCGGGATTTTCGCCCACGTCGCGCCCGCGTCGGTGCTCGCGAAGGCGTGGTGCTCGGTGCCGAGGAAGAGGACGTCGGGGTTGTCGGGGTGCTCGACGATCACATTGACCGAGCCGGTCGGAAGTCCGTCGTGCAGCGGCGTCCAGGTGCGTCCGTAGTCCCCGGTGCGGTAGACGTACGGCGCGAAGTCGCCATCGCGGTGCGCGTCGAAGGTGGCATACGCCACGCCGGGACCCCGGATCGAGCCGAGCACCCGGCTGGGGTAGGTGTGCGGCGGGAGCCCCGGCACATTGCCGCTCACCTCGGTGAAGCTCCGTCCCCCATCGGTGGTGACCTGGACGTTGCCGTCGTCGAAGCCGAGCCAGAGCACGAGCGGATCGACGGGAGACTCCGCGAGGGTGACGCCCTCGCCATAGCTCGAGGTGCCGTCGTTGCGCGAGATCGCGATCTCGGCGCCGAGCCTCCCCCCGAGGAGGAGGGTGTCACGATCGATCCGGCGGGTGAGGTCTTCCGTCTTCCGCCAGCTCGATCCGCGATCGGTCGAGATGAAGAGGTGGTTGCCGAGGGCGTACACCGTGTTCGGATCGTGCATCGAGGCGGCGATCGGGGAGGTCCAGTCGAAGCGGAAGTCGTCGTCCTCCCCCTCGCGGGGCGAGATGTCGAGCATCCCGCCGGTCTCGGTGTCGAGGAGGAAGTAGCTCCCGCCGTTGGAGGTCCCGTACGCCTCGGTCACATCGAAGGGGTTGGGCTGCCAGTACATCCCGTCGCCGAAGCCGACCTGTTGCCAGTCGTCGTTGACGATCCCCACCCAGCGGCGCGTCTCGCTCGGCCCCACGAAGGAGTGGTTGTCCTGCAGCCCCCCGTAGATGGTGTACGGCGACTTCATGTCGAGCCCGATCGCGTAGAACTGGCTGATCACGAAGTTGTTGATCTTGCGCCAGTTGACGCCGGCGTCGAACGACTCGTGCAGCCCCGCGTCGCCTCCCATGTAGAGGTGGTCGGAGTCGTTCGGGTCGATCCAGAGCGCGTGCTGGTCGGCGTGGACGCGCACGTCGTAGGTGGGGCGCTGGGCGATCTCGGTCCAGGTGCGTCCGCCGTCGTCCGAGCGGTACGAGTTGGTCGCCATGGTGTAGACGCGGCTCGGCAGGGTCGGATCGATGAAGATCTCCGAGTAGTACATCGGGCGGATATCGAGATCGCTCACCCGCTCCCACCTCGCCCCACCGTCCTCGCTCCGGTACGTCCCGGTCGTCGCGTCGCGGCCCGTCTCGATGAGGGCATTCAGTACGTTGGGTGACGACGCCGAGATCGCGAGGCCGATTCGTCCCATCTCCTCATCGGGGAGTCCGTGGGTGAGCTCGCTCCAGCTCTCGCCGCCATCCGTCGTCTTCCAGATTCCCGAGCCGGGACCTCCGCCGTTGAACCCCCAGGTGCGCCGGATGCGCTGGTAGGTGGCGGCGTAGAGGACGTCGGGGTCGAGGGGGTCGAGGACGAGGTCGACCGCGCCCGTCAGCTCGTCGATGTAGAGCACCTTCTCCCAGCTCGCTCCGCCGTCGGTGGTCCGGAAGACGCCGCGCTCCGCATTCGGAGCCCAGAGGTTGCCGAGCGCGGCGACGTAGGCCACCTCGGGGTCGTGCGGATGCACCTCGATCTTCCCGATGTGGCGCGTCTCGACCAGCCCGGTGTGGGTCCACGTCGCGCCCCCGTCGGTCGAGCGGTAGACGCCGTTTCCCCACGAGGTGCTCTGTCGGTTGTTCTGCTCGCCCGACCCGATCCAGACCACCTCGGGGTCGGAGGGGGCGAGCGCGATCGCCCCGAAGGCGCTCACCGGAAGATCGTCGGTGAGCGGCTCCCACCGCTGCCCCTGCGTGGTGCTCTTCCACACCCCGCCCGAAGCGGAGGCGATGTAGAGCGTCGAGGGATTCGCGGGGTCGGCGGTCACGTCGGCAATCCGCCCGCCGGTCACGGCGGGACCGATCTCACGCGGGTGGAGGTTCGTCATCTCCTCGGTGGTGAGGCGGTGCTGCGCCGCCGTCGCCGAGGGGATCAAGGCGAGGAGGACGAGGACGAGAGGGAGGAGGCGGGGCGTGGACATCGAGGGTGCTCCTGAATCGTGAACGAAGTGCGGGAGGGGACGGATGCCCACAGGACTTCCGCGACGCCTCACTACGCGACGCCTCCCTACCGTAGGGGCGGCACGCAGCCCGCGGCAAGCGCCGGAGCGAACGGCGCATACCCGGGGATCAGGCGTCGGAGTGCGCGCGCGCGATTGACGCGTCGATCGCCTCGGCCACCTCGGCGCGGGTGTCATCGAGCCCGCGGATCCAGAGGAGGTAGTCGGCGTCGATTCGCGCGACCTGATCGAGGGGGAGCCCGCGATGTTTGCCCTTCTTGAGCGCGAGCTCGCCATCGGTCAGACGAAACCAGTCGGAGAGGGGGCCGAGGTAGCCCGAGACCTCGGCGCAGTACCGGTGCAGCCCTTCAAGGTCACGTGGGAGATGCGCGTAGTGCTCGAGCTGTGCGGAGAGGACCGCCGCAGAGGTCCGGATGTCGCCGAGGGCGGTGTGCGCCTCGGGGTGCTCGCGCTTCAGATAGAAGCGCGCGGCGGCGGTGAGGTCGCGCGGTTCCTCGCGGTGGAAGATCGTCTGCATGTCGATGAGCCGTCGGCCCTGAACCGAGAACGGCACCCCTGCCCGGTGAAACTCGTTGTCGAGGAGGGGGAGGTCGAAGCGCAGGATATTGAATCCGGCGAGGTCACACCCGTCGAGGAGGTGCGCGAGTGCGCGAGCCCGTTGCGCGAAGGTGGCCTCGTCCGCGACATCGGCGTCGGTGATCCCGTGAACCTCCGTCGCGCCCGGGGGGATCGGCATCTCGGGGTTGAAGCGCCGGACCCTCTCGAGCACGTCACCCTGCGGGCTCACGCGGATCAGGGCGAGTTCGACGATCCGATCGGTCTTCGGGTCGACGCCCGTCGTCTCGAGATCGAAGAAGATGAGCGGGTGATCGAGGGCGAGGGGGAGTTTCATGATGCCGTCGGGGAAGAGGTGCGCAGGAGCGGCGGGATCGAGACGAGTGCCCAGACCCCCTCGAGGAGGATGAACCCCCAGCGGAGGTCTTCGATCGCGACCCAGAGGAGGAGGATCGCACCCACGAGGTTCAGGAGCGAGTAGAGACGCGTCTCGGGGCCGAGCCAGCGGCGCTGGTTGGCCACATACGCGGCGAGAATCGCGAGGGCGCCGATCAGGTTGAGGATCTGGAGAAACACGGGGGCACG
>JAVVEY010000035.1:0-25343 GCA_032250675.1 Longimicrobiales bacterium | reverse complement strand
AGATCTGGGACGGTGCGTCGCCGGAGGGTCGGATCGTGGTCGGCGACCGGATCGCCGACGCGATGTTCCAGCAGCTCCTCCTGCGCCCCGACGAGTACGACGTGATCACGACGCCGAATCTGAATGGCGACTACCTCTCCGACGCCTGCGCCGCCCAGGTCGGCGGGCTCGGGATGGCGCCGGGAGCGAATGTCGGGGACGAAGTCGCGGTCTTCGAGGCCACCCACGGCACCGCACCGAAGTACGCCGGGCTCGACAAGGTGAACCCCGGATCGCTCATCCTCTCGGCGGTCATGATGCTCGAGCATATGGGTTGGCATGAGGCGGCGCGCGCGATCGACCGCGGCCTCGAGTCGGCGATCCGCGCGAAGACGGTCACCTACGACCTTGAGCGCCAGATGGAAGGCGCGACACTCCTCAAGACCTCCGAATTCGGCGAGGCCGTGATCGCGGGGATGTAGCCGCGAGTCCGGCGTGGGGGAGGGGAGGGCGGACCCCCGAGGCCGCCCTCCCCGTACACCCCTTCGCGGACCCACCTCTCGCTCGACATCCCATCTCACCGACGGCGCTGCGCCTCACTGCACTCCCCATGGATCTGACGACGACCTCCGTCTCCTCCCTCGCCACCCTCGATCTCCCTCTCGTTGCGATCCCCATCTACGCGACGCACGACGCGAAGGCACGCGAGGTGTCCGGGCCGGGCGAGCCTCGCCTCCCCGCCGCGCTCCCCGCGCCGGTCGAAGGTGCGCTGCACCGCGCGCGCCGCGATCTGAAGGCGTCGAGCGGCACGCAGCGCGTCGTCTGGGCGGAGGAGGGCGCGCAGGGCGCCGAGCGGTTCGTCTTCATCGGCGTCGGAAAGCCCGAGGCGGAACTCACCCTCGAAGACATCCGGCGCTTCGCGGGGCACGCCGTGCGAGCGGCGGAATCACTCGGCATCACCGAGCTCGGGCTCTTCCTCCCGACGCCGGGAGACGAAGCCGGAGCGGTCGCACAGGCGGCGGCCGAGGGAGCGGTGCTCGCCGCGTGGCGGTTCCGCGAGCTCAAGACGGGCGCCGGTGAGCCGGAGCCCCCGACCGAGGTGACGGGCCTCACCCTCATCGGCGACGGTGCGGATGTCGCCGCGGGTGCGACGACCGGCGCGACGGTGGCGGAGGCGGAGAATGTCGCGCGACTCCTCCAGTCGCGCCCCGGGAATCTCGCGACGCCATCCCACCTGGCCGAGGTCGCCGAGCGTCTCGGAGGCGAGCACGGCTTCGAAGTCGACGTCCTCGGACCGGAACGACTCACCGCCGAACGGATGAATGCGCTCCTCGCGGTCGCGCAGGGCTCCGAGGAGGAGCCGCGCCTGATCGTGATGCGCCACCGGGGCGGGGAGGCGGGGCGTCCGCCGATCGTCCTCGTCGGGAAGGGCCTCACCTTCGACACGGGTGGAATCTCGATCAAGCCGGCCGGCGGGATGGAGGAGATGCGCTTCGACATGTCGGGTGGCGCGGCGGTGATCGGGGCGATGAGTGCGATCGCCCGCCTCGGGGTGGCGCGCGACGTCATCGGGATCGTGCCCTCCTCGGAGAACCTCCTCGGGGGTCGGGCGATGAAGCCGGGCGATGTGGTGACCACGCGCTCCGGGAAGACCGTCGAGGTGATCAACACCGATGCCGAGGGTCGCCTCATCCTCTGCGACGCGCTCGACTACGCGCTCGGCTTCGAACCGGAGGCGATCGTCGACTGCGCCACCCTCACCGGCGCGGTCGTCATCGGGCTCGGCCATCACGCGATCGGGCTGCTCGGCACCGACGACGCCCTCGTCGACGAGGTGAAGGCCGCCGGAGAACGCTCGGGAGAGCGGTGCTGGAGCCTTCCGCTCTGGCCCGAATACCGCCGCCAGCTCGACTCGCCGCAGGCCGATCTGAAGAATGTGGGCGGACGCCCGGGGGGCACGATCACCGCCGCCGCCTTCCTGCGTGAGTTCGTGGGGACGACGCCGTGGGCCCATCTCGATATCGCAGGTACCGCCTACGGGGATGGCGAATCGGCTCCGTACCTGCGCGACGGCGGGTACGGACGCCCCACGCGTCTCCTGATCGAGTGGGTGCGGAGCCGCGCGTGAGACCTCTTCCGGGGCTCGGCGCCTTCTCTCTTGCGCTCCTGTGCGCTCTCGGCGCGACTTCGGCGACGGCGCAGGAACCCCCGGATTCTCTCCCCCCCGATGTCGAGGCGGAGGACGCCGACGCGGCCGCCGATTCCGTACCCCCGACGATCCACGACCTCCCCGACTTCGGCACCTTCGGCTCGTCGTCGCGCCCCTGGATCCGGCGCTGGGACCTCGAGGACCTCCTCGAATCGCCCGCCCTCACCCTCCAGGAACTCCTCGAGCCGGTGGCGGGGATCATCCCGGTCCGGGGGGGAGACTTCGGCGCTCCCGAGAATATCATCGCGGTCGGGATGGGGGCGGGACGCGTCCGCCTCTTCATGGACGGCGTCGAGGAGGTCCCCCTCGACGGGAGCCAGGTCGATTTCGCGCGGATCCCCCTCGTCGGGATCGGTTCGGTCACGCTGCGTCGCGGGGGGGGCGAGCTCCGGATCGAGCTCGAGACCGAACGCGCGGATCCTGACGACGACCGGCCGCTGACGCGGATTTCGGCGGGCACCGGCGATCTCGAGACGAACCTCTTCCGCGGCTTCTTCGCGCACCCCAACGCATTCGCCGGGTCGTTCACCGTCGGGATCGAACGGATCGACACGAGTGGGCCGGGGGGAGCGGACGAGGACGGGACGGTGCAGGGGGTGTGGCTCCGCTATCTCCGACCGATCGGAGGATTCACGATCTCGGGTGAACTCCGCCGCGGGATCGCCGAAAACAATCTCTCCGCCCTCGGTGCGCTCGAGTCCACACGCTCCACGCAGACGCTGCGCCTGCGCTCGAATCGGAGCTCGGGGCTTCGAGGTGAGGTGTACTGGTCGAACACCACCGTCGATCTCGAGGACGGCCTCGGCCTCGAAGGCGAGAGCGTGCGTGACGCCGATCTCGACCGGAGTCAGATCGGGGTGCGCGGCGCGTGGGAGGGGGCGCTCGGTTCGGCTTCGCTCTGGGTGCGCGGCGAGGCGCGCGTCTTCAACGACCAGAGTTCGTCCGACGCCACGCCGCGGCTCGATTCGATCCTGCGGGCGGCGGGTCAATCCGGCGGCGCTCGGCTCCCCGACGACCGCCTCGACCTCGATGCGGGCGCCGAGGTGGACGGCCTCGGTGGCGCGTCGGTTCGCCTCGGCACCGACGGGTGGGATGGCGAACGTCACTCCGTCGTCGGTCTGCAGCTCTGGACCGCCGCCTACCACGGGGTCTCGGCATTTCTCGAGCGCGACGACGGCGAGCGCGGCTGGCAGCCCCCCTTCCTCCGTCTCCCCACCGACAGCGCCGCGGCCGAGGCGGTGGCGGCAAGCTTCGCGCAGGACGCGGCCCGCTCCACCGACCGGGACTTCACCCGGATCGGGGCGCACCTCGCACGGGGCGCCTTCGACGTCGAGGTCGCATGGCTCTCGACGAATGGCGACTCGGTGCTTCCCCTCGGGACGGCGGACCGGGCGGGGCTCGTCGGCCGTGGGGGTGCCGCCTTCGCCCATGAGGACGCCACCGGATTCGAGATCGGCGGCCGGGTGGCGCTTCCCCTCCTGGAGGGGCTTTCGGGGGTGGGATCGCTCCAGAGCTGGGACGAGGAAGGGGTCTATCGGCCCGAACGGATCTATCGCGGAGGGGTCAACTTCGCGCGTACCTTCCTCGAGTCGGGGAATTTCGAGATCAATGCGAGCTTCCTGGTGGAGGGACGCGATGCGATGCTGGTGCCGATCGCGGATCCTGATTTCGTGGCCTCTCCGGAGGCCCCGGATCTCCTCGCCGGACCCTCGCGCGTCCCCGCCTTCCGGAGTTGGAATGCACACCTGCAGATCCGGATCGTCACGGCGCGTATCTTCATCCGGTGGGAAAACGCGCTCGGTGAGCCGGGATTGCAGGACCTCCCCGGTCGCACCCTCCCCGGACTCCGGGCGATGTGGGGGGTCCGGTGGACGCTCCGCAATTGAGGAGAGGCCTCCGAGCGCCGATGGCGCGCATCGGCAACGAACCGACGACGCACACTCCGACTCCGGGAGACGCATGATTCGAAGCATGACGGGCTACGGCGAAGCCGAGATCGAGGTCGACGAGTTCCGGGTGCGCGCCGAGGTGCGCACCGTGAACCATCGCTTCCTGAACACCTCGATCCGACTCCCTCCGGGACACGACCGTCTCGAGGCCGCGGTGCTCGCGACGCTCAAGGCGCACTTCACGCGGGGCCACCTCACGGTGAGCGTCTCGCATGAGCGCCTCGACGCGGCGCGTGACCCCCTCCCGGAGGCCGACCTCGACCGCGCGCGGCACGCCCTCACGCTCTACCGCACCCTCGGGAGCGAGCTCGGGATCATCGGAGAGGTCGATGTGGCGACGATCGCGCGATTCCCCGATGTCGTCCGGATCCCGGATCGCCGGGGCGAACAACGCGAACTCCCCGCCGAAGTCGTGGAGCGCGTGGTCGAGGCGGCGACGCTCGAGACGGTGGCGTTTCGCGAGGCCGAGGGAGCGCGGCTTCAGAGCGACCTCGAGGAACGCCTCGACGCCCTCGACGAGGCACTCGACGCCGTCGAGGCGCGCGCACCCGAGCGGCTCGTCGCCGAACGCGATCGGCTCCGCGGTCGGATCGCCGAGCTCATCGAGGCCGACGAGGTCGACGACGATCGCCTCGCGCGCGAGGTGGCCTGGCTCGCCGAGAAGTGGGACATCAACGAGGAGATCGTGCGCTTCCGGGGTCATATCGCGCTGATGCGCGACACCCTCGCGGGTGAGGGAGAGGGTGGGGTGGGCAAGCGCCTCTCCTTCATCGTGCAGGAGATGCACCGAGAGGCGAACACGATCGGCTCGAAGGCCAACGATACCACGATCAGTCACGCCGCCGTCGGGATGAAGGAGGAGGTCGAGCGGTTGCGCGAGCAGGTGGAAAACGTCGAATGAAGGGGGCGTCGAGAGAGCTGCGTCAGCCGGTGGTGCTCACCGCCCCGAGCGGGACGGGGAAGACGACGATCGCCCGACGTCTCGTCGACGGGTATCCCGACTTCGTCTTCTCGGTCTCGGCGACCACGCGGGAGCCTCGACCCGGCGAACGCGACGGGAGCGACTATCACTTCATCGACCGGGCCCGCTTCGAGGAGATGATCCTCGCGGGCGACTTCGCGGAGTGGGCCGATGTGCACGGTCGACTCTACGGCACGCCCCGGGCGAATCTCGACGACGCCCAGTTGAGAGGGGAGACGGTGGTGCTCGACATCGATGTCCAGGGAGCCTTCCGCATCGCCGACTCGGTCCCGCAGGCGATCCGGATCTTCGTCCTCCCTCCGGATGCGAAGACGATGCTCGCGCGACTGACGGGGAGAGACACCGAGTCGGAGGCCGAGATGGTGCGTCGACTCCGGTCGGCGGTGGCGGAGCTCGGTCGCGCCGGAGCGTTCGACTGGGTCGTGGTCAACGACGACCTGGACACCGCCGTCGCCCAGGTGCGTGACCTCGCCCGTGGGACGGTGTCCGGGCGTCGTCCGGCGGACGAGACCGAGCGGATCGCTGCGCTCCGGGAGGAACTCTCGGTGGAGCTGGCGGCACGGGCGGGGTGAACCTCCCGCGGTTTCGATATATCTTGATGATCTCTGGTCGGCGAGATCCGGGATCGGCGGGACGTCCCTCGCTCGTCCTGCGACGTCTCGCTGCCGAATGAAGTCCTTCGAAGGAGAACACGATGCGGGTCTTCACACCCGACGATGTCGCGCAGCACAGCTACAGCAAGTATCTGGGTGTTGTCGTTGCCGCCAAGTACACCCGTGAATTGAATACGCTGCCTCGCGAGATCCTCCCCCTGGGCGAGCAGAAGAAGCTCACGACGCGCGCGCTCGAGGCGCTCACCTCCGGGCAGATCGAGTTCCGGCTGATGAAGCGTCGCGCGGGCGAAGTGTAGAGGGGATTCTCCGGTGCATTCGTCCGACGAAGCCCGGAGGCCCTGGAAGGACCGGCGCGTCGTGCTCGGCGTGACCGGTGGCATCGCCGCCTACAAGGCGATCCTCGTCGCGCGACGCCTCACCCGGCTCGGCTCCCAGGTCGACGTCCTCCTCACCGAGGCGGCGCAACGCTTCGTGACGCCCCTCACCTTCGAGGGTGTGACGGGCCGGAGCGTGCTCTCCGATCTCTTCTCGGTCGAGGGGGCGGCCCGGCACCTCCGCATCGGACACGACGCCGACGTCGTGTGCGTGGCGCCGGCCACCGCCGACTTCCTCGCGCGCGCCGCGATCGGGCGCGCCGACGATCTCCTCACCACGACGCTGCTCGCCACCGACGCCCCCGTCCTCATCTGCCCCGCGATGAACGATCGGATGTGGGCGCACCCGCAGGTGCAGGG
Source organism: Longimicrobiales bacterium (assembly GCA_032250675.1). Taxonomy (GTDB): domain Bacteria; phylum Gemmatimonadota; class Gemmatimonadetes; order Longimicrobiales; family Gaopeijiaceae; genus Gaopeijia. Next base: position 18,876 of record JAVVEY010000035.1, on the reverse strand, counting down.
CAACGCCGCCTATCTCGAAGAGGAGATCGGGTACACGATCGTGGCGCCCGCGAATGGCCCCCTCGCGGTCGGCGAGGCGGAAGGGCCCGGTCGGCTCGTCGAGCCCGACGAGATCGTCGAGCGGATCGGGCGCGCGCTCGCGCGCGGCGGCCCCCTCGAGGGACGCACCGTCCTGGTGACCGCCGGTCCCACGCACGAACCCCTCGACCCGGTCCGCTTCCTGGGCAATCGCAGCTCGGGTCGGATGGGGTACGCGCTCGCGGCGGCCGCGTGGCGGCGCGGCGCGCGGGTGGTGCTCGTGAGCGGTCCCACGCAGCTTCCCGATCCGGTCGGGGTCGAGACGATCCGTGTGGAGACCGCGGCCGAGATGGACCGCGAGGTACAGGCGCGCGTCGGGGAGGCCGATCTCCAGATCTTCGCGGCCGCCGTGGCGGACTTCCGTCCCGCGCAACCGGCGCGTCGGAAGATCAAGCGCGAGAAGGACGGCGCGTCGTGGACGGTCGAGCTGGTGGCCAACCCCGATGTGGCCGCCGGGAGCGCCCGGGCGACGTGGTCGGGCGCGGTTCGCGTCGGCTTCGCCCTCGAGACCGAGGATCTCATCGCGAACGCCACGCGCAAGCGCGAGTCGAAGGGGTTCGACTGGATCGTCGCCAACCCGGCGGGGGAGGAGGATGCGGGGTTCGGGACCGAGACGAACCGCGTGACGCTCGTCGGTGCCGAGGGCGCCGAAGCGTTCCCCCTCCAGCAGAAGGATGAGGTCGCGGAGATCCTCCTCGACCGGGTACAGGACGCCGTGAGCTCCGCGCCGTGAGCGCGCGCGGATGAGTCGGTCCCCGTCGTCACCCGACTCCTCCGGAGTCGCCCGGCTTTTTCGGCAGCGCACCGAGCTCGGTGCGCCTCCGATCGTCCTGGACTCGATGACGCGCGACGCATTCCTCGATCACCTCGCCGCGGGGGTGGCGTCCGCCTCGGGGACCGATGCCGGCGCGCGCCGCGCGGCCACGCCCACTCCCGGACCGGCGCCCACCCGCGAGTCGGAAGCGCCCGCTCCCGAGTCGGAGGCGTCCGGGTCCGCGCCGGACACGGCGCCCGCACCCGGGATCGGTACGCTCGACTACGAGGCGCTCCGCGAGACGGCGCTCGGCTGCACCCGATGCGGGCTCGCGAAGACGCGCACCCGGGTCGTCTTCGCCGACGGCACGCCGGACGCGCGCCTCGTCGTGGTCGGGGAGGCGCCCGGCGCGAATGAGGACCGCACCGGACTCCCCTTCGTCGGTGCCGCGGGCAAACTGCTCGACCTCATCCTCGCCTCGGTCGACCTCTCGCGGGAGGACTCCGTCTACATCTGCAACGTTCTCAAGTGCAGGCCCCCGGGGAACCGGAATCCGAACCCCGAGGAGATCCGGGCGTGTGCCCCCTTCCTGGCTCGGCAACTCGCGCTCGTCCAGCCGGAGGCGCTGCTTGCCGTCGGGACCTTCGCGGCACAGCTTCTCACGGGCCGGGATGAACCACTGGGGAAGCTTCGCGGGGAGGTACAGAGGTACGAGGGGATCCCCCTCGTCGTGACCTACCACCCCGCCGCGCTCCTCCGGAACTCCGGCTGGGTACGACCGACCTGGGACGACCTCCAGCTCCTGCGCCAGGTGATGGACGGGTGAGGCGTCCCTCCCCCCGGATCGCCCGCAGGGCGACCGCAGACGAGCATCCGTGAACACACCCGACTCCACCTCCGCACCGGGAACGGCATCGGCCCCGGTCTACGATCGACGTCCCCCCTGGTCTCCCGAGGCCGAAACCTCGGTGCTGGGCGGGATGCTGATCGATCATGACGCCGTCACGCGCGCGATCGAGATCATCGACGCCTCGATGTTCCATCGTGAGGCTCACCGGCGCCTCTTCCGCTCGCTCGTGCGGATCTTCGAGCGCGGCGATGTCATCGACCCGGTCACCGTGCAGGACGATCTGCGCAGGACGGACGAGCTCGAGACCGTCGGCGGGCTCGACTACATCGCCGAGCTCATGGACGCCGTTCCCTCGGCGGCCAACCTCGAGTTCCACGCGAAGATCGTCCGCGAGAAGGCGCTCCTCCGGCGGCTGATCGACGCCTCGCAGGAGACGATCCGCAGCGCCTTCGAGCAGGGCGAGCGCGTCGTCGAGGAGATCCTCGACGAGGCCGAGTCGCGCATCTTCCAGGTCGCGCAGAGCCACGAGCGCGAAGGGTTCGTCCGGGTCAAGGATCTCCTCTGGCCGACCTTCGAGGAGATCGAGCGCCTCCAGGAGGCGGGGACGAGTGTGACCGGGGTACCGACCGGCTTCACCGACCTCGATCGGATGACGACGGGGCTCCAGCGGGGCGACCTCGTGATCGTGGCCGCGCGCCCTTCGATGGGGAAGACGTCGTGGGTGCTCAACGTCGCCGCGACCGCGGCGATCGAACACCAGACCGCGGTCGCGATCTTCTCGCTCGAGATGGGCAAGGAACAGCTTCTCAAGCGGTTCCTCTCCTCCGAGGGACGGATCGACGCGCAGCACCTCCGACGCGGCGGGATGACGGCGGAGGACCACAAGCGGCTGGCGGCCGCCGCGGGACATCTCAACACCGCGCCGATCTGGATCGACGACACCCCCGGCGCGACGGTGCTCGAGATGCGGGCGAAGTCGCGCCGCCTCGCTTCGGAGATGAAGCAGGAAGGCACCGAGCTCGGCCTCATCGTGATCGACTACCTCCAGCTCATGGGGTCGGATGGACGGACCGAGAGTCGTGTGCAGGAGGTCTCGCTGATGTCGCGCGGACTCAAGGCGCTCGCGCGTGAACTTGAGGTGCCGGTGATCGCGCTCTCGCAGCTCTCCCGTGCGCCCGAACAGCGCAACGACAAGCGTCCGATGCTGAGCGATCTGCGCGAGTCCGGTTCGATCGAGCAGGATGCCGATCTCGTCATGTTTCTCTACCGCCCCGAGTACTACTTTGGACCGGTGGACGATGAGGGGAACTCGATCGAGGGGCACGCGGAACTCATCGTCTCCAAGCAGCGCAACGGACCGGTGGGCACGGTGCCCCTCTTCTTCCACAAGGCATATACCCGCTTCGACATGATGCAGCGCGACCACGTCGGACCCGCCCCGGGCGGGGGAGGACGGAACGGCGGCGCCGGGGCCGGCGCCGGTGGCGGAGGCCACCCGAAGGGCGGAGGGGGAGGCGGGTTCCGCCCGTGAGCGCCCCGGTGAGCGCCCGGCTTCGGGTCGGGGTGGCGGTCCCCGCCGCGGGGGCCGGCCGCCGCATGGGCGGGGTGAAGAAGGCGTGGCTCGAGCTGGAGGGTGAGCCGGTGCTCGCGCACGCCCTGCGTCCCTTTCTGCGCGACGAGCGTGTGGTGGCGATCGCGGTCGCGCTCGCGGCCGAGGACGCCGCCGATCCGCCCGCATGGATCGCCCGATCCGACGAGCGGGTGCGGTGCGTGGCGGGGGGTGCGACCCGGGCGGCGTCGGTGGCGGCGGCGGTGCGCGCCCTCCCCGACGAGCTCGACGTCATCCTCGTCCACGACGCGGCACGACCGCTCGTCGATGCGGCCTCGATCGATCGATGCGTGCGCGCGGCGGCGGGGGGAGTGGGGGCGGTCGTCGGGCTCCCCGTCGTCGATACCCTCAAGGAGGTCGAGGAGACCGGGGCCGGTCCCCGGATCGTGGGCACCCCGGATCGGTCGCGCCTCTGGCACGCGCAGACCCCGCAGGGCTTCCCCGCCGCCTGGATGCGCCGGGCGATCGAACGGAGTGATCTCTTCGAGTCGGCCACCGACGACGCCTCGCTGATCGCGGCGATCGGCGGCGAGGTCGTGATGGTCGAAGGCGACGCGCGCAACCTCAAGGTGACGCGCCCCGAAGACGTGCCGCTCGCCACCTTCCACCTGCTGCGCCGGAGTGGCGCGTCGGAGGCGTCGTGACCCCGCTCGAGCGGACCGATCTCGTGGGGTGGCACCTCGAGGGAGGCGCGGATCCGACCGATCGTCTCGAGCGCGCCGTGGCCGCGGCGCGCGCGGGGCGGCCGGTGGTCCATCCGACCGAGACGGTCTACGGGGTGGGGAGCGGGCTCGGCGAGGCGGGGGTGCGGGCGGTGTGCGCCGCCAAGCGGCGGAGTGATCAGAAGCCGATCCTCGCGCTCGTCGAGGGGGTCGACGCGGTGCCCGAGCTCGAGTGGACCGACGAGGCCCGCGAGCTCGCCCGCCTCTTCTGGCCCGGAGCGGTGACGCTCGTCCTCGGCGACCCGCGCGCGACCTTCCCCGCCGGGGTGCGGAGCGCGGGAGGAACGGTGGCGATCCGGCACTCCCCGCACCCGATCGCCTCCGCCCTCGTGCGCGCCCTCGGAGGCCCCCTCACCTCGTCGAGCGCGAACCGTCCCGGCGAGCCTCCGGCGACCGACTCGGAGGCGGCCGCCCGCTTCGCCCGCGACCTCCTCGACGACGGGATCGGCGCGCCCCACCTCATCGACGCGGGTGCGCTTCCCCCCGCCCCCCCCTCCACCCTCGTCGACTGCACCACCCCCGAACCGCGCGTCCTGCGCGAGGGCGCGGTCCCCGTCACGCGTCTCCGATGCGTCCTCCCCCGGATCTCATGACCGACTCCCCTCCGGAGCGCGACCCCTTCCACCTCCTCTTCGTCTGCACCGGCAACACCTGCCGGAGCCCCCTGGCCGAAGCGCTCGCCCGACGGGAGGCGGAGCTGCGGGGATGGACGCGCCTCACCGTGGGGAGCGCCGGGGTGGCCGCGGCACCGGGGGCGCCCGCCTCGGCCGGCGCGATCGCGGCCGCGGCAGAGCTCGATCTCGACCTCGCCGGGCACGCCTCCACGCCCCTCACCCCCGAAGGCGTCGAGGAGGCGGACCTCATCCTCACGATGGCGTCGCACCACCTCGTCCGTGTCTCCGAACTCGGGGGCGCCGAGCGCGCGGCGCTCCTCACCGCCTTCGCCGAAGGGGAGGCCGGCGAGCACCCCCTCGGCGCCTCGGAGATCCCCGATCCCTTCGGCGGACCCCTCGAGGAATACGTGCGCACGCGCGACCGCCTCGATACGCTCGTACGCCAGGCCCTCGATCGTCTCGAACCCCTCCTCGCACCATGACCGAGATCGCCTCCACCTCGCGGGTCTTTGCCCTCCTCGGCGACCCCGTCCGGCACTCCTTCTCACCCGAGATCCAGAACGCCGCGATGCGCGCGGCGGGGCTCGACGGGGTCTATGTGGCGGTCCCCACCCGCGAGGCGGAACTCGCGGGGATGATCCGCGGGCTCGCCCGGGGCGGGGGAGGGGGCAATATCACCCTCCCGCACAAGGAGCGGGCGGCGAGCCTCCTCGACCTCCCGAACTCGACGGTCCGGAGGACGGGCGCGTGCAACACCTTCTGGGCGGACGAGCGGGGTCGCGTCGTCGGCGACAACACCGATGTCGAGGGCTTCCGTCGCGCACTCGCGCACTTCCTCTCAAAGAGCCCGCGGGACGCACGCGTGCTCATGCTCGGCGCGGGGGGCGCGGCACGGGCCGCCCTCGTCTCGCTCCTCGAGGACGGGGTGGGGGAGGTACGGATCTTCAACCGGTCGGTGGAGCGTGCGCGTGCGGTGTCGCGGCGGATCGGAGGCGAGCGGGTACGTGTCGTCCCGCTCATCTCGGAGCTGCACGGCGAGGACTTCGACCTCGTCGTCAACGCCACCCGCCTCGGGCTCTCCCCCGACGATCCGCTCCCCCTCGAGCTCGAAGTGCTGACCCGCGCCGGCGCGATCTTCGACATGGTCTACGGCGAGACCACGACCCCCTTCGTGCAGGCCGCGGAGGCGCGGGGGATCCGGGCGACGGATGGTCTCGAGATGCTCATCCGTCAGGGAGCCGCGGCCTTCGAGTGCTGGTGGGGAAGGGAGGCTCCCCTCGACGCGATGCGCGAGGCGTTCGGTCGTCGTCGTGCGGCGCGCGAGACGTTGGGTCATCGTCATGGCGCGCACGGAGGCGCGCGCGGGGGCGGGCCGGAGGGATGACGCGGGGTGGAGCCGCGCTCCGTGACGAGGCGCGCACGCCGTACCGGCGATCGGGACTCCGCCGCTGGCTCGACGCGCTCCTCCCCGCCCACTGCCACGGGTGCGGCGTTCCGGTGGCTCCGGACAACGACGCCTGCGTCTGCATCAACTGCCGACTGAGGCTCGAGCGGCCGCCCGCGCCCCGCTGCTCGCGGTGCGACCACCCGGCCCACTTCGCGGTGGGAGAGTGTCCCGGCTGCGAGATCCTCCCCGAGGTGCTCGAGACGGTCCGGAGCGCCGTCGTGCTCCGCCCCCCGGCCGACGCGCTCGTGCACGCCTTCAAGTACGGCGGGTGGCGCTCGCTCGCCCCCTTCCTCGCCGCACGGATGCGCCCCCTCCTCCCCGGGGACGCGCGTGCTCTCGTTCCGGTCGCATCCCCCCGGAAGCGCGAACGGGAGCGTGGATTCAACCCCCCGCAGCTGATCGCCGAGGTGCTCGCCGGAACCACCGGAATCCCCCTCGTGCACGCGCTCCGTCGACCCCGTGAATCGCGTCGACAGGTCGGGTTGTCGCCCGAAGAGCGCAAGGCTAACGTTCGGGACGCCTTCGTCCCTGCCGTCGATCATCTCGACGGCCCGGACCACCACGTCCTCATCGACGACGTCTTCACCACGGGGGCCACCTCGACCGCTGCCGCGGCAGCGCTCCAGGCGGCGGGTGCCGAGCGCGTGAGTGTGCTCACCTTCGCGCGCGCCCTCCCGTCGCTCTTCCCGGGTGACGATGCGTCGTGACGCATAGACCAGGAGCCTGAATGTCCGTTCGTGTCGCGATCAACGGCTTCGGCCGCATCGGCCGCAATATCCTCCGATCCGCCGGATCGAATCCCGAGGCGCTCGACTTCGTCGCCGTCAACGATCTCACCGACGCCTCGACGCTGGCGCACCTCCTCCGCTACGACTCCGTCCACGGCCGCTGGAAGGGCTCGGTCGAGGTGGCGGGGGACGGAGATGGGCTGATCGTCGATGGGCAGGAGATCCGCGTTCTGAAGGAGCGGGATCCGTCGGCGCTCCCCTGGGGTGAGCTCGGGGTCGATATCGTCATCGAATCGACCGGGATCTTCCGCGACCGCGCCGCGGCCGCGCGCCACCTCGAAGCGGGCGCCCGGAAGGTGATCATCTCGGCGCCCGGCAAGAATGAGGATGTCACCCTCGTGCTCGGCGTGAACGACGACGCCTACGACCCCGGGGCGCACGACGTCGTCTCGAATGCGAGCTGCACCACCAACTGCCTCGCCCCCGTGGTCAAGGTCCTCGATGACGCCTTCGGCTTCGAGGCGGGGCTGATGACGACGGTGCACTCCTACACCAACGACCAGTCGATCCTCGATCTCCCGCACAGCGATCTGCGGCGGGCGCGCGCGGCGGCGGTCTCGATGATCCCGACCACCACCGGAGCCGCGAAGGCGACCGGGCTCGTGCTCCCCTCGGTCGCGGGACGGATCGACGGGATGGCGATACGCGTGCCGACCCCCGACGTCTCGATGATCGATCTCGTGGCGACGCTTCGCACCGATCTCACCGTCGAGTCGGTCAACGCCGCCTTCCGTGCGGCGGCCGAGGGGCCGCTCGAGGGGATCCTCGGGTACAGCGACGAGCCGCTCGTCTCGGTCGACTACATCGGGGACCCGCGCTCGTCGATCGTCGACGCCCTCTCCACGACCACGGTGGGGACGCGCATGGTGAAGGTGATCTCGTGGTACGACAACGAGATCGGGTACTCGCGACGCTGCGTCGATCTCGCGCGCTTCATCGGGGACCGCCTGACGTGATCGGAGCGGCACCTCGACGCGCGCACCCGACGCGCTGAGCCGGATGGCCACCGCACTCCTCGGCGACCTCCCCGATGCGGCGCTGCGCGGGACCCTCGTCCTCGTCCGCCTCGACCTCAACGTCCCGCTGGATGGAGATCGCGTCCTCGACGACACGCGGATCGACGCCTCGCTCCCGACGCTGCACTACCTCTGTGAGCGCGGCGCGCGCGTCGTGATCGCCTCGCACCTGGGGCGTCCCGAGGGTCGGGATCCGCGCGCCTCGCTCGGCCCCGTCGCGGCGCGCCTCGCCGAACGGCTGGGGCGCTCGGTCGCCTTCGTGCCCGAGACGGTGGGGGAGGCCGCGCGCGCCACGATCGACGCCCTCGGCGAGGGCGATCTCCTCCTCCTCGAGAATACGCGCTTCGAAGCGGGTGAGGTCTCCAACGACGACGCCTTCGCGCGCGAACTCGCCGGCGACGCCACCCTCTTTGTTCAGGATGCCTTCGGGAGCGCGCACCGCGCGCACGCCTCCACCGAGGGAGCGGCGCGCGTCATCCGGGAGCGCGGCGGGCTCGCCGTCTCGGGACTCCTCCTCGCCCGCGAACTGAAGTGGCTCGTATCGGCGCTCGAATCGCCGGAACCTCCCTTCGTGCTCGTCATGGGCGGAGCGAAGATGACGGGCAAGATCGATGTCATCTCGGCCTTCCTTCCGCGGGTGGACCGACTCCTCATCGGGGGCGCGATGGCGAACACCTTCCTGGTGGCGCAGGGGCGCGAGGTGGGCGGGTCGCTCTTCGAGCCGTCGCGTGTCGACCTCGCGCGGCGCCTCATCGAGGAGGCGGGTGAGACGCTCCTCCTCCCGATCGACGGGCGCAGCGCGACGGTGCCGGAGGGCGACCTCTCCCGCGCCCGGCCCGGACGCGTCATCGGCCGGGACGAGCGCGTGCCCGACGGGGAGGAACTCCTCGATATCGGTCCGGCGACGGTCGAGCGCTACTCGGAGGTCATCTCGACGGCGCGCACGATCGTCTGGAATGGTCCGATGGGGGTCTTCGAGCACCCCGACTTCGGGGAGGGGAGCTTCGGGGTGGCGCGCGCGATCGCCGCCGCGACCGACGCCGGCGCGGTGAGTGTGGTCGGGGGCGGGGAGTCGGCGGCCGCGGCCGCCGCGGCGGGGGTCGAGGATCGCCTGACGCATATCTCGACCGGCGGAGGCGCGGCGCTCTCCCTCCTCGCCGGTGAAGCCCTCCCCGGGGTGGAGGTGCTCTCCGACGCCACCGAGGTCGCCGGATGAGCGCGCTCATCGCGGGCAACTGGAAGATGCACAAGGGACCGGCCGAGGCGCTCGCCTTCCTCGACGATCTCGCGCCGACGCTCGACGCCACCCCGGTCGGGGAGGCCCGCCTCCTCCTCTTCCCCTCCGCCGTGGCGCTTCCCGCCCTCGCGGCGCACCCCCTCGCCGCCCTCCTCGAGCTCGGGTGCCAGACGGTGCACCCCGAAGTCTCCGGCGCCTTCACCGGGGAGATCTCGGCCGAGATGGCGCGCGAGGCGGGCGCGGTGTGGTCGCTCGTGGGGCACTCCGAACGCCGTCACCTCTTCGGCGAGTCCGACGCGGATGTCGCAGCGCGCGTGGTCGCCTGCCGGCGCGCGGGGATCCGCCCGATGGTGTGCGTGGGCGAGAATCTCGAGGAACGCCGTGCGGGACGTCTCGAGGAGGTGCTCGCGCGACAGATCACGGCGGTGCTCGGGGCCCTCGGCGAGATTGCTCCGAGCGGATGGGCGATCGCCTGGGAGCCGGTCTGGGCGATCGGGACGGGGGAGGTGGCGACCCCGGCGGATGCGGCGGCGGCGCACGACTTCCTCGGCTCTCTTCTCGAGGGCGAGGGGGTCGTACCCCCCGCCATCCTCTATGGCGGGAGCGTCAAACCGGAGAACGCCGGCGACCTCCTCGCCACACCCGGGGTCGACGGGGTGCTGGTGGGGGGCGCGAGCCTCGATCCGGCGAGTTTCGTGAGGATCGCCCGCGCCGCCGCGACCCGTTGACGCCGGACGGGACCCGGGACGATCTTTGCACTCTGCCGACCGGTACGCGACCGGTCCGGCACCCCTCGCGCAGCGACCCCCGATGTACGGTCTACTCCTGGCAGTCCTGATCCTCGACGGGATCTTCCTCACCGTGGTGATCCTCCTGCAGTCCGGCAAGGGCGGCGGGCTTGCCGCGATGGGGGGGAGCGGAACCTCGATGACCGATGGCGTTCTCGCCGGACGTCAGGCGACGACGGTGCTCACACGGGCGACGTGGATCGCGGGGACCGCCTTCATGGTGCTCGCCCTCGTCCTCGCCATCCTCTCGTCGCGCGCCGCGACACCCGAGTCGATCATCCGCCCGAATGTCCAGCAGTCGGCGCCCCAGCCGGTGCTCCCCTCGACGGGAACGGATGGGGCGGGTGCGATCCTCCCCGGAGCCGCGGGAGCGGGTGACGATGCGGGGAATGAGGCGAACGGCGCGGGTGACGGCAACGACGGCTGACGCCGTCGTCGCGATCCCGTCCCGAGGTCGGCGTACCGGGCCCCGATGTCGAATCTGACCTCCCGCCCGGGCGCGCCCGCCACCGAGCTCCTCCGGAACCTCTACCGGGCCCGCGCCTTCGAACGCGCCTCGGGGGGTGAACCCGAGGCGCACGATCTCGTGGCACCCGTCGCCGCCGCCCTCGCGCTCCGGGGCGCTCCACGCCCCGACGTGCTCACCCTCGCCGGCGGTGCCTCCGGCGCGGCGCTCGCGCGGGGCCTCCCGGCGCGGGATCTGGCACGGTACCTCGCCGCCGACCTCCCCGCCTTCCCCACCGATCACGAAGTCCCCGGGCTCGGCCACGTCGGTCTCATGCACCCCACCTACCACTCGCTCGGCCTCGTCGCTCCGGTCGCGTCGGGAGGGGTGTCGATCTCGGTGGCCGCGGGGATCGCGCTGGCCTTCGCGCTGCGGGGCGAGGGGCGTGTCGCGGTCGCCGTCGATCGCTCGAGCGTGACCGATTCGGGGGGGTGGCACGAAGGACTCAACCTCGCCGCCGCCCGGGGCGCACCGCTCGTCGTCCTCCTCCTCGACGACGCGAGTCGGCGACGACGCCCGCCGATCGGACGACGCGGCGTGGCGTACGGCGTGAAGGCCGAACGGATCGAGGAGGGATCGGCGGAGGGGATCGCGCACCGGATCGGGAAGATCGTCGCCGCGGCTCGTGAGACCCCCGGTGCGTGGCTCGTCGAGGTGGCGCGGGGTACGGACGATGCGGTGACCGAGCTCGAGGCCCGTCTGGTGCAGGGCACCGTGTCGGGGATCGAGCCGGTCGAACCGGAGACCCTCGCCGCCTGGGCCGCCGAGGCCGCCGAGGAGGCCGCCGAGGCATGGGCCGGGATCACGAAGGAGGCCGCATGAGTCCGGAGGGCGCGATCTCCGACGGGCGCCCCGACCAGGTGTCGCGGACCGCGCGCGGCGAGGAGGTGACCTTTCTCGAGGCGATCGCGGAGGCGCTCTGGGAGGAGATGGAGGTCGACCCGCGCGTCTTCCTCATCGGCGAAGACATCGGCGCCTACGGGGGCGCCTTCAAGGTGACGCGCGGCTTCCTCGATCGCTTTGGGCCGGATCGGGTCATCGACGCGCCGATCTCGGAAGGGGGGTTCACCGGAGCCGCTGCGGGTGCCGCGCACATGGGGATGCGCCCCGTGGTCGAGATGCAGTTCATGGACTTCATCTCGCCGGCCTACGACGTCCTGACGAACTACGTGGCGACCTCGGAGTTCCGGGGTGCCGGTCCGCTCCCGATGGTGGTGCGAGGGCCGGTCGGGGGGGGAGGGCGCGGCGGCCCCTTCCACTCCCAGAATGTCGAGATGGCCTTCTTCCACACCCCCGGGCTCACGATCGTCTATCCCTCGACCCCATACGACGCGAAGGGGCTCCTCAAGGCCTCGATCCGCCTCGACGCCCCCGTCCTCTTCGAGGAGCACAAGGGGCTCTACCGCGCCCCCGCGCTCCGCGAGCGCCTCCCCGACGAGGACTACATCGTCCCGATCGGGTCGGCGAAGACGGTGCGGGAAGGCGACGCCCTCACCCTCGTCACCTACGGGATGATGGTGCACCGCAGCCTCGAGGCCGCGACGACGCTGGCGGAGGAGGGGATCGAGGTCGAGGTGATCGATCTGCGCACCCTCCTTCCCCTCGACGACGATCACATCGTCGACGCCGTGCGGCGCACGGGGCGGCTCCTGATCGTGCACGAAGACACCCGCACGGGGGGGATCGCCGGAGAGATCGCGATGCGAGTGAATGAGCGCGCCTTCGCGTGGCTGGATGGTCCGATCCTTCGCGTGACCGCCGACGACACCCCGGTGCCCTTCGCGGCTCGTCTCGAGGACGCCTTCCTTCCGTCGGTGGAGGAGATCGCCGACGCCGCGCGAACTCTGGCGAGCTATTGAGGATTCATTCGCCCGGAGCGTCTTGCCTTCGGGGCGCGCTCGGGTAAACTCCATGTCCGCCGCCGTGTCGACACAGCGCTCGACCGACGGCCTGCACTCTCACTGAATCAAGTCCGGAGAATCGAGCGTGGCTCGAATCGAAGTTCCGATGCCCCAGATGGGCGAATCGATCGCCGAGGGGACCGTGTCGAAGTGGCTCAAGTCGCTCGGCGACACCGTCGAGAGAGACGAGCCGATCCTCGAGATCTCCACCGACAAGGTCGACGCCGAGATCCCCGCTCCGACCGCCGGCACGATCGTGGCCGTCGAGGTTCAGGAGGGGGAGACGGTCGAGGTCGGCACGATCGTGGCGTATATCGACGACGAGGGCGGCGCGCCCGATCAGGCCGCCGCGTCGAGCTCCGCAGAGGAGCCCGAGGCCGCCGCCCCCCCCGCCTCCGAACCCGAACCCGCCGACGAACCCGCTGCGGCCCCTGCCGCCTCCGGCGGGACCGCGAGCGGCGAGGCCGATGCCGGATCCGAGGCCGGATCCGAGCCCCGCGCTGAGCCGGGATCCGAAGAGGAGCGCCTGCGCACGCGCTCCACGCCGGTGGTGCGGAAGATCGCCGAGGAACACGGCGTCCGGATCGAGGATGTCCCCGGCACCGGGCACGCGGGTCGCGTGACGAAGCAGGACATCCTGGACTTCATCGAATCGGGTGGCGCCGACGCGAAGCCAGCTCCCGCCGAGGCCCCCGAGCCGAGCGCCGAGAAGGCCGCCCCGGCACCCGGGGTGCGTCCCTCCACCCCCGCCACCAGCGGCCCCGTCGACGCCTCCGAGCTCGCCAAGTGGTTCTACGGCAAGGTCGAGCACCCCGAGTTCCCGGTGCGCTCCGCCGACTCCGTCGAGCCGATGGACAAGATCCGCCGGCTCACGGCGGAGCACATGGTGCTCGCCAAGCGCGTGGCGCCGCACGTGCACTCCTTCATCGAGATCGACTTCACGGCGATCGACCACATCCGCGCGCAGCACAAGGCGAGGTGGGCCGAGCAGGGCGCGCGCGTGAGCTACACCGCCTTCGTGGCGTGGGCGGTCAGCCGCCTCGTGCGGGAGTTCCCGGCGATCAACGGCACCGTCTCGGGCAACAACATCATCCACCGCGGCAATGTGAACCTCGGGATGGCGGTGGACCTCGATCCGGGGCTGATCGTGCCGGTGATCCACGACGCCGACGGCCTCAGCCTGGTGGGGATCGGTCGCAAGATCATCGATCTGGCCGAGCGCGCGCGGTCGCGTCAGCTCCAGCCGCAGGAGATCCAGGGCGCGACCTTCTCGATCACCAACCCCGGCGTGCTCGGCACCGTCGTGGGGATGCCGGTGATCCCGAAGGGGACCTCGGCGATCCTCGGCACCGGCGCGATCGAGAAGCGCGTGGTGGCGCTCACCGATCCCGAGACGGGGAACGACACGATCGGGATCCGGAAGCGCTCCTTCTTCAGCATGGGCTACGACCACCGTCTGGTGGACGGCGCCGACGCCGCGCGCTTCCTGGCCCGGCTCAAGGAGCTCCTCGAGGACTTCCCCGAGGACGCCTGACCGCGGCGGTCACGGCGATGAACGAGCGTACACGGGCGTCGGCCGCGGGAGCGGCCGGCGCCCGTTCGCGTGCGGCCCGTCCGCTGCGCCCCGAATGGCTCGGGCGCGTGGCGTACGCCGATGCGCTCGCGATCCAGGCCGAGCGGGTCCGGGCGGTGCGCGAGGGCCGCGAGCCCGAGACGCTCTTCCTCCTCGAGCACGACCCCGTCCTCACGCGGGGGACGGGCACCGAGGAGGGCCACCTCCTGGCGTCCGCCGACGAGCTCGCCGCGCTCGGGATCGAGGTGCACGACGCGGGGCGGGGGGGCGACATCACCTACCACGGCCCCGGGCAGCTCGTGGGCTACCCGATCCTCGACCTCAAGCCCGACCGCCAGGACCTGCACCGCTACCTGCGCGACCTCGAGGAGGTCGTCATCCGCACCCTCGCGCGCTTCGGGGTCGAGGCGGGCCGCGAGGCGGGGCTCACCGGGGTGTGGACCGGGGCGGGCAAGATCGCCGCGATCGGGGTGCGCGTCTCCTCCGGGTGGATCACCTCGCACGGCTTCGCGCTCAACGTCGCCCCCGACCTCGCGCACTTCGCGACGATCGTGCCGTGCGGGATCGAGGGTCGCGCGGTCACCTCGCTCGCGCGGCTCCTCGGCGCCGCCACCCCCTCGGTGAGGGAGGTCGCCGCGGTGGCGACCGATGAACTCGCGGCGGTCTTCGGGCGACGGGTCGCGGGGTGAGGGGCGGGCGGCCTCACCGGCCCCCGCTCACCCCACCTCCGGCTCCGCGAACTCGATGAAGTCGAGGTAGCGCTCGCGCGTCTCGCGCTCCTCGTTCAGCCACGCCACGAACCCCGAGGGGACGAGCCCTCCCGAGGTCGTCTGCTCGCTCGCCGCCCGGGTGGCCAGCTCGTTGGCGTACTCGTTGCGGGCGTGGCCGTCGTGGCCGCGCACCCAGTGCCACGTCACATCGAGCGGCTCCAGCACGCGGTCGAGCTTCTGCCAGAGATCGAGGTTCTCGATCGGGCCCGCCTTCCGCTTCCACCCGCGACGCTTCCATCCGGGCATCCACTCCGACGCCCCCTTCACGAGGTACTGGCTGTCCGAGACGAAGCGCACGGGGGCCGCGCGCTTGAGCGAGGTCAGCCCGGCGATCGCGCTCCAGAGCGCCATCCGATTGTTGGTGGTGTCGGGCTCGGAGAGCCAGAAGTCGCGCGCGATCCACTCCCCATCGATCCAGCTCTCGATGAGGCCCCCGGCGCCGCCGGGGTTGGCGCGCCCCTTGAACTGGTTTCCGAGGCAGGACTCGTCGGCGTGGATGTAGACGGCGGGTGCGGACATGAGTGGCGGGCGTGGGGCCGGGTCGGGGTGGGGGATCACGTCGGGTCGGTGACGCCGCTGGACCAGCGACGGCGTTCGAACCGCGACGACCCAAGGTAGCACGGTGGAGACGCGTACCGGAGTCCGTTCGCTCGTACCTGTGCCGCTCCGTCGGCACCCGGCCGCCCGCATCTCTCGATCCGGCTCCGCACCCCTCGCTTGACCCCGCCCTCCGCCCCTCTAGCTTCCGGAGGACGATTCCCCGCCTGACCCGCATCCGGAGCCCCCGTGGCCGACCCCGCCTACCTCCTCCTCGAAGATGGACGCCGATTCGACGGCATCGCGCTCGGCGCGGGCGGGACCGCCTTCGGCGAGGTCGTCTTCAACACCTGCATGACCGGGTACCAGGAGGTCCTCACCGACCCCTCGTACACGGGCCAGCTCGTGACGATGACCTACCCGCTGCAGGGCAACTACGGGGTGAACGACGAAGACCGGGAGTCGCCGACGCCCCGCGCCTCGGGCTTCATCGTGCGTGAAGCCTCCCGCCGCCCTTCCAACTGGCGCAGCGAGGAGGGGCTCGGCGCGTACCTGGCGCGTCATGGCGTGACGGGGATCGCCGAGATCGACACGCGCGCCCTCACCCGCCACATCCGCGCGCAGGGCGCGATGCGCGGCGCGATCGCGCCCGCAAAGACCGACCCGGAGGCGCTCCTCGCGCGCGTCACCGCACAGCCGCGCATGGAGGGGCTCGACCTCGCCGGCTCGGCGGGGGCGGGGGAGCGCTACGAAGTGCCCGCGGTCGGGGAGGAGCACGTTCACGTGGTGGCGTACGACTTCGGGGTGAAGGCGCACTCGCCGAAGCTCCTCGCCGAACGGGGGTGCCGCGTGACGGTCGTGCCGGGCACGGTGGAGCTCGACGCCGTCCGCGCCGAGGCCCCCGACGGCGTCTTCATCTCGAATGGCCCGGGCGATCCGGCGGCGGTCTCCTCGGCGCTCGACGCGATCCGTACCCTCGCGGGCGAGGGCGTGCCGATCTTCGGGATCTGCCTCGGGCATCAGCTCATCGCGCGCGCCTTCGGGGGCGAGACGTACAAGCTCCCCTTCGGCCACCACGGCGGCAATCACCCGGTGCGCGACCTCGACACCGGCTCGATCGAGATCACTTCGCAGAACCACGGCTTCGCGGTGCGCGCCGACGAAGACGGCGCGATCCCCGGTGCCCCCGATCTGCGCCTCACGCACGTCAATCTGTACGACGGTACGGTCGAGGGCGTGGCCCACCGCACGCTGCCCGTCTTCGCGGTTCAGTACCACCCCGAGGCTGCGCCCGGACCGCACGACAGCCGCTACCTCTTCGACCGCTTCATCGACGCGATGAACGCCCGCGGGGAGTCGTGATTCGACGCCATGAGGCGAGACACCGCATCATCTTTGCGCACAATGACTTGACGGGGTTGTCCGTGGTGCCTTACGCTCCCGTCCGTTCCGTCCTGATGAAGGGTTCTTTCGGAGGAGACGCTGGATGACGAAGGCCGACCTGGTGGAGCAGGTTGCGGAAGCGATCGGACCCGGAGTCACGAAGAAGGACTGTGCGCTCGTGGTCGATGGGTTCCTGAATGCGGTGAAGCGTGCGGTCTCGAATGGTGATCATGTCGAGCTCCGCGGGTTCGGCACCTTCAAGGTGCTGAAACGCAAGCCGCGCGTCGCCCGCAATCCCCGTACGGGAGATCGGGTCGAGGTGCCTGCGCGTGTCGTTCCCTTCTTCAAACCCTCGCGCCACCTCTCGGCGCGCGTTGCCCGCACTGTGAAGCTGGAATCGGTCGACTGAAGCGGAGCCGGGCGGGGGACGGGTACCCACGATCACCCCCGCGACTCCGCCGGGTTTAACGGATCGGGGGTCGGCAACATCCTCTGATCAATGATACGGGCCATGCGGGAAGATCCGGAGCTCGACGAAGCACTGGTCGAGCGCGCTCGCGCCGGTGATACCGACGCTCTCAACACCCTGATTCGCCGGCACTACGAGGTGGCCTACCGGGTGGCGCTGGGCGTCGTGCGCGACACCGATCTGGCCTCTGATGTCGTACAGGACGCCTTCGTGAAGGCGACGCGGTCGCTCCACACCTTTCGGGGGGATTCGGCCTTCAGGAGCTGGATGATGACGATCGTGAAGAATGAGGGACTCGGAGCGCTCCGGAGATCGGGACGCCGTCGCGAGTCGACTCTCGACGCGGTCGCTCCCCTCGCCGCTGAAGGACTCGGGCCGGCGGAGACTGCGATGCTCAACGATGAGGCATCCCGCGCGCGCGCCCTCATCGATCGGTTGCCCGAGAAGCAGCGCCTCGCCGTCACCCTTCGAATCGATGAGGATCTGAGCTTTCGTGAGGTGGGAGAGGTGATCGGTTCCACCGAGGGCGCCGCGCGCGTGAACTACCATCACGGAATGACCAAGCTTCGTTCATGGATGACGGAGGAGACGAGATGACGTGCCATGAGATTCGAGAGCAGCTCCCGGAGTTCGTGAGCGGCGGACTCCCGGTGGAAGGCCGGCGAGGGATCGGCGCACACATCGAGGCGTGCCCCGCGTGCGCCGAGGAAGCGCGCACCCTTCGGCTTCTGCGGTCGACTCGGCCCCAGGCGCCGGTCGGGCTCGAGGCCCGGATCCGTTCCGCGGTGCACGCTGACCTCGCGGCGTCGCCTCCGGGCGTCCTCCGTCTGGAACCCCGGCGGAGCGCGCCACGGGTGCCGCGATGGATGATCGCCACCGCCGCACTCCTCGCGCTGGCCGTGGGCACGCCCCTGATCGTCGATTCGATGCGCGAGACGACGTCGATCGACGGCACCGAGCTCGCCCGGGTCGAGGACGGGCTCGTCACCTCGAGCTGGGCGCGCGACGACGGACTCGTCGCGGGGGCGCCCGCGCTCGACGAACTCTCCGACGAGGCGCTTCTGGCGCTTCTCGCACAGATGGAGGCAGGTGCATGAAGACGATACCGATCCGGGCACGCGCCATCGCCTTCGCGGCGTGGGTCGTGGCGCTCACTCTCTTCGCGGGGGGTGGGCTCGCCGCGCAGGGCCCTCCGGGTGGTCGCGGCGGTCTCGATCGGAACGAGATCGAGCGCCGGATCATGGCGCACTTCGAGCAGACGGTACGAACCGAACTCGGGCTCGACTCGGCGACCGCCGTGCGCCTCTTCGAAGCGGTGGAGGAACTCGCCGGAGCACGCCGCGCGCTGCAGATACGCGAGATGCGCCTCAATCGACGGCTCCGGGGCACCGGGGTGTACATGTCGGACGACGAGTCGCGCCTCGCGCTCGATGAGTTCATCGCGATCAAGCGCGAGGAGATCCGGCTCCTCGAAGCCGAACGGGAACGCCTCTCGGCGATCCTGACCCCGCCTCAGCTCCTCCGGCTCCACACGCTGCGCGAGGAGCTCGGCGAGCGGATCCGGCGGATGCGAAGCGGAGATCGATCCCCCGGAGGAGACGGGCGTCCCGGAGGAGACGGGCGTCCGGGAGGGGATTCCGCCGTCCGGGGTGGGAACGATCGCGCGCCTGGACGACTACCTTGAGGGCATGACGCTCGAGGTCCTCTTCTTCGCATCGTACCGTGAACTCGCCGGTTCCGAACGTCGCCGCGTGACCCTCCCCGAGGGGGCGACGGCGCGCGATCTCGTCCCGCGCCTGCGCGAGCTCGACGACCGGCTGGCGCGCCTCCCCCCG
>JAVVEY010000034.1:15449-25588 GCA_032250675.1 Longimicrobiales bacterium | reverse complement strand
AAGGACCACTCGCTGGCCGGCAACGGTCTGGATGCCAGTGATCGCGACGATGGCCCCGCTGCCCGTGCCCGCACCCTCGCCTCACGATTCCGCGCTCTCCGCCGCCTCCGCGCCCTCCGCCGACGGTGACGCCCCGGCCGACGCCCCCGCCCCCCCGGCCGACCCCGCGCTCCGGGTGCTCCGCGAGGTCTTCGGCTTCGACGACTTCCGCCCGGGGCAGCGCGTCATCATCGACACCGTGCTCGAGGGGCGCGACTGCATCGGGGTGATGCCCACGGGCGCGGGGAAGTCGCTGACGTACATGGTCCCGGGGCGGCTCCTGCCCGGCACGGTGCTCGTCATCTCGCCGCTGATCTCGCTCATGAAGGACCAGGTGGACGCGCTCGGCGAGGTGGGGTTTGCGGCCACGGCGATCAACTCCACCCTGGAGTCCGCTGAGCGCGAGAGGCGGCTGCGCGCCTTTCGCGCGGGCGAGTACGAGCTCGTCTACCTCGCGCCCGAGGCGCTCGACGGGAGCCTGCGCGCCTTCGTGGCCTCCTGCCCCATCTCGCTCCTCGTGGTGGACGAGGCGCACTGCATCTCGCAGTGGGGCCACGACTTCCGGCCCTCGTACCGCCGCCTCCGGACGCTCCGGGAGGAACTCGGGGTCCCTGTGCTCGCGCTCACCGCCACCGCCACGCGGCCGGTCGCGGTCGACATCCTGCACCAGCTCGGGATGGAGAGCCCGGGCGGGTACAAGGGCTCCTTCTTCCGCTCCAACCTGAAGATCGGGGTGCGCAAGAAGGGGCAGGGCGGCAACACGCGAAAGGAGATCCTCGCGCTGGTGCGCGAGCACGCGGGCGAGAGCGGGATCGTCTACTGCCTGAGCCGCAAGGGGGTGGAGTCGACGTGCGACTTCCTGATCCGCAACGGCGTCAGCGCCCGCCCCTACCACGCCGGGCTCGACCCGGAGGCGCGGATCCGGAATCAGGAGGCCTTTCAGCGCGACGAGATCGATGTCGTCGTGGCGACCGTCGCCTTCGGGATGGGGATCGACAAGCCCGACGTGCGCTTCGTCATCCACCGCGACATGCCGAAGGATGTCGAGTCGTGGTACCAGGAGATGGGGCGCGCCGGGCGCGACGGGCTCGAGAGCGACTGCTGGCTCTTCCACTCGTGGGCCGACGTGAAGATGCACGAACGCTTCCTCGACGAGATCGAGGATCCGGAGGTCTGGCGGGCGAAGCGCGAGGCGACGGTCCGCCTCTTCGAGCTGGCCGAGGCGTCGGTCTGCCGCCACCAGGCGATCCTGCGCTACTTCGATGAGGCGATGGAGCCGTGCGGCGCCTCGTGCGACATCTGCACCGGCGCGAGCGTCGCGGACCGGGCGGCCGAGGCGATGCTCCGGCACGGACCGGTGCGGAGCGGGCGGGTACGGGGCGGGGCGGGTGTGCGGGCCGGCCTCAATGCGGGGGAGCGCGCGGCGAGTCCCCCCTCGGCGGCCGACGATCCCGACGGCACCGACACCTCTGCCTTCCAGTACCTGCGCGCGGTGCGCAAGGAGCTCGCCGACGAGGCCGGGGTGCCCGCCTACATCGTCTTCAACGACGCGGTGCTGAAGGAGATGGTCACCCGCCGGCCGGCCTCGGCGGGCGAGCTGCTCGCGATCTCCGGGGTCGGTCCGGCGAAACTGGAGAAGTACGGCTCGGCCTTCCTGCGGGCGATCTCCGAGCTGGGGTGAGGGTGAGCTTCGCCGTGATGACCGAGCTCGGGATCGACGCCGCGCTCACCCTCGACCTCCACTTCGCGACAGCGGGCTTCACTCTCGTGCCGGGGTGAGACTCCGTGCGCGAAGGGGGCGGATATCGTATCATGCGTTGCGTATCGTATCGGAACTCAGCGGACTCTCAGAGAGCGGTCGGACGGCGACTGTGCCGTCGCCGGATCCGCTCCTACCTCAACCGAGGCTCGTCATGAAGAAGCTCTCGCTGGTCGTCCTCCTCGCCTCCCTGGGGATAGCGGCTCCCGCCGCGGCGCAGCCGGTCGTCGGCTTCCACGGCGGGCTGAACATCTCGGACCACGGCGGCGACGTCGACGCCGGCACCGAGACCGGAGCCAATGTCGGCGCCTCGATCCTCTTTCCCCTCTCAGGCTCGCTCGGCCTGTACATCGGGGGGAGCTACTCCGAGAAGGGTGCTTCGTCGGATGAATTCCGTGACGGGTTGGGCGGCGCCAGAGAACTCATCCTCGACTACCTCGACATCCCGGTCCTCCTCCGCTACGGCTTCCCCCTCCCCGGCTCCGTGGGGTTCCACGTATACGGTGGGGGCGCTCTCAGCTTCGAGCTTGATTGCGAACTCAACGTCCTGGCCGAGGGCCATATCGACATCGTTGGATTTCCTGCCTCAGGCGACTGTGACGACGACGCGGTCGATTTCGAGACCAACACCGTTGATTTCGGTCTGATGGCGGGCGCCGGGATCGACTACGGAATCGGCGCGGGGATCGACCTCGTCCTCGACCTCTTCTACAACTACGGACTCAGAGACATCGAGGCCGGCACGGATCTCGATGTCAGGAACCGCACCTTTTCCGTGCGCGCCGGGGTGGCGGTCCCGCTCGGCTGACAGGACCGCGATCCGATCGAGGCAGGACAGTACCGGGCCCTTCGCCGGCCCTTTCGGCGACGCGGGAGCCGTCCCACTTTCTCCCCCTTCCGTCCCCCTCACCGAGCTGCGTCCCGATGCGCCCACCCCTCGCCGTCCTGACCACCCTCCTCACCGCGCTCGCCCTCACCGCCTGCGGGACCTCGGACGCGTCGCGCCTCGAGGAACCGGTGGACCTCCTCGTCGAGGATGTCCAGGTGGTCGACGTCGACGCCGGCACGGTGGCCGAAGGGCGAAGCGTGGCGGTCGTCGACGGGCGGATCGCCGCGATCTGGGCCGCGGACGAGGTGCCCGGGGATCTCGATGTGGACCGCAGCATCGCCGGAGAGGGCCGCTGGCTGATCCCGGGGCTCTGGGACGCCCATGTGCACTTCCGGGGCGGCGAAGCGCTCCTCGCGGAGAACCGGGCGCTCCTCCCCCTCTACCCGGCAAATGGGATCACCACGGTGCGGGACGCCGGCGGCGACCTGACCGGCGCGCTGATGGCGTGGCGCGACTCGATCGCCGAGGGGCACCTCCCGGGCCCGCGGATCTACCTCTCGGGGCCGAAGCTCGACGGGCCGCGTCCGAGCTGGGAGGGCTCGATCGCGCTGGCGGACCCCGCAGAGGTGCCCGCCGCCCTCGACTCGCTCGAGGCGCTGGGGGTCGACTACGTGAAGCTCTACGACGGGTCGATGTCGGCGGAGGTCTTCATGGCGGCGGTGCGTGAGGCCGAGACTCGGGGACTCACCGTCACCGGCCACATGCCGCTCGGCGTCGACTTCCTGGAGGCGGTCGAGGCCGGCTTCGACGGGACCGAGCACCTCTACTACCTCTTCAAGGGAACGCGCGCGAACCGCGACGAGGTCACCCGCCGCGTGCGCGCCGGCGAGCTCGGCTTCTGGGGCGCCTTCTGGACGATGCTCGACGCCCCGGACCCGGAGCGCGAGGCGCGGGTCTTCACCGCGATGGCCGAGCGGGGCACCGTGGTGCTCCCCACCCTCCACATCGGCGACGTCCTCTCCCATGTGGAGGAGGTCGATCACGCGAGTGATCCGGAGCTGGCGTACATCCCCGAGGGGATCCGTGAGACGTACGCCGGCCGGGTGGCGAGCGCGCGGCGCTCCCCGCCCGAGGTCCGGGCGAACAACCGGCGGCTCCGGGAGGTGATGGCCGCGATGGTCGAGCCGATGCATGCGGCCGGGGTGACGATCCTCGCGGGCTCGGACGCCGGGCCCTTCAACTCCTTCACCTACCCCGGCTTCGCCCTCCACGCCGAGCTCGCGGCGCTGGTGGAAGCGGGGCTGACCCCCGCCGAGGCGCTCCGCTCCGCCACCTCCGCCCCCGCCGACTTCATGGGGGTGGGCGACGAGGTGGGGCGAATCGCGCCGGGATACCGGGCCGACCTCGTGCTTCTCGACCGGAACCCGCTGGAGGAGATCTCGGCCACCCGGTCGCTCTCCACGGTGATTCTTCGCGGGGAGGAGGTGCTCGATCGGGAGGCGCTGGAGGCGCTGCTGAGCCGGGTGGCGGGCGGGGTTACGGCGCGCTGATCACGGGCCTCGTCCCGGGGGGATCCACGAGGTATGCGTGGACCTCGGCTGCGTCGTAGCCGACCCCGGTGCGCTCCATGACGTCACGAGCCGCGACCGCGTCCTGTGAGTTTCAGCCGTCCACTCTCCCTGGCGCCCCCTGCCGGGAACCGCACGACCGCCTCCTAATCACGCATCGCCTCGAGCTGCGGCACCACTTCATTCTCGTAGCAGGACGGGCAGATTCCGTGGCTGAACTTGCTGTGCGTCTGTTGTGAAATGTACGTTTCCACGTTCTGCCAGTAATTCTCGTCATCCCGAATCCGCCTGCAGTAGGAACAGATCGGCAGGATCCCCTTCAGTGTCCTGACCTCGGCGAGGGAGTGCTGCAGGCTCCGCACCAGGGCTTCTCGTTCCTCCATCACCCGCTTCAGTTGGGTGATGTCGCGCGCGACGGAATAGATGACCTGGTGCTCGGAATCCGGCGCCGCATTCCACAGCAGCCATCTGAAGGAGCCATCCTTGCAGAGGTAGCGATTCTCGAACGATATGGCATGGCCCCCGACTCGGACCTGTCGATTCTGTCCGAGCGTCTTCTCACGGTCATCGGGGTGCACGAATTCGATGAAGGGCTTCGACATCAACTCCTCGATCGTGAACCCGAGCGTCCTCTCCCAGGCCGGATTCAGGCGCCTGAAGGAACCATCGAACTCGAGGATGCAGAGCATGTCGAGTGAGATCGTGAAGAAGCGGTCCTCCGTATCCAGAATGCGCTCGCCCATTTCGCCCTCGTCCACGGAATGTCCCCGGGTTCAGGTGATGAAGTCGTGCTCGGGTGTCGATCTTGAGTCGTGCCCACATGACTCGGCACACGCCGGGAGCACCCGGCGGAGCTTCGGGGTATCGGGGTATCGTAATGAGTCATCCACACGATTCCGGAGTTGCATCGATGACCGATCTCCTGGAGAAAGCTTTCCGCGAGGCCGCAAAACTACCAGTTGAAGCGCAAGACGCCCTGGCCTCCGTACTTCTGGCCGAACTCGAGGCCGAGCGCAATTGGGAGGAGCGGCTCGCGACGTCTCAGGACGCTCTGGGCCGACTGGCCGACGAGGCTCTGGACGAATTCCGCGAAGGGTCCACGAGACCCCTGCGAACCCAGCCTCGATGACGTCACGTACCACTGCGGCGTTTCGGGATGACGACACATGGGTCTGGTTCTGGATTGGAAACCACAACGATTACGACTCCCTCGTGAAACGGCTCTGACTCGACCTGCGGCCGACCGCTGGAGCGCTACGGCAGATCGTCCTCCTCCGCACCCCCACCCCCCCGCACCTCCGCCGCCTTCGCCCGCGCCTCCGCCAGGAGCGCCTCGGCCCGCTCGTCCGCCTCGCGCTCGACCTGGTCGGCCCGCTCGTCCGCCTCGCGGCGGATCCGATCGGCCACCGGCTGCGCGGCCCGGCGGGCGAGCGGGTTGGTCGCCTGGGCGAGCACCTCTTCGGCCCGGCGGTCGCCCTCGGCACGGATCCCGTCGGCTACGGTGCGCGCTTCGGCGCGGATCCGCTCGGCGGTCGCCTCGGCGGACGCGATGATGCTGTCGGCGCGCGCGCGAGCCTCCTCGGCGGGGCGCTCGGTGACCCCTTCGACGGCCCCCCCGACGGCCTGCTCGACCGCCTGGTCGACCGCCTGGCGGGCGCCCTCCCCGGCCGAGGGAGCGCCCCCGGCGAGTCCCACATTCAGCGTGGGATCCTCGACCGACCCCTGCACATTGACGCCGAGCCGCACGAGCCCGGAGGTCGGGAGGCCGAGCCCCCCGGCGCGGTCGGCGAGCCCCTGGAGCGCCTGCCCGGCGGCGTCCCCGATCCCCGTGCTCGGGAGCGAGAGCCCGAGATTGTAGTCGAGCGTCTGATCGAGTCCGTTCGAGCCGGAGACCGTCATCTCGACGCCCCCCACGCCCACCTGGAAGGGGCTCAGATGCACCCGGCCGTCGCGGATCTCCACCGCCGAGCGGATCGCGGTCATCGTCGGGCTCGAGAGGAGGGGGAGGGAGAGCGTCTCGGAGAGCTTCTCGAAGGCGGGAAAGCCCTCCACACGGATCGACGAGGTCTCGAAGGAGCCGGCGCCCGCGAGCGCGTTGAGGAGCGGCGTCATGTCGCTGCCGAGCGCGCCGTCCAGCTCCATCCGGGCGGAGAAGAGCCCCTGGGCGTAGCGCGCGACCGGCGCCACGGCGCGCAGCGTGGGGGACGCCGACGACGCCAGGCCGATGTCGAGGCTGTCCATCGTCATGGCGAAGTTGAAGGTCGGGCGCTCGGGGTCGGAGGTCTCGTAGAATCCGGTCATCCCGATCCGCCCGCCGAGGGTGGTGAAGTCCAGATTCTCGAGCGTCACGCGCTGATCGGCCACGCGGAGGGTGCCCCGGGCGTCGGCCATCTGCAGCGCACCCATATCGAGGCGCTCCACCGTGCCGTCGAGGGTGAAGTCGAGCCCGGCCGGAACGGGGATCACCTCGCGCGACGGGTCGTCCGAGCGCCATTCGTCGAGGACGAAGTGCTCCGAGGTGAAGCTCCCGCTCCCGACGAGCACATCGTCGCGGAGGAGGTACCCGAGGACGTTGTCGAGGCGCGCGCTCGCCTGGAGATCACTGCTCCCTAGCTGCGCGCGAAAGGAGCGCAGATTCGCCGCGCGCGGCGAGAGCTCGAGGGTGGCCTCCTCGACGACGACGGGCCGCTGGAGCGCGTCGCCCCGGACCGCGACGTCGCGCGCCGAGAGGGTTCCGCTCGCGGCCACGCGCTCGTAGCGCCGGGCCTCGATGTCGGAGAGGCGGGCGCGGATCGCGAAGTCCGCGGTGAGCACCCCGGTGAGCTCCTCGATCGCCTCGAGGTGGACGGTGCGCGCGAGGTCGGCGAGGTCGAGCGAACCCTCGGCGCGCGCGTCCACATCCGGATCCGACACCGGGGTGCGAAGGGTGAGCGAGGCGTCGAGGCTCCGCTCGCCGATCGTCATCCCGAAGCGCTCCAGCCGCACCACGGTGGCGTCGGCCGGCCCACCGGGGTTCTCGACGGTGAGGTCGAGGCCGATCCCCCGTGTTCCGAGGGGGAGGTCGGGGTAGCGGAAGCTCCCGTCGTCGACCTGGGCCGCGATCCGGAAGGAGGGGAGCGCACCCTCGCGCATCGTGCCGCGCACCTCGCCCTCGACGGCGAAGCTGCCCTCCGCCTCGAGGTCGCGGAAGTCCTGGGCGTAGAGCGCCGGAACGAGCGAGAGGATCTGGCGGAACTCGGTGCGCGGAGCCTCGAAGGCGAGGTCGAGCGCGAGGTCGTCCCCGGAGGCGTCGGCCTCGCCCGAGAAGCGGAGCGCGAGGTCGTTCAGCCGGAGCTCATTGTCGCGAAAGGCGAAGCGCTTCCCGGCCAGATCGGCGTCCACCTCCGCCTCGAAGCCGAGCGCCACGCCGGCCAGGTATGGCGTGCCCGCGAAGCGCAGTGTCGCCCGCTCCGCACGCAGGTCGCTCTTCGCGACGAGGCTGCTCTGCGAGAAGTCACCGCTCAGCGTGTGGTCGATCCCCTCGAAGGAGGCGAAGAGCCCCGACACCTCGTTCTCGACGACGAGTTGCCCGTCGGAGATCGTGAAGTTCCGGAGCGCCACACCCATCCCGCCGGAGGTGTCCCCAGCCGCGGCGGCCCCCGCGGCGCCACCCTCCTCGGCATCAGCGGCCTCCGCCGCGCTCCGCACGATATCCCAGTTCGCCGTCCCATCCTCGAGGACCCGCAGGTGCACGACCGGCTCGTCGAGCCGGATCGATCGAAGCTCGAGCGGCCCCGTCCCGCGGAGGCTTCCGATCACACTCCCCAGATCGAGCACCAGGCGGAAGCTCCCCATCGTGGCGAGGGTGTCGCCCTCGAAGGCCCCGCTGCCCACGACATCGAGATCGCGGAGAGAGAGGGTGAGGTTCGGGAAGCTCCGGATGAAGCTCAGCCCGATCCCGCTCCAGACGACCTGGGCGTCGAGCGCCTCGTCGAGCGCCGAGTGGGCGCGCGAGTTGATCTCGTCCTTGAAGAGGAGCGGAACGATCAGGAGCGCGGCGAACACGACCCCCACCGGGATCCCCACCGCGAGCAGCACCTTCTTCTTCGTCGACATCGTCTCCTCCTGCGCTCCCTGCGCCGATGCGGCATCGGGATGCCGTCAGCTGTGTGGACTCCATCGGTTCTCTACACGCGGGGTGCACCTTCCGTGCCGAGCGAGGTCAGGCGACGAAGTCAGCGATGGGAGGTTTCGTCGATCTGACGGGCCCTCTCGCGCGCCGCATCCACGACACCCGCCGGCGCGCCGGAAGCCTCGAGGAGGGCGATCGCGGTGCGCGTGGTCGCCGGGCCGGCCCGTCGCATGAAGTCGAAGTGGAGACCTCCCGGTTCGACCGTCTCGCGAAAATGCCACGGTGTGTAGAGGTCCGACAGCCGCGCCACGAGCTCTCCATCGTGCGTGGCGACCGCAACGATGTGCGGTGTCCGCCCCGATCGCCCTTCGAGGAATGCCCTGAGGACCGCCTCTCCCGTCGCAAGACGTTCGGTCGTATTGGTCCCGCGAAGAATCTCGTCCAGGAGGAAGAGGGTCGGCTGCTCGCCTTCCGCCTCTCGCAGAAGCGCCACGATTCCGTCGACCTCGACCTGGTAGTAGCTCTTTCCGGCGAGGAGGTCGTCGCTTCGCCCCATGAGGCTTCGCACCCGATATGTGGGACCGTCCCACGAGGTAGCGGGAGATGTGTGCACGCCGTGCGCGAGCACGGCCGCCACGCCGATCGTACGCAGGTAGGTGCTCTTCCCCGACATGTTCGCCCCCGAGATGACGATGCCGGTGCCGGGTTCCAGATCCGCGTCATTCGGCACGGGACTCTCGACGAGCGGGTGCCACACACCCCGGATCCGGGTCGAGGGGCCGACGGATGGTTCCGGGATGCACCACGATTCCGGTTCGGCCCGGAGAGACGCGACGGAGAAGGCGACGTCGACCTCCCCCACCCAGGTCGCGACGCGTTCGAGCACCGACGCGAGTTCCTCCATGCGACGTGAGGTGAAGAGGAGCGCGTTGGCGTCGAGGAGGAACACGATATTCAGGTACTCCCATCCGCTCGCAATGAGCTCACCGGACGTCGTCGGATCGCGGCTGACCCACCGGGCCACCCGGCGGAGCGATCGGAGGCGCGCCAGATCCTCATCGATCGACGGAGCTTCGAGCCCGGCGTCCCTCAACGATCGGGAGAGGCAGTTGGCCGTACCGATCAGTGGGTTGAGTTGCCTCATCGGCGTGAGCACACCCGGCAATCGCCAGGAGGTCGCGACGCGAACGAAGATGTTGACCACCGCGAGAACCAGAGCCGGGAGAACCGCCCGTGGATCAAGGGGAATGACGACGATGCTGACCCCCATGGCCAGCGAGAGGATCGGGAAACACCAATACCACCACGCGCGCGGAATCAACCCGGGTCGTGTGATGACCCAGAATCCGGATCCGAGCGCGCGGCCCGCGGCAGCGAGGCACGCTCCGGTGCGCTCGCGGAACCGGGCGTCGCTCCCGAATCGTCCGACGAGCGTCTCGAGGTGTGTAGACGCGGACCACGATGCCCCGGAGCGGAGCCTGCGGTACAGCGCCTGGCGCCCCAGGCCCGTTCGCGTCCGATCGACCGCGGAGACGACTTCATCCAGATCGAGATCCGACCAGGTCTGCGCGTCGACTCCAGCGACCCGGTCCGAATCGGTCCGACTCTCGATCCAGGCTTCGGATTGAAGCGTCCAGTCCAGATCCGAGTCCTGCCACCGCGCACGGCCCCAGTCGTGGCGCAGCTGTGTCACGATCTCCCGATCTCGATGGATGCGGGCTGCGCGCAGCACCAGCCCGCAGGCGCCGGCGGCAACGAGTACCCCGAGCGTGAGATTCACGTGTCCTCGACAGAATCGGGTGAGACGACCTTCAGGGAAATCCCTTCAGGGAA
>JAVVEY010000034.1:0-15349 GCA_032250675.1 Longimicrobiales bacterium | reverse complement strand
GAATTCCGCGAACACGGGGTGACACCTTCGCACGTCCAGTGAAAAGACAAAGGTGGCGTGACGAGTGCGGGGCACCAACATTGGATCTGCGGACCGGCATACTGCACGCGAGCCGCGTCGTGTGCTCTGGCAGCCACGTCTACCCATCAGAGGACGAACACCTCATGGCACGACCCCGTGTTGTCGTGAATGGACGCGCCATCGCGGCATCCGGGACGCAAACTGACCCCGAACGGGTGTCCGGGAATCCTGGTTGTCACTTGGCGTCAAATATTGTGGTCAACTGCCTTCCGTCGAAGCTGACGCCCGGATCGTGTCACATTATCGACAATAATTGCCGCTACGAGACCTCCCACGAAAGCAGAGCCCTCGAAGTGTCAGTTGACGTCACGCCTCCCGCGGTGCGGGCCGAGGCGCGGGCGATCGGCTCGGCCGGGTGCGACCCGGGTCTCGGGCTGCCCCGGGTGCGACCCGGGGCCCATCGCCGGACAACGGAATTCTCATGGTCGTGAACGATGACGCAGGCTCGTGGTCCACGGCGACCGCCTGGACGGCGGTCGAGGAAACCACATTTCTGCCGCCTTCGGGACCCGAGGCGGATGGATTCGCGAGGGTTGTCGATGTCGCGGGCCTGGCCGACGGCGGGGTGGTGGTGCTGGACGGAGCCAACAGGCGCGTCCTCTCCTTCGATGCGTCCGGTGCCCAGGAGTTCGCCGTGGGTGGACCGGGCGAGGGGCCAGGAGAATTCGGTGTCGCCCTCTTCGATCTGGTCGTCACTCCGGACGCTCGGATACTGGTACGAGAGGGAGACTCCAGGCTGACCTCCTTCACCCTCGAGGGCGTCCTCCTGGGTACCAGCGCCCTGACTCCCGACGTACCGGGGACTCTGGTGAAGTGGAAACGACACCCTGACGACTCGATCGTCGGACGTTTCTGGACACCGTCATCGGATCAACTGTTCGACTATTCCTTCGACGGTGAGCGTGTCCGGCCCGTGCTGAAATTCTCCTATACTTCACCCGAGCCCACCCACACCCGGGACGGACTCGGCATCACCTACCTCTTTCTGCCGGTTCCTCTCTGGACACCGCTGCGGAGCGGCGGCTTCGCCATCGCGAACGCGCAGGGCACCTCCGTCACGGTGACCGACCGCGATGGGACTCCGCTGCGTCGCTTCACATACTCGGGCTGGCAACCGTCGGAGGCCACGGAAGCGTTCGAAGCCTCCGCACGCGAGGTATGGGCGCAACGCCAGAAAGCCAGAGGGGTGCCGGAGGCGCTCGCGGCTCAGATCCCCGTGGAAGTCGGGGCGCCGCTGACGATGACCGCGCTGATGGAGGGCCCTGAATCGACGCTGTGGGTGCAGCGGCCGGCCGCTCCAGCTCAGATGCGTCCGGAGAGTCTGGGTGACCTTGTTGCGAACGGGCTCGGATCCAACGAATGGGATGTCTTCACCAGCGACGGAGAGCGTCTGGGTCTGGTTCGGTTGCCGACCACGCTGCACTCTGCTGAAATCGTCGGCGAGATGATCTTCGGAGTGGCGGAAGACGACATGGGCCTCCAGCGGGTGGTGCGGTACCGGATCTCGCTGCAGTAAAATCCTCCTCCAGGCGCGAGCGGCGCTGTCCGGCGGATCGGCGTCTCATCCTTCCTCCTCCTCGCTCGAGCGAAGGTAGTCGGCGGAGGGAAGGATGCGCACGCCCAGGATCGTCGCGCCGAACCAGGCTCCAAAATCGCGAAGATCTCCGGTGATGAGATGGGTAGCCCCGGAGAGGACGGCTCCGCTCAGGATCGGCCAGTCCTTGTCGGGAAGCTCCACCTCACCACGGAGGGAGTCTGGCAGCATACTGGCGGGCCGGACGTCCACCGCCTCGAGGAGAGCATCCAGACGCATCCTCCGGGCGGAGGTCGTCACGTTCCGCCGGGCCTCCTCGACCGCGTAGGCCGAGGTCAGAAGTTCCGCCCGCGGGAGGTCCCAGAGACGCTGGATCCCCGCGGACTCCCGCCAGGCTGCAGAAAAGAGGACGTTGGCATCGAGAAAGAGTCGGTCGCCCACCTTCAGTCGTCTGTCGGACGGTGATGGGGGATCTCATCGGGGTCCAGGCCGAACGCGCGCACCTCCGTGACGGCCTCTTCGTACTCCTCCGTGATGACCTCGGATCCCTCCTCGATCCCGAACTTCCGCCGAAGCCGGGCTGGAATCACGAGGGTCCCCCGCTTGCCGATCCTGCTCGATTCCTTGACGGACATGGCACCTCCTGATGGATGTCTGGATATCAGAGATACAGGCATTCGACGTCAATCCCGTCGACGCGCGCCCTCAGTAGATCTCCTCCAGCGACCAGCACACGACGCGCACCCCGTCCGCCTACGCCCGCTCCCGGAAGTCGTCCCGGAATCCGCCCGCCGAGGCGTACAGAAGGATCGAGTCGCCTTCGAGCGCCTCGTGCGCCCAGCGGTGGCCGGAGTCGGCGAGCCGGGTCAGGTCGCGGAGGTGATCCCGGTGCACTCCGACCCCGACGGGTCGCCGAGTCCACTTGATGGACCCGGTGAGCATCCCTCCGCTGGTAAGCCGGGTGACGAGGTCCATCTCGAGACTCCGGCGAGAGCGGTCGGTCCCTTCCCATCGCCCCCACTCCTGCACGAGCGGGAGGTTGTGCTCGGCCGCCAGACGGTAGTACGCCTGCTCGACGATCCGCTCGAAGAGGTGCCCCATGTAGGTGTCGAGGTGCGGTCGGACGCTCGCCTTCCACACCTGCAGCGGTGGGTGGACCTCGAGCGCCGTCTCCAGACGCGACACGAAGGTGTGATGAAAGGTGAAGGCCGGGTCGGCGAGCCGATATCGCCAGGGGGAGGTCGTGGTGGCGGCGAAGCGGCGACCCTTCGTCGCGTATCCGAGATCCACGAGGCGCTCGACCTTGGTCCGGAATCCGGTGTCGTGGTCGAGACCGGCACGTCCCGCGATCTCGGAGAGTTCGGTGCGCCCGGCACCGATCGCGTCGAGGATCCCGAGGTATTGGGTCGTCTCCCGAAGCCCCTGCTCCTGGTGGATGGCGGTCTCGACCTGGAGGCGAACCTCCCCGTGGGGCGAGAGCACGAGATCCGCCACATTCCGCCCGAGCGCGCGCGAGGGATCGATCGGCGCGAGGTAGCGGGGCACGCCACCGAAGATTCCCCAGACACGCGCGCGATCCCGCAGCTCTTCGAAGGGAGCCATCTTCGCCGCGTTCCAGTAGTCGAAGGGCTCCAACCGGGCCTTCCAGGAGAGGCGTCCGTAGAGCGGCGCGCTCCCGGAATCCAGGGCGCTCAGAGTCCGGGTGGCGGAGCCCGAGAGGACCAGGAGGAGCGGTCGGTCGGAAGAGCGCATCCCTTCCCACGCGGCATTCAGTTCCGAGGTGACGGCGTGCAGATCCTCGTCGTTCGCACCGAAATACTGGAACTCGTCAAGAATCAGAACGATCGGTCGCTCAGGCTTGAGCGCCAGAAGAAGCCGGAAGACCGTGCGCCACGTCGGGTAGTCCTCGGCGTGGAGTGTGTCGCCGGTCCACGCGGCGACCTCGGACACCAGCCGTCGACGGTTCTGCTCCGGCGTCACCGCCGAGGCGGTGAAGTAGAAGGCGCGACCGTCGTCCCAGAGATTCGTCAGGAGCCAGGTCTTCCCGACTCGCCGCCGACCGTACAGGAGGGCCATGTTGGGCCCCGGTCGGTCGGCAAACTCCCGGAGGCGCGCGCCCTCTTCTTCCCGTCGGTACCTCCATGTACATGTGATTCACATGACATTATCATATTCACATGTCCATCATGATCCAGATCCGCAACGTCCCCGACGACCTCCACCGGGCCGCGAAGTCGCGGGCCGCCCTCGAGGGGGTGTCGCTCTCGGACTTCGCGCGGCGCGCGCTCGAGCGGGAGATCGCGCGACCGACCGCGAGCGAGCTGGCGGCGCGGATCCGTCTCCTCCCGACGGTCGAGACGGAGCGGACTCCGGCGGCGATGGTGCGGGAGGAGCGGGACGCCCGGTGATCGTCGTCGACGCTTCGGCGGTCCTCGAGTTTCTCCTCGACACCCCGACCGGGGCGCGCGTCGGCCGACTCCTCGACACGGCAGGCCCGGCCCACGCGCCCGCGCTCCTCGATGTCGAGGTCGCGCAGGTCCTTCGGCGTCTCGTCCATTCCGGGAGCCTCGACGAAGAGCACGGCAGGGCGCTCCTCGAGATCCTCCAGGACACCCCGATCGACCGGCACCGGATCGACCCGCTCCTCCCCCGGATCTGGCAGCTTCGCCACAACCTCACGGCGTACGACGCGGCCTACGTCGCGCTCGCCGAAGCGCTCGAGTGCCCCGTGGTGACGCTCGACGAGCGGATCGCCGGGGCGCCGGGGGTGTGCACGGAGGTGCGGGCGCCGTAGGAGGCGGAGGTCGCCGTGGTCGGGATGACCTCCGGGATCGGGGCGCATCACCATCGCCGTCCCGCTCGCCGCGCTGTTCCGCCCACAGCGACATCTTCCCGCCCCCGCGTTTCCGCGGGAACGTCCCCTGACGCCCTCCCGCATGAAGGTGAGCCGGCGGATTCCCTTCGTCCGTGGTGCTTGCTCCCCGCCGGGGGAAACGTCAGCTTTTCCACATTCTCCCCCCTCGATCCGGAACTCGCGCGCATGAGTGGACAGGCCAGACGCCGTTCGGGACGAGAGCCGACTGCACGGATCCTGACGCCGGGCGGGCGACATCGGAGATGGGCCGTTCTCCTCCTCGCGATTCCCCTCCCCCTCCGCGCTCAGGCGGTACCTCTCGTGCTTCCGGTCGTGCTCCCGGCGGAGGACATCGGCGAGGAGCATTACGGCGACCCGCCCTCGATCCCGGCGGGAGAGAGATGGATGGGCCTCTACGCGGACGCCGACACCTCCTGGCTGCAGGAGGTCGAGGTCCGCTGGGAGCGCCGCGAGGGGGAGGAGCTGGGCGGGCATACGTATGTCGTCGAGCCGGCCACCCCGCTGCTACTCCTCGTCGGCGTACCGCAGATACGTCCCGGGCCGGCCGAGACGGTGCTGCGGCAGACGGAATCGACCTATTCGGGAGGGTCGAGTGTAGATCTCCCGATGGCATCGACACCGTACACGTTCATCGTGAGCGCCGAGGACCCCGACGCATGCGACGCCACCGTGACGCTGAGCGATGGCGAGCGGTCCCAGGTGCTCTTCACCCCCGCGATGGAGCCCTTCTCGTGCGATGGGCCGCACTTCGACCTTCACTGGGCCGGGGACCTCGACGGCGACCGACGCCTCGAC
Organism: Longimicrobiales bacterium; assembly: GCA_032250675.1. Classification (GTDB taxonomy): domain Bacteria; phylum Gemmatimonadota; class Gemmatimonadetes; order Longimicrobiales; family Gaopeijiaceae; genus Gaopeijia. Next base: position 10,064 of record JAVVEY010000034.1, on the reverse strand, counting down.
CTCCTCGCGACCTTCAGCCTGAAGTACAGCTCGCACCCGCGACGGCTCTTCCTCTCCTCCGCCGCCGCGCCCGGGGCGCTCGTGGGAGAGGTCGCGCTCTTCAGGCGCTGACACTCGTCCTCCTTCATCCATCCACAGAAGAGGTTGACCGGTGCCCCGATGGCTCCCCCTTGTGGCCGTGATCCTGGTGGGCGGGCTCGTCGGCCTCGGAGGCTTCACCTTCATCTACGCCAAGGGGCACTCCTACCTGAGCAACGACCCCGAGGTGTGCGGCAACTGTCACATCATGACCGAGCACCTCGACGCGTGGAACAAGTCGAGCCACAAGAGCGTCGCGACGTGCAACGACTGCCACACTCCGCACACCCTGATGCGGAAGTACGCGGTAAAGGCGAAGAACGGCTTCTGGCACTCCTTCTACTTCACCACCGGGACCTACCCCGACCCGCTGCGCATCACCGAGGCCAATCACGAGGTGACCGAAGAGGCGTGCCGCTACTGTCACACGGCGATCACCGACGCGATCGAGCACCCGGCGACGGCCGCGCACACCGCCGCCCCCGACACCGACCCGCTGACCTGCACGCGCTGCCACCGCTACGTGGGGCACCGGGTCCGATGAGCCTGCACCCCGCCCCACCGTCGCTTCCGGAGTTCCACCGATGATCGATCCCGACACCCCCACCCCCGTGCCGCTCCACTTCCGCGCCCGCACCCTCGTGGTCGCGACGGTGACGGCCGCGCTCGCCACCCTCGCGCTCGCCGCCCTCCTCACGAATATCTTCGAGCGGCAGCAGGAGGCCCGGACCCCCTTCTACCGGGTGGTGGAGCTGACCGACTCGACCACCGATCCCGCGGTCTGGGGCCAGAACTTCCCTCTGCAGTACGACGACTACCTGCGCACCGTCGACATGACGCGCACGCGCTACGGCGGGAGCGAGGCGATGCCCCGCCACCCGACCGCCTCCGACCCGCGCGATTCGGTCTCCTTCTCGCGCCTCGAGGAGGACCCGAGGCTGCGCGAGTTCTGGGCGGGCTACGCCTTCGCCGAAGACTTCCGCGAAGAGCGCGGGCACGCCTACATGCTCAGCGATCAGATCTTCACCGAACGCCAGAATGTGGCGCCGCAGCCGGGCACCTGCCTGCACTGCCACGCCTCGGTCTACGTGCCGTACACGCGGCTGGGCGACGGCGATCTGATGCTCGGGTGGGAGCGCGCCAACCCGATGCCGTACGCCGAGGCGGCCGCGCTCGCCGAACACCCCGTCTCGTGCATCGACTGCCACGAGCCGACGACGATGGCGCTGCGCGTGACCCGGCCCGGGTTCCTCAACGGGATCCGCGAGGTGAAGGCGCTCGAGGGGATCGACGACTACGACGTGAATGCCGACGCCTCGCGGCAGGAGATGCGCTCCTTCGTCTGCGGGCAGTGCCACGTCGAGTACTACTTCGAGGGAGACGAGAAGCGGCTCGTCTATCCGTGGCAGCGAGGGCTCCGGGCCGACAGCATCCTCGCCGTCTACCAGGAAAACGGTCACGTCGACTGGACGCACGCCGTGAGCGGCGCGCCGGCGCTCAAGGCGCAGCACCCCGAGTTCGAGCTCTTCAGCCAGGGGATCCACGCGCGGAGCGGGGTGGCGTGCGCCGACTGTCACATGCCCTTCAAGCGCACGGGCGCGATGAAGATCAGCGATCACTGGGTGCGGAGCCCCGTGCTCAACCTGAACAACGCGTGCCAGACGTGTCACACCTGGCCGGAAGCGGAGCTGCGCGAGCGGGTCTTCGAGATCCAGGACCGCACCTTCGAGCTCCGGAATGTGGCGATCGACGCGGCGCTGCAGCTCACCCGCGCGATCGGGGACGCGGCGGAGGGGGGCGCGGATGCGGCGGGGAGTGCGACGGACGCGGGGGGTGCCGGCGCGAACCCGGTGCCGGAGCTCGCCGAGCGCCTCGCGCTCGCCCGCGACTACCAGCGCCGCGCGCAATTCCTCGCCGACTTCATCGAGGCCGAGAACTCGATGGGGTTCCACGCCCCGCAGGAGGCGATGCGCATCCTCGGCCACGCGATCAACTTCGCGCGCCTCGGCCAGGCCGCCCTCGCCGGCGCGCCGCTGGCCGAGACCGACCCGGCCGCGCATCCGGCCTCCGAGCGCGCCGTCTCGCCGGGGGAGGCGCGGGGTCTCGCCACGGGGAGGTGAGGGGGAGGAAGGGAGGGAGGGAGCACGCCCTCGACGCCTGTCGCAAGGCGCTGCTCCTTGTTATTGTAAGGACATGAGCAAGGTGACGAGCAAGCGCCAGGTGACGATCCCCAAGGAGGTGGCGGATCGCTACGCCATCGGCCCCGGAGACGAGATCCGCTGGGTGCCGGCCGGCGACGAAATCCGGGTGGTGCCACCCGGGGCATCTGCAATCACACGCCTCGGTCCCTCCGAGCGCCTCGCGCTCTTCGACCGCGCAACCGAGCGTCGGGAGCGGCGCACGACCGGCCGGGAGGAGAAGCCCGGCGAGGTCGCGGCCGCGGAGCGGGGGTGGACCCGGGACGAGCTGTACGCGCGTGGCCGCACTCGCTGACACGAACGTCGTCGTCTACCGATTCGACGACCGCTTTCCCGCCAAGCAGGCAGCCGCCGACACCCTCCTTCGCGAAGGCGTCGCCACCGACGGCGTTCGACTGGCCCACCAGACGGTGCTCGAGTTCGTTGCAGCCACCACGCGCCCGCAACGGGACGGAACGACGATCCTCGACCCCGCGGTAGCCCGCCTGGAAGCCGAGGACCTTCTCCGGCAGTTTCCGGTGATCTACCCGGACGACCGCGTCGTACGAACGGCGCTGCAGGGGATGGCCGCCTACGGACTCTCGCTCTGGGACGCCCATATCTGGGCCACGGCCGAAGTCCACGAATTGGGGATCCTCTACTCGGAGGACTTCCAGCACGAGCGGTGGTACGGGGGCGTGCTGGTGGTGGACCCCTTTCGGGAAGGATTCCGCGATTCGGTCCGTGATCGCCGTGAGCGCGTACATCGGGGCCCGCACCAGAGTGCGCGCCGTGGACCGGACGCAGCCCAAGGTGGGTAGGAGGGAGACGCACGCCACCCACGAGTCCGGGATCGATGCCCTCCTCTCCGCCCCTCGCGATGACCTCCGCCGGTGTGACGGCCCTCGCGGGCGTCCTCCTCCTGGCCGCCTGCGGCGACTCCGACTTCCCCACCACGCCCGCACCCGGCGACGATCCCCCCGCCCCCCCCGATCCCGCGGGCGAGCTCGTCGAGCTCGCGCTCGTGGCGGACGGATTCTCCTCCCCGGTGCACCTCACCACGCGCCCCGGAGAGACCTCGCCGCTCTTCGTGGTCGAGCAGACCGGCGTCATCCGCGTCGTGGAGGGCGGGGCGGTGGCGCAGACCCCCTTCCTTGATCTCCGCGACCGGGTGGGCACGGGGGGCGAGCGGGGGCTCTTCGCTCTCGCCTTCCACCCCGACCACGCCGCCAACGGCGAGCTCTTCGTCCACTACACGAACACCTCGGGCGACACCCGCCTCAGTCGCTTCACGGTGACCGGAGATCCCGACGTGGCCGACCCCGCCTCCGAGACGGTGCTCCTCGCGCTCGGACAGCCCTTCTCGAACCACAACGGCGGGCAGATCGCCTTCGGCCCGGACGGCTTCCTCTACGTGGCGCTCGGAGATGGGGGGAGCGGCGGCGACCCGCTGGGGAACGGACAGAACACGGGCACGCTCCTGGGCTCGATCCTCCGCCTCGATGTCGATGGGGCCGAGCCCTTCGCGATCCCGCCCGACAACCCCTTCGTCGACGATCCCGACGCCCGCGACGAGATCTGGGCCCACGGGCTCCGCAACCCGTGGCGCTTCAGCTTCGACCGCCAGAACGGCGACCTCTGGATCGGCGACGTCGGGCAGGACCGCCGCGAGGAGATCAACCGCCAGCCGGCCGCGAGCCCCGGCGGGGAGAACTACGGGTGGAATGTGATGGAGGGCGAGGAGTGCTTCGAGTCCTCAGGCTGCGACACCGCGGGGCTCACCCTCCCCGTGCACACCTACGCCAACGCCCCGGGCGGGGGGTGCTCGGTGACGGGCGGCTTCGTCTATCGCGGCTCCGCGCTTCCCGCGCTCCAGGGCCGCTACCTCTTCGCGGACTTCTGCGCGGGCTTCGTGCGGGCGCTGACGGTCGCGGGCGGGAGTGTCACCGATGTCGAGACGCTCCTCACCGAGGTGGGGTCGATCAGCTCGTTCGGGGAGGATGGGGCGGGCGAGCTCTACGTGCTCGATCTGGGCGGGAGGGTGTACCGGGTCGTGGCGGGAGGGGGGTGAGCCTACCTGCACGCCGTGATATCGACTACTCGCTCGCCCCACCCGTCCGAGTCACTCCTGACGTTCTTCCAGGAGCGCGCGCTGTCCCAGCTCGGCATCCGGAAGTCGTTCCGGAATCACCGCTTCCACCCGATCGAGGAAGCGCGGGGACGCCAGAATCATCACGACCTCGCCCCCGGTCAGTTCCAGATTGACCTCGGTCCCTTCATCGCATCGGATCGTCGCCCTGGTGGGTGCGTAGATCCCGAAGGTCACGGCGGTCACGAGGCCGTTCAGGAAGGTCTGCTCGTCGTGGATCGTCGCATTCCCCGAAGGGCAGTGTTCCTCGACCGTGACGTTCTTCTCCCCGATGAGACCGCCCAACCAGTGGCTGTGCCACGAGCGGTAGACGACGGGGCCCTCGGGAGCCCCTGCGCCTGAAGTATAGGTGTGCTCGAGGCAGCCTGCGGTCCCGAGAAGGAGGAGCGTGAGTCCAGCAAGTTGGGGTGTGCGCATCGGACGGTGTGGGTTGAGGTGGCGACCGGGGAATCCGGCCCGGGGAGGGTTCGGCGGTCATGCTCCGGCGACGGGCAGGAAGGCGCGGCCGGAGTCAGCGTAACCTGCCGAGGGCACAAGGTAAGGAACGTTGGCAAGGTTCGCGAGCAGGCCGCGCGCCGCGTTCCCGCGGGAACGTCTCTCATCGTAATTGCATGCACAGGATACTTGTGCATGTGCAGGTATGATGGGTATACTCGGATATGGATACCCGAATCCACATCCTGGTCCGCGAGGCGGACAAGGCGCGCTACGGTGACCAGGCCGAGCGGGAAGGCAAGTCGCTGGGCGCCTGGCTCCGGGAGGCGGCCGAGGAGAAGCTGGCGGCGGTCGAGTCGCGCCGCTTCAAGACGGTCGAGGAGTTGAGGGCGTTCTTCGGGGCGTGCGACGAAGGTGACGCCGGCCGCGAGCCCGAGTGGGCGGAGCATCGGAGCGTCATCGAGCGCTCCAGGCGCGGGAGCACCGAGGTCACGTGACCTTCGTCGACACCAACGTCTTCATCTACGCGGTGGGGCGCGAGCACCCGCTCCGGGATGAGGCCCGAACGTTCTTCGAATCGTCGATCGAGTCGGGGGTGCCGCTCGTCACCTCCGCCGAAGTGCTCCAGGAGCTGCTCCACGCCTACCTTCCCGTGGGCCGCATGCAGACGCTCGACGCCGCGCTCGAGCTGGTCGCCGGCTGCGTTCAGCGGGTGTGGAGCGTCGAGGAGGCGGATGTGCGGCTCGCCCGGCTCCTCGCCCGAGACCACCCGGGACTCGGCGCGAGGGATCTCCTCCACCTCGCCTCCTGCACCCGCCGCGAGGTGACCGAACTCCGGACCTTCGATCGGGCGCTGGCCGCGGCGTGGCGGTGAGGCTCCTCCTCTTCGAAGACGCCTCAAAAGCCCATGGGAGTGCCCGACTGAGCCATGTAGGGTGACAGCACATGGCCGCGCGGTGCGGCCGGGTCCGATCTTCGGACAGACGCATTCGGACGAATTCGACGCCTGTCTTGAGGAAGCGGTGACTCGGGCCGACGAACGCGCCACGAACGGCGAGGGTTCCGGCTACTCGCGGTTCGTGTGGTTTGCCGTCGATGTCGCCGCATGCACGGCGGCCTTCATCAATCCGTTCACGTAAACGTGGTTGAACAGTGCGCCGCACCACGCGTGGCTCCCGAGCCCGCGTGGTGCGGCGTGCGGGCTCCCATCCCCAGCAACCAGTTTGGTACATGTCACAACCTGAATCGATGCGAGCGTATCGCGCAGACTGGATGACGATAGCGATGGCGATCGCCGGAGCCGTCACATTTGCCTGGACCGCGATCACGATCATGGGCGCGCGCCGCGAGCGAGACGCCGGCGGCGTGTCCGGCGGCGTGGAGGCACCCGCGGACGCACGGTTGTACACCGAGGTGCTCTCGGTGACGGATGCCACATCGGACGGAAGCGCCTGGTTCGTCCTCGACCGACGCGCAGCCCGGGTCCACCGAATCGATCCCGACCGGGAGGAGGTGCACACCTTCGGACACCGTGGCCGGGGTCCGGGCGAATTTCTGGATCCTCAGGCGCTCACCCTCCACGGCGACACCCTCGTGATCGCGGAACGCGGCGGCGTGCTGCACCTCTTCGACCTCGACGGTCGCCATCTCGCCGACCGGACCGCCCCACGAGGCGGCTGCCCCGCACCCGGGACAGCGCAGGTCGCATCCACACCCGCGGGGATCGTGCTCCTCGCCGTGTGTGACGTCGGCGCGATGGGTCTCGAGGCGAAGGTCATCCTCCAACCGTTCGAAGGGCCCGTGCGCGTGCTGGCGGTGAGCGCCCGCAACATCACACAACAGGGTACACTCGACCCTCACTTCCTGCCGGTGCTTGCGTCGTCCGGCCACGAAATCGTCTTCGGGCTCGCGGGAGATCGGTGCCTGACCCGCTTGGGGCTCGACGCCGACACGGTGGGCACCCTCTGCCACGACTGGATCGAACGTCTCCCGCTCCCGGACGCCGAGTTGCGCAATCTGGAACGCCTGCGTCAGCGGGCGCGCGAGGCGGGCGGAGAGATCGAGATACCGGCCCGGATGCCTCCCTTCGACCGGATCTTCGCCGACGGGACCGGCGAGATCCATTATCGGGGGATCGTGCCGGACGGATCCGATGCCCGACATCTGCTCCTGCGCGGAGCGGACAGCTCACAGGTGGCGCTCGATCTGCCCGCTGCGCCATACGTTTTCGTGCAGGATGGATTCGCCCTCCTCGGATGGGACGATATGGAAGGCACGCGGATTGCACTCCGGCCGCTGAGCGAGCGGGAGGACCGATGACGGACGGAGGCGCTGCGGTACGCATCGAAGAGCTCTGGGCATCATACCGAAAGGGACTGCGACGCCAGAGCGTGCTCCGGGGCGTCGGACTCGAGGCACTGCCCGGCGCCGTCACCGCCATTATCGGACGCAACGGCGTGGGCAAGACAACCCTCTTCCGGTCGCTGATCGGGCTTCAACGGCCCGACCGCGGGACGATCACCATCGCCGGTTTGCCCGTGCGCGCGTACCGCGAGCGTCACGGGATCGGGTGCGTACCCGAATCGATCTCTCTCCCGGCTTCATGGACCGTAGGAGACATCCTCGGGCACGGGGTGGATCTGACGGTGGAGCCCGGAGGTCGGCAAGAGGCGTTCGCACGCGCCGTCGAGCGTGGGGCGTTCGATGCGCAGACGATCGCCAGGCCGGCAAGGCGATGCTCGAAGGGGCTCAAGCAGCGGCTGCTGCTGGCCTACGCGCTCATCGGCGAACCCGAGGTCCTGCTGCTCGACGAGCCGTTCTCGGCGCTCGATCCTCCGTCCCGGATCGCGTTGCGCGGCGAGATCACCCGGACGGTCGAGCGGGGCGTCACGGTCCTCCTCGCCAGCCACGATCTGAACGAGGTGACACGCCTCGCCGACTCGGTCTTCATGATGGAGGACGGCGAGGTGCGCCAACGGGATCTTCCACGAGCGGACCCCGGTGGTGCCGATGACGACCTCGAAGCCGACTTTCGGGAGGATGACCGATGAGGAGCACGCTCATCCCCATCTGGCGGCGTGCCCACCTGCTCCTCGGGGCGCACGCGACGTCGCTCACGGTCCTGGTCGTTTCTCTGGCCGCGCTCGACGCGCTCATGCTGAGTGCGCGACCCGACACCGTTGTCGGGATGATCGGTGCGAGTCTGGTGATCGCCACGGCGGTTTCATCCGTAATCCTGACCGCCGATGTGGTGGCCGGTGATTTCAGGGGCGGCGCGGTTCAGCTCTGGCTCCAGAAGCCCCGATCGCCGGTGCGCTACTATGCAGCCCGGCTCGTCGACGCGGTTCTGGCCGGGGGGACGTTTGTCACCGTCCTCGTGCTCGCCGCGGCGCTTCCGCTCCACTTCGCCGAGTCGCTGGAGCCGACGCTGATCCTCCTCTCGCTGCCCCGGCTTCTCCTCGCGGTCGTGCTCATCTCGTCGATCACCTTCGCGCTCTCGGCCTGGGTGAACCGCGGTGCGGGACTGGGGGCGCTGGTCATCTACAGCAGCGGCCTCCTCCTCGAACGTGATCTTGCGGCCGACAGCGAGATCTGGGGGGCGGTGGGGACGCCTCTGCTTCGGGCACTCCTCTTCCCCGAGGCCGCACTCGGCCACGTCTTCGACTTCGCCGCCGGGGACCCCAGTCCCATCGGGCTCGCGCTCGCGCGGATCACGCTCTACACGGCGGCATGGATCGCATTCGGCCTCTTCGGAGTCCACCGGGCGACAACGACGAGCAGGCTCGCTCGCGCGCAGGGAGAGTAGACGGGCTGCCCCTCCCCACAAGGGAGGCAGGAGCGCGACGGCAACCGCTATCGCGAGGAGCCCGGCGACCGCGGCATGGGGATACGGATACGCAGGGATCTGTCCCCCGCCGAGGGACCGTCGGAGGCGGTCCATCCGTCCACCTGTATCGCGGCAGCGGGAGCCTCCCCCGGGTTCCCCTCCCTCACCGAAAGTGAAGTGGGCTCGCCTGGATCGGCCACGAGGTGGAGGTCGAATTCGACACCCACCTCTTCGCCCACCGAGAACCGGACCGTCCAGCGCCCCGGGGTTGTGAGCACACCCGCCACGGGGAAGCTCACGATGGTGAAGTTGAGGCTGAAAGAGGGCTGGAGCGCGACCCTGTTCGAAATCGGGATCTCTCCATCCGGGCCCACGACCTCGAAATCCGCGAGTTGGTTGCGTGGGTTGTGCAGGATCGTCCAGAAGGCAAGACGATCCTGCGTCACGGCGACGGAATCCACGGTTGGAGGACGATTCAGAAGAGTGGTCCGGTCCCCCGGCGAAGCCGTCGTCAACCCCGCATCCACCAGACGGAATCCGATCTGGTAGGGAAGCTGGTCCTCCCAGAGAGAGACCTCAGCCCCGCACGGGCCTTCCCACGGATCCCGGACCTCCCCCGCGTCCAGGCTCCCGGTCTCGAAGTGGAGGTGGGGCCAGTTGGAGTTCCCGGAGCTCCCGACGAAGCCCAGGGTGTCTCCGGTTGCGACCTCGTCCCCGACCTCCACGGCCACGGAGTTGCGACGGAGATGGAGAAAGATGCTCACGAAGCCGTTGGGGTGCTCCAGCACCACTCCGTTTCCGGGGCGCTCCGGATCCAGGGTGACGTTCCGATCGGGGAGTCCATCCTGGACGTCGATCACCCTGCCCGGGGCCGGTGCCAGCACGGCCACACCGGCGTCCATCGCGCGGAAGTCGGGGAGGAGAATGTCGGTGCCACGGTGTCCGTCGCGTGTCTTTACGAGGCACTGGTAGTCCCTCAGGACTCCCTCGGTCGCGAGATCGTCGTCGAACAACGCTCCGTAGAAGATGTCACGGTTCAGGACGCCGCCGATCGGGGTGCGAAGGAATGCAACGTCTTCGGCGCTCTCCTCGCCCTCGTTTTCGATCGGCGCCGAGGGGCTCGAATCACAGGCGCTGAAGAGGAGCACGGAGATCGTGACCACTCCCCGCAATCGCTTCGACCTCGCCGGGCCGGACTCGTTTCGGCCTCGAGCGGCGATCCTCGTCCGACTCCCGGGGATTGATCGCATCCTGATGCACTCCGTTGCACCGAGAGAATCGATTGACGCATTCGGGTATCTCGGCGGAACAACTCCTGCGTCGATCGTGCAGTTCCGCGGTGCATCTCATACCCGTATCCACATCCCGCCGCCCCCGCGTTTCCGCGGGAACGTCCCCC
>JAVVEY010000033.1:0-25674 GCA_032250675.1 Longimicrobiales bacterium | reverse complement strand
AGGGGCAGCGCCCCGAGCCCGAGCGCGACGAAGGAGCCCGGGCGGGTCACCGTCCGCTCCGGGCGCGGCGCGACCGGTTGAGCGCGCGACCGCACCGAACAGACGCGCGACCGCACCGATCGATCCCGCGCGCGCGATTGACGGCGGCGACCTCCCGAATCAGCTTCCGGGCGAGGGTGCGCGCGCGCCGCGTGCCCCACGACCCCACCCCGAGCCGATGATGGCGACGACCCGTTTTCGTGTGCTGGATGCCATGCCCGCGCCCCACGGGGGGCATATCCTCCGCCTCCGGCTCCAGGAAGGCGATCCCCCGTCGCTGAGCACGCTCCGGCGCGCGCGTCTGCGCGCCTCGGGCCCCGACGGAGGCGCGGCCGAGGCCGAGGTCACCGGCTTCGCGGTCTTCGGCGGGCGTCCCTCCGCCGACCGACTGGCGCGCTCGGGCCGCGTCGACGTGCATGTCGAGGGCGAGGACGCGGGCGCGATCGGGCTTCAGTGGAACGTCGAGGTCGCCTGACACGCCCGCGTCACCCCTCCGCGACACCGCTCGACGGCGCCCCGCACCGTCGTCGGGCTCTCGCCGGCACCCCGCACCGCCGGGTGCTCAGAATCCGCCCGCGATCGGCGCCGGCTCCCCGCCGATCCTGCGCGCGTACCACTCTCTGAACTCCGCCTCTCCGTCGGGGTTCGCCGCGAGCCACGCATCGCGAACCTCGGGGAACTCGAATCCGCGCAGGGAGAGGAGGAGCGGCTCGAGCATCCCCTCCCTGGCGGCATACATCAGCTCATCGACCGGTGAATAGGGGGCGAAGGAATAGCTCGCCCGGCCGAGCAGCCACGCCTCGGCCATCCGCTCGACGATGGCGAGCTCGAGGTCCCACCCGTCGAGGGCGTCCGCCCCCGGCAGCCACTCCCCGATCTCCCCCCGCCGCTCGGTGAGGTGCAGGTGCGCATAGATCTGGTAAACCTGCACGACATCGGGCGCCTGCCGCGAGTACTGGAAGGAGGCGGAATCCGCATTCTCGCTGATGTCGAGCGTCTCCCAGGGGAGGAGATCGGAGGTCGCGGGATTCGAGATGATCCAGAAGGAGGGGTTCAGACCGATCTCCTCGACCTGGGCGTCGACCCAGTCGTAGATCACGCGTGACTCCGCGGCCTCGAGCTGGATGCGCGCGCCCTGGCGATTCACGACGGGGCGCGGCTCGGGAATCACGACACTGCCCGCGCACCCGGCGAGCACCACGAGGACGCTCGACAGCGAGGCGAGGCGACGCATCGGACGGCGGTGACGGCTGCAGTCGCGGGACGCCCGGGAGTACGCTCGAGTGCTCCGGATCATCGAATCTTCTCCATTCATCTCGGTGGACCCTCCCGGGAGCCGACCCTCCCGTCAGGGGTACGAAAAAAGATCTTTCTTGACACCACTCGGATCAGGTGGCGAATTGTCGGGGTTGATTCCCCATACCCATCTCTCTGCTCATGGATACCACCATCGACGAGTTTCAGGCTCCGGACACCCTCACCCCCACCGACCTGGGGGATCATCTGGCGCGCCTGGTCTGGGAGAGCTTCTCGGACTTCATGGCGGCGGGTGACGCCGAGATCTCGCTCGCAAAACTCGGCGTCCCGACCGATGACGGCGTCCCTCCGCAGCACACCGTCGAAGAGGCGTTGATCTTTCTGATGTGGGCCCACACCCGGGGCGCTCAGCTCGCCTTCATGGGGCGCGCACCCGATCACCTCCTCCATGAAACCCTCGATGCACTCCACTCGGCCATCTTCGAAGATATGGCCACCCAGGGCACGCCGCTCGTGCAGCTCCCTCTCTTCGAACAGCGGGTGAGCGCGCGATACACCGAGTACAACCAGGCCGCCGAACGGTCGGACGCCGAACTCGGGGGGAGGGTCGCGGTGCACCTCGTCGGCTCGGCCACCGAGCACGAACTCGCGACCGGACTCGCCGAGCGGGCCCGCGCGGCGGCCAACCCGCTGCGCGACTATCTGGAAGAGGTGGAACTCGTCGAGGCGTGAGAGGGACGCGCGAGGAGGCGGGGACCGTCACTCGTCGTCCCGAAGCACCTCGTCCCCACCCGCCTCGTCCCGATTCACCTCGTCGAGGAAATCCACCGCCCGACGCAGGTGCGGGATCGTGATCGAGCCCCCCACGACGAGGCCGATCGAGAGCGCCTCGAAGATCTCGTCGTCGCCGAGCCCCGACTCGCGACACCCGAGGATGTGCCACGAGACGCAGTCGTCGCAGCGCAGGACGAGCGAGGCCACGAGCCCGAGGAGCTCCTTGGTCGCCACCGGGAGCGCGCCCTCGTCGTAGATCCGACCGTCGAGCGCGAAGAACCGGTTGATCTGGAGGTTCCCCTGCTCACGGATCCGCTCGTTCATCCGCTCGCGGAAGGTCCGATACTCGCTCACTCGATCCGTCATCGCTCACGCCTGCGTGCTCGGGGGTGAATGCCCCGGCGGGGCACTCCGCCATTTCAACACCTCGAAGGGACTCCGGCAATCCCGACACCACCAGCTCGACACCGAGGCGTGGGCGCCGAAGGCGTTCACGCGTTCGGTCTCGCCCCCGTCGCAGAAGGGGCAGGGCGCCTCGTCGGTCAGGGGGGACTCCGGCGCATCGGGGGAGGGCGAGGGGTGGTCGGTCATCGATTCGGCTACTCGACGAAGAGCGCACGGTTCCGGATCCCCCGGGCCCGCTCGACCGCCTCGGTGTCGGGCGCGCCCGGCCCCCGCGCGCGCGCCTCGTCCCACCCCCCCGTCGGTCGGGTCGGCGGCTCGAGCCCGAGCGCCTCGAGTCCCGGTGCGATCCGTTCGAGCCATCGCGCCTCGAGCCCCGCCGCCGGGGCGTCCAGGCCGGCGTCGGCCAGCCCGGCGTGCACCCCATCCGCGGGAGCGAGCCAGGCGAGCGTCGCCGGAAGGATCCGCTCGACCGCGCCGGCGAGCGCCTCGCGCCCCTCCCCCCCGGCCGCCAGTCGCCGTACCCAGGCGGCCGCCAGATCACGGTGGAATCGCTCCTCGTCGAGCATCTTCGGAATCCGCCCCGCGGCGACCTCGAAGCTCCCCGCTCCGAACCCCTCGAGCGCGACGGTGAGCGCGCCGTCGACGGCGTACATCAACGCCACCACATCCTCCCACGTCTCGGGGGGCGCGTCGAGCGCCGGCGCATTCACGTACGCCTCGGGCTCGCGGTCCTGCTCGACCGGGGCAGGATCCTCGTCGAGCTCCTTGAGGAGCGCGTAGAGGAGCCGCGCGTGCCCCCACTCGTCCTGCGCCATCCCCGAACAGGCGATCCCGTCCTCGATCGAGGGGGCGCCGAGGAGCCAGTCGGAGTATCGGATCCCGAGGAGCCGCTTGGTGTCGGCGAGCGAGAGGATCCGGCGTCGGAGCGCGGCGCCGGGCGCCTCGGCGAGAGCGCTCATGCGGCACTCCCCCGGCCGCCCCGATCGGCGGCGTCCGGCACCGGGGCCACGAAGGGACCGTCATCGCGGTTGACCGCGACGATCTGATCGCGCGGCACGATGACCATCTCGAACCACTTCTGCTCGTCGTACGTCTGCCACGCGTAGACGCGCGCCAGCTCGACGTCGACGGCGGTCACGTAGCCGATGTGGGCGAGCGGATCGCCCCGCTCCTTGCGGGCGAAGACGTCGAATACGCGGTCGTTCATGATGCTCCGATCCTCATCGTGTGTGCTCCCTCTCGCTCGCCGATCCGGCGCGCCCGGTCGGCTCTCGTCTCCGGCGCGTCGCGCGCCGCGACCCCCCTCGACTCCCGGCCTCCGCGGGCCTCATGTCCCGACGCCCAGCGCCTTGAGCCGGCGGCGGCCCTCGGGGGTGATGCGCTCGACGCTCCACGGGGGGTCCCACACCTCGGCGATCTCCACCCGGTCGACCCAGGCGGACTCATCGAGGAGGCGGTCGCGCACATCCTCCCGGATGAACTCCATGCAGGGGCACGCGGTTGCCGTGTAGGTGAGCCGGATCGTCACGACCCCCTCCTCGACCTCGATCCCGTAGATCAGCCCCAGATCGATGAGCGAGATCGGAAGCTCCGGATCGAGGACCTCGCGCAGGCAGGCACGCGCGGCCGCCACGGGGTCGGCGGGCGGGGTGGAGAGGGGCGCGGACCAGAGGTCGCGGCCGCCGCTCTTGTGGCTCGCCACACCCAGGGGGAGCCCGTCGTCGAAGCGGGTGCGTCCGGCCCCATCCGGCCGGCCGCCCCGATCGGTCACCGGAAGTCGCACGCCTCGATCACGCCGCCGGGCGGATGTCGAGGAGCTCGCGGACCCGGCCTCGCGACCTGCGGATCGACTCGACGTACCACTCGTTCATCGGCCCACGCGCCTTCCAGCGGGTGAAGACGTCGTCCCACGAGATCTCGCCGCCGTCGAAGTCCCATACCTTCGCCTCGGCGTCGTAGTGACAGGGGAAGGGATAGTCGAGTTCGAACGACTGCGAGGCTTCGCTCCAGTGCGCCGGCACCTCGAGATCGAGGCTCTCGCAGAGCGGCACGGTGGACTCCATCCAGACCTGTCTGAGTTCGTCGTTGGTGAGTCCTTTGAGCCGGAAGTCGAGCTGCCCACTGTGGCGCTTGAGCCCGTCGGGGAGCCCGAACCACTCGAGCGTCATCGGAAACATCCAGTCGACCGCGCGCTGCAGCATCGTGCGCGCCTCGCCCCCGGCCTTCGCCAGGCGTCGCATCCACACCTCACCGTGTCGCAGGTGAAAGGTCTCCTCCATGTCGACCTTCACGAGGGCGCGCTTGAGCGGCCCGTACGAGGTGTTGCGATGCACGTCGCCGAGGAGGGTGATCCCCGCGCGATCGAAGAAGCCGTTGGCGACCACCAGCTCGGCCCAGTTGTCGAGGGGCTGGTCGAAGCCGTAGGGGTGCTTGAAGTCGTGCGGCGCGCGCTCGTAGACGAGGTGCTCGCGCGACACCCCGAGATCCTCGAGGAGGCGGTAGGCGATATTCGCGTGGGCGAGTTCGTCCTGGATGATCGCGTGGGCCGAGACCTGTGTGTTGGTGCTCGGGGCGTGGCGCGCCGCGCGCCAGTAGGCGGGCGCACTGATGAGCTCGGTGTCGGCCTGGACGGTGAGTTGCACGATGAGCGCCTTCCGATACCCCTCGGACATCTCCTCGACCGACTCGACGATGTATCCGTCGCGGACCTTCTCCTTGAGCTCGTCGTCGGTGAAGGGGCGCGTCATCGTCAGATCCCCAGCGACGAGCGGATGAGCGGGCTGATCCGCTCGGGCGTCCAGGGCGGATCGAAGGTGAGCTGGACATCGGCCTCATCGATCCCCTCCACTCCGAGCACGGCGTTCTTCGCGTCCTCGACGATCTGACCCGCCACGGGGCACATCGGGGAGGTCAGCGACATGACGACGTCGGCCCGTCGGTCACGGACCTCGATGTCGTAGACGAGCCCGAGAACCACCAGGTCGAGGTTGAGCTCGGGGTCCTTGACCGTCTTGAGCGCCGTTCGAATCTCCTTCTCCGTTACTGCCATCTCATCTCCCCTGTATCGGTGCCGCGGCCGATGCCGCGCCGGCGTGTCTTCTGGTGTCGTGTCGTGTCGTGTCGCGTCGTGTCGCGTCGTCGGTGCCGGGAATCCTCAGTGTCGACGGAGGTAGATCACGGAGATCTCCTCGGCCTCGCTCCCCTCATCGCGTACCTTGCGGATCGCGCGGTGCACCGTCCCCACGATCTCGCCCGCGGGTTTCCCGTGGACCTGCGCCACGAGGTCCGACGCCCCCCGGAAGAGGCCGGCGGACCCCCCGCTCAGGACCAGGAGCGCATCCCCGACACCGATCTCCTCGGTCGCGGTGCCGTACCCGAAGCCGTCCATCATCCCGAGCGGCGGTCCGTGCGAGGCGAGCTGCCGGAAGGTGCCCTCCCGTCCGAGCACGCCCGCGGGGGTACGCCCCGCCGACGCCCAGACGACGCTTCCCGCGTCAGGAACCACTACCCCACACTCCGCGAACTGGTCGCTCCCCTCCTTCTGCAGCGCCGCGAGGGTGGAGTTGGTGGCGCGGAGCGCCTCCGCGGGATCGTCGGTCGAGGCGAGCGCGGTGCGCAGCGCGGCGCGTGCCATCCCGAGGATGTGCGCGGGGGGCAGCGGCCCCTCGGCGCGCGTATCGAGCACGACGAGGGCGACGCGGCCGTCGGCCAGCGTCATGTGATCCCACGTCGAGTTGCCCCGTCCGGAATCTTCGAGGGTCGTGCCTGCGGCCACCTCGTACCCCTCCAGGCGGGGGGCCGCGGTCGGGATCATCGCGCGCTGGATCGTGCGGCTGATCGCATGCGGGTCGCCGGCCGGGGGATCACCTCGGTCGAGAGGGACGGCGGGCTCATCGATCGCCCGGGTGGAGGATTCTGCCACGTGGGGTTTCCATGTCTGGACGTGATGTACAACCGAGTCCCGAAGATACCCGGACGCGGCGTGCCGGGGAAAGGCGGTTGCGCACGCGGCTCGACGCGCCCAGCGTTGGCTGCCTGTTGAAGGACGCGCACACCCCTCATTCCCGGGAGCAGGCGTGGGCCTCAGAGAGCCCCGGCAGGACCGATCACGACGCACCCTCGCGCGCATCGAGCGCGCCGCCCTCGAGCTGATCGGCGAGCAGGGGGTGGAGGGCACGAGTGTGCACGAGATCGTCGAGCGGGCGCACAGCTCGGTCGGATCCTTCTACGCGCGCTTCGAGGGGAAGGAGGCGCTCCTGCGTCACCTCGAGACCCGCATCTGGGAGGGCGCGCACGAGCGGTGGGACGAGGCGATCGCCTCGCGCGACGAGGAGGAGTGGCTCGAGATCGAGCTCCCCGACCTCGTCGAGGCGATCGTGCGGCTCCTCCTCGAGACGTACCGCGTGCACGCGCGGCAGCGCCGTCTCCTCGAGACGCGACGCATGACGGAGGGCGCGGCGGGAGCGGCGGCCGACTTCTACCGGCACGTTCGCGCGGGGCTGCGCGCGCTCCTCCTCGCCCGCCCCGGGGCGATCGGACACCCCGACCCCTCGACCGCGGTGGACTTCGCGCTCGTCGTCGTCTCGGGAGCGCTGCGCGAATTCCACGAGGGCGCAGCACTCGACGACGCCCTCCCCGTCCCCTCCGACGAGCGGCTGGTGCGCGAAGTGACGCGGCTCGTCCTCGGCTACCTCGGGGCGGACGAGCCCGAGGCGGAGCACGGTTCTCAGATCGAGTTCTTCGATATCTGGGGGTGATCCGCCTCCGGCCCGCCCGGCGCGCGGCGCGCCGCTTCGGCGTCGTAGAGATCCGAGCTGAGGTATCGGTCGCCCCGGTCACAGACCACGAAGACGACCACCCCTTCGGTCAACTCGCGCGCGACGCGGAGCGCCGCCGTGAGCACCCCTCCGCTGCTCATCCCCGCGAGGATCCCCTCCTCGCGCGCCATCCGCTGGACCATGACGCGCGCCTCGGACTCGCTCACCCGCTCGATCCGGTCCACCCGCGCGGGCTCGTAGATCGGCGGCGTCATCTCGGGGGACCACTCACGAATCCCGGAGATCTTCGATCCCTCCGTGGGGTGCGCGCCCACGATCTCGATCGCGGAGTCGCGCTCCTTGAGGTAGCGCGAGGCGCCCATGATCGTGCCGGTCGTGCCCATCGCCGAGACGAAGTGGGTGATCTGCCCCTCCGTGTCGCGCCAGATCTCGGGTCCGGTGGTGCGGTAGTGCATGCGCCAGTTGTCGGGGTTGGCGAACTGGTTGAGCGTCCGGTACTCCCCCGTCGCGGCCATCCGCCCGGCGATGCGCCGGGCGTCCTCCATGTCCTGGCCCTCGTCGGGGCGGATGACCTCCGCGCCGTACGCCCGCATCGCCTCGACGCGCTCCGGCGTCGCCGAGCGCGGCACGATGAGCGTCATCCGGAGCCCGAGTCGGGCGGCCACCATGGCCAGCGCGATCCCGGTGTTCCCGCTCGTCGCCTCGACGAAGCGCGCCTCATCGGAGATCTCGCCACGCTCGAGGAGTCCGCTGAGCATCCCCCACGCCGCGCGGTCCTTGACGCTCCCGCCGGGTCCGTGTCCCTCGAGCTTGCCGAGCATGCGAACTGCGGGATCGATCCCCTCGGCAGGGGGGATGCGGTCGAATTCCACGAGGGGGGTGTTTCCGATCAGGTCGTCGAACTTCATGGCACGAGAAGGGTGTTGAAGACGTACGGTGGCGAAGAGGAGGGGCGCGCTCCGTCTGCTGCACCCCGGCTCAGTAGTCGTCGCCCTCGTAGATCCACATCGGCACCATGTCGGCCGAGCGCGTGAACCCCAGACGCTGATAGAAGGCGACGGCGTCGAAGTCCGAGATCAGACATCGCTGATGGAACCCCTCGTAGCGCTCCATCATCGCCTCCATGAGCATCTTGCCGACCCCCTCTCCCTGGTGCTCGGGGTGCACCAGAACGTGCGGAAAGTACACCACGAGGTGCCCGTCGGAGATCGCGTTGGCGAGCCCCACCAGCTCCCCGTCGCTCCGTGCGGTGACCAGCGTTTCGGAGTCCCTGAGCGCAGCCATGAGCTTCTCGGGCTTGTCCGCCGACGACCACCGGTTGGCGCGGTAGATGGCGAGGACTTCGTCGAGATCGATCGCGTCGTCGAAGCGGATCCTGATCGACATGTCGGTATGCGGGAAGGAGGAGTGTCGCGCTGGAAGATTCGCCGATCCCGCCCTCTCGGGCCACCCCGTCCGGTCGCGTCCGGCACCGACGGCGCCGGTCATGGGGTGGGCGGCTGACACGATTGCGGTAGCTTTTCCGTCATGCCTTAACGAAGACGTCGCGAAATCCGTCAACGCTTCGAGGCGTCCGAACGTCCTCCGATATACCCGATCGCGGTTCGGGCAATACCCCCATCTCGCAACGAGGCTCCCCGCCTCGGCATCAACCTGACAGGAAGATCATGAAGTCGAAGATCATGACGCTCGGCATTCTCACCTCCGTCTTCGCGCTGGCGGCGAGCCCCGCATCGACCCAGGTCGTTCTGCCCGAGGTCGAGCCGTACGAGGTCGGCGAGGCCCGGCCTCCGGTGGAGCCGGGCACACCGATCCTCGAGATGACGCTCGAGGACGCGATCAACCGCGCGCTCGAGTCGAATCTCGGAATCCAGACGGCCCGGCTCAACCCGAAGGTTCAGGGGTTAGCGCTCCGGCAGGCCGGGGCGGCGTATACGCCCACCTTCAGCACGAGTTTCGGGTTCAACCGGTCGACACGGCAGTCCACGAGCCAGCTCGACGGGGGTTCGAGCACCACGACCGAGACCTTCACCTTCAACAGCGGGATCGATCAGCCGATGCCGTGGCTGGGCGGGCAGTTGTCGGGTGATTTCAACAACACCCGGAACATGACGAACAACTCCTTCGCGACGCTGAATCCGAGCTTCAACTCGAATGTCAGCTTCCAGTTGACGCAGCCCCTCCTGGCCGGCCTCACGATCGACACCGAGCGCGCCGCCCTCCAGACGCAGGCCATCCAGACGCAGATCGCGGAGTTGCAGCTCGAGGACGAGGTCGCCGCAATCACGAATCAGGTGCGCGAAGCGTACTGGACGCTTCTCGCCACGATCGAGCAGATCGAGATTCAGCGACGCGCCCTGGCTCAGTCGCAGGAGCAGCTCGAACAGAACCGGATCCGGCTCCAGGCCGGGCAGGGCACCCAGTTCGAGGTGATCCAGACGGAGGCGCAGGTGGCGAGTGACGAGCAGGCGCTCCTCAACGCCGAGATCCAGTGGCAGAACCAGGAGCTCGCCCTCAAGCAGCTCCTCGCCGACGGCGCGCGCGACGAGATTCTCCGTCAGGTGATCATCCCCGTCGAACTGCCCCAGGTCGTCGATCAGGAGGTCGATATCGACGCCGCGACTTCGCGCGCCCTCGAGACGCGCCTCGATCTCCGTCAGCAGCGGCAGCAGATCGACATCTCCGAGGTGAATCTCGCCGTGGACAAGTCGAACTCTCTCCCCGATGTGAGCCTGACCGCGTCGTACTCGCTCCAGGGTGTCGGGGGTGACCTCCTGCAGCGCTCGGGCCTCGGGGACAGCACCCAGGTCACCGTGGTGCAGCCGGGCGGACTGACCGACGGCCTCGGGTCGATCCTCGACTTCGATGCGCCCACCTGGGGCTTCACCCTCAGCGGCTCCTACCCGATCGGCCCGAACCCGAACAGGCTGAGTCACGAGCAGGCGAAGGTGGAGCTGCAGCAGCAGAACCTCGACCTCCGAACGCAGGAGCTGGCCATCGTCACCCAGGTGACGAGCGCCGGGCTCGCGGTGCGCAACACCTTCCTGCAAT
Organism: Longimicrobiales bacterium; assembly: GCA_032250675.1. Lineage (GTDB taxonomy): Bacteria > Gemmatimonadota > Gemmatimonadetes > Longimicrobiales > Gaopeijiaceae > Gaopeijia. The sequence continues at coordinate 15,370 of JAVVEY010000033.1, read as the reverse complement.
ACCAGGCCGCGCAGCGGAACGCCGACGCGTCGGAACAGAATCTTCGTTCTGAACTTGCGCGTTACGAGGTCGGGGTGGCGACGAACTTCGAGGCCGTGCAGGCGCAGAATCAGCTCACCACCGCGCGGCTTCAGGAGCTCCAGGCACTCATCGACCACGCCAACGCGATCGCCGACTTCGAGCGGATCCAGATCACGGGCAATTGATGGAGCGCGAAGCGGCGCGGGCGTCCCTCGACCACCCGGAGGACGTCCACGCCGCATGTGCGGCCGCCATCTGATCGACGCACCGGTGGTTCGATAACGTCACGTTATCGCACGCAAGCAGTTTTTTCGTCTTCCCATCGGGGCCGGGAGGTCCGATCGTGAAGGAGGGCCCGGGACGGCTCGAGCGGGGGGCTCGCTGACGCGTCCGGGGCTCCCTCGATCCGGAGATCGCGATGGCGCTGCGCCGCACGCTCGTACTCGTGACGCTGCTCGCGATCGCCCTCGCCATTCAGGAGGTCGGGGTCTTTGGTGAGATGCCGCGCGACCTCGACGGGGCGAGGGCGATCTACCTCCTGGGGCTGACCGTGCTCGTGGGGCGCGTCGAAGATGACGAGGTCGAGGTCGTTGACCGCGAGCTGAGCGAAGAGGCGATCGGGCGGCGCGGTGTCGACGCGGATCCGGAGGTGCTCGAAGGCCTGCAGCGCCGGCGCGATGATGTGATGCGCGAGGAGCTTGGGGAAGGCTTCGACGATCCCGACGGAGAGGCGCAGCGGACCCTCCGTTTCCGCACCCGACACCGCCTCCTGCAGGCGTTCACCGAGATCGAAGATCTCCCCGGCGTACCGGAAGACGATCTGACCCACCTCGGTCAGACGGAATCGTTCAGCGAGCCTCCCATGCCCACGTCGTCACCGAGGTCATCTCCTGGTGCGTCGGGACGCTCTGCCCCATCAGCGTCAGTTGAAGATCGGCGACCGAGTGGACGATCACGTTGTGTGGAACGAGTGTGCCCGGCTCGACGGTGGCCTCGACGATCGAGGTCTGCACGAACCCCTCGAGTTCGAGCGGCATCCCCGCCACCGACCCGCCGAAGTTCCGGGCGAGCATCTCCTCCATCATCGGTCGCACATCCTTCGCATCCGGGGTCGAGACGACGCGCAGACGCACGCAGCTCTCGGGTGCGCCGCCCTCGACGCACGGGATATACCCCTCGAGCGTGGTTTCCATCTCCATCATCACCGCCCGGTTCTCCAGCATCGGGAAGGGAGCCTCCTCGACGCTCGTGACCGTCTCACCGACCGCGAGTCCCGCATCGATCCAGAGTTCGACAGCCGAGCTCCAGCTCTGCCGGAGATCGGCGTCGAGCGCCTCGTCGCTCAGCATCCGGTCCAGCGCCCCGGTCAGGTCCTCCGACCCCGAGGTCTCCGAGGCGGGCGCCAGCATCTCGCGCAGTGCGGCACGCAGACGCGCCCGCGTCTCCGCATCCCGTCTGACCTCGAGCAGTCGCCCCGAGCGATCGACGAGGAGATCATGAGGCGCCTCCGCGAGCACGCGCGCAACGTCGCCGGCGCCCTCGATCCCCGTCGTCCCGGAAGCCTCCGCCTCGATGAGTTCTCCCCTCCGGTGTCGAAGGAGGAGCCCCCGGGGGTGCGCCTCGGTGGTCAGCAAGGAGGACGCGACCGTTCGGATGCTGCCGCCCCCCATCGGGGTCGTCCGGGACTGCTCGGTGGTGGTCGTCACGCGGGCGCGCATCCCGGGGATCCAGTCGAAGGTGAGGGGGACCGCCTGCTGACCGGCCAGAGGTGTGGCCAGAAGGAGGGGGACGACGAGGGTCGTGCGGAGGAGGAGGGCGAGACGGCGCATCGTCACGGCGCATCCGGGGAGCCGAGCCGCTCCCCTCCGTGATCTCCGCCCCCGGCCACCGCCTCGAGCCGTTCGATCTCGCGTCGCGCGCCGTCGACCCGCGCGGCGCGGGCGTAGGCGTCCCGGAGGAGAAAGCCGTCCCAGAGACCGACGAAGACGGCGAGCCCTCCCAGCCACGGCGTCGCCGTCGTCACCGCCAGATAGAACGTCACCAGCACGATGAGGGTCAGGAGCCCGATCATGAACGGTCGTCCGCTCTCGTTCGCGGACCGATCCGCCAGATCGTGGAGCGCGAGGAGCCGTTCCGCCTCGGTCTCGACGCTTCCCTCGAGCGCGTCGAGGCGGGCGTCGATGCGCTGATCGAGCCTGCGGCGGAGCTGACGGCGACGCACGACGCCCCACCCGCCGGCGGTGAGCGAGAAGAGCGCCGTGGTTGCCGAGAGCGCGGCGACCAGGGGTGCAGTGGTGCCGAAGGCCAGCACCGCGACCATCGCGACGAGCACCACGATTCCGACCGTGCGATCGGCCCGGACCCCCGCCCTCTCCAGCTCCGCGCGACGGAGCTGAAGGGTGAGGAGGTCGGGCTCTTCGACCGGGTCAGGTGGATCCGTTCGGTCAGGGGGTGTCGGCGGCATCATCCTCGGTGGCGGTGTCGGTGGGGGTCCCGGTGTCGGTCGCGGCGGCGGTGTCGTCCGCGCGCGCCACCGCCTCCGGCCTCACGCCGATCCGACCCAGCGCGGCGGGGAGTTCGATCCCCGCCTGCTCGGCCAGCTCGTGGATCGGCGGGAGCGCGCTGATCATCCCGGAGAGGAAGTCCGCGGTCGCCCCACGACCGTTCCCCTTCCCCTTCCCCTGCCCGGAGTCCCAGACCGTGATCTTGTCGATCTGCAGATTCTGGATCGCCTTGACCTGCTCGGCAATGATCGAGGGGAGCTGCTCGATCATCAGGAGGGTGGGCGCCATCGAGGGGTCCTCCCGGCAGGCGTCGATGAGACGCTGGTACCCCTCGGCCTTGGCCTCGAGCACCTTGCGCGTCCCTTCGGCCTCGGCGTTGTAGGTGGCGAGGATGGCATCCGCCTGTCCCGCCGCTTCGCGCCGCGCCTTCTCCGCCGCGGCATCGGCCTCGATCTCGACGCGCCTGCGCAGGATCTCCTCCTGGACGATCTGCTCCTTCTCGAGGCGCGCGAGCTCCTGCTCGCGCTGGGCGACGAGGATCGCCTTCTTCGCCTCGGCTTCGGCGACCTCGGAGCGACGCGCGGCCTCGGCCCGGATCTCGGCGAGCTTGGCGTTGGAGTTCGCGATCTCGGCGTTCGAGGCGTTCTCGCCCTCGACGGCCTCGGCTTCGGCGTGCGCCACCTCGATGCGGCGCTGGCGCTCCGCCTCCTTCTCGGCCGCGACGGTTTCGGCCTCGCGCTGCGCCGTCGCGATCTCGAGGTCGCGCTTGGCCTGCACCTCGCCCGTCACCGACTCGGCCTCGAGGCGCGCCACCTCGACGCGCTGCCGCTGTTCGGCCTGCTTGCGCCCCGCGGCGGCCTCGGCGGCCTCCTGCGCCACACCGACATCGCGCTCGCGGTTCGCGAGCGCCTCGCCCATCGCGCCGTCCCGCTCCTGCTGCGCCACCTCGACCTTGGCGCGGTTGATCGCCTCGGCCGCGGCGCGCTTCCCGATCGCCTCGATGTAGCCCGATTCGTCGGTGATGTCGCGGATATTCACATTGATCAGGGTGAGCCCGATCTTGTTGATCTCCTCGGCCACGTTGGTGTTGATCAGCGTCATGAACTTCTCGCGATCCTTGTTGATCTCCTCGATCGAGAGCGTCGCGATCACCAGGCGCAGCTGACCCAGGATGATGTCCTGCGCCTGATCGCGGATCTTGCGCTCATCGAGATTCAGGAGACGCTCGGCGGCGTTGTTCATCAGTACGGCGTCGGTCGAGATCCCGACGGTGAAGGTCGCCGGCACATTGACGCGGATGTTGTTGAGCGAGAGCGCGCCCTCGAGCGGAATCTCGATGACCAGCGGATCGAGGTTCAGATAGGCGTGCTCCTGGATGAGCGGAATCACGAACTTCCCGCCCCCGTGGATGCACTTCGCGGCGCGGTCGGCCCCGACCTTTCCGTAGATGACGAGGATGCGGTTGGACGGACACCGCTTGTACTGGCGCACCACGAAGAGGAGCGCGAAGGACACGAGGAGCACGACTGACCCGAGGACGCCGAGCCAGATGAGCGGCTGCGGCGTACCCGACGGGTCGATCTGCGCGAGCGAGGTGATGGCGAGCATCTTCTTCTCCCGATTCTGGTTCGTTCAGCGGGGTGACCGCGTCATGCGCGGACCACCTCGACGCGATTGGTTTCGGCGTCAACGGAGACGACGCGGATTTCGGTGTCGCGAGGCAGCGCCTCGCCCTGCGTGGTGGCGTTGAAGAAGCGCTCGCGATCGCCGATGACCACGCGCACCTCTCCCGTGCCCCCTTCGCCTGCGGGGATCGCGGTGTAGACCCGTCCGGTCGCCTCGAGCGCGTGATAGAGCGGCAGCGTGCCGCTGGCCTGGAGGCCGATCACAAAGCGGAGGATCTTCGCCAGGAGCCAGACCATCCCCACCCCGATCACGATCCCGACGGGAACGGCGACGAAGAGGGGGAGGCCGGAGCCCGCGTACGCGCCGAGACCGCCCCACCCGAACCCCATCATGAAGGTGGCGAGCGTCTGGAGCGAGAGGATCTCGAAGGAGTCACTCGAGTCGTCGAGGCCGGCATCGCCGTCGAAACCGTCGGCGCCCTCGAGCGCGCCCCCCATCCCCCCGTCGGCATCGGCGCCTCCGAGGAGCATGAGCGCCAGACGGCCCACGAAGAAGGTCGTCCCCACGATCGCCGGGATCGCGAACCACGATGTGGTCGGTCCGAAGAAGAGATCGTACATCGTTCGTCCGGAAAGAGGGATCGATGCGTCGCCCGCCCCATGTACGGGGGTCGTCAAGGTATCCTTCGGTGAGGCTTCGCACGACACCCGAATGAAGCCGGGCCGCCCCGGGTTGTCCCGGAGCGGCCCGTGAGACCGAAGGGGTCGTCGGCTCTCGTCAGATCACCGTGACATTCTCCGCCGCGGGGCCCTTGGCGCCCTCGACGACGTCGAATTCGACCTCGGCACCCTCGGCGAGGGTGCGAAAGCCTTCGGCCTGGATCGCGCTGTGGTGTACGAAGCAGTCCTTGCTTCCGTCCACCGGCGTGATGAAACCGAAGCCCTTCTGGTCATTGAACCACTTCACACTTCCCCTGGTACGCATCGTGCGCTCCATGGTTGGTGCAGGCGGAGCCACGATGAAACGTACTCACCGGCCTACATGTGTTGGGTGCGCGGCACTCCCGCGCGCGGACGACCCCCGTGGCCGTCGATGTGCTCCTCTCGAGCACGCCGGAACGGTGGAACGCAGATTCGTCCGTGTCAATAATCCCATTGGGGCGGTCGCCCGCGCGCCCCGGGGGGAGTCCGCCCGCGCCCGGGTGGCGGCCTCCCCTGGGGGCCGGACGGGCGGCTCGAGCGCTCGACGGGTGCGGAGGTGCTCGGGGGTGCGAAGGCGCTCGAGGGAGGCGCGGAGGATGCGGAGGTGCCCGGGGGAGGGGGCAGCCCTCAGGGGGTTGCGCCATCGAGGAGTATCGGTAACGTTTCCGTTATGCCTGACGATGCCGACGGTACCGAACACCCCGCGTCCTGGCACGCGCTCGTCGCGGCCGCCGAGATCGAGTTCGACGCGCACGGTTTCGACGGCGTGCGCATCGAGCATGTGGCGGCCCGCGCGGGGTTCAACAAATCGCTCGTCTATCGCTACTTCGGCGGGAAGGCGGGGCTGCACAGCGCCGTACTCGAGGCGATCTCGGCGCGGGGAGCGCCGCGGAGTCCCCCCACACCCGACTCCCTCGCCGAGCTGCTCGCGGTTCTCGCCCACCTCTTCGCGCACGACCCGCGAGGGGCCCGCCTCCTCCTTCGGTCGGGGCCGCGGGAAGGCGAGGCGACCGCGACGGATGCCGACCCGGAGCTCGAAAAGACCCTGCTGAAACACCTGAAAACACTTCAGTCTTCCGGCAAACTAGAACCGACGTTCGATTCTGAAATTCTCTCGCTCGTCCTCCTCGGCGTCGCGGCGGTCCCCCTCCTCCTGCCGCATCGTGTCCGGTCGGTGACGGGGCTCACCCCCGGAGACCCGACCTTTCGGGAGCGGTGGGAGGACACCCTCGTCTGGGTGGCCGACGCGATCGGGGGCTAGAAGGAGGGAGAGAGGTGAAGGGGATATGCAACCGTCGTCGGGCCAGCGAGGCACGGAAGTGGCGTCCAGAAGTGGAAAACACCACCTTTTTTCTACTTCGTCGGTCGTCGAGGCTGCCTCGGAGTGGAATTTGGGACGATATTCCACTTGAATGGCGAGAAAGCAGCCGCATAGGTGGAAAAAGAGGGGGACATTCCATCTCGGATTCGAAGACGAGCGGACCCGGCGGACCCGACACGGCCGGCGCCGCAGACGCCGCGGGCGAAGCAGGCGGCGACGTTCCGGCCCACAGACAAAGCAGGTGACGACGTTCCGGCCCGCGAACCTCAGGGCGCGGCTCGCCCCCCTTCTTCAACACCCTTCCAGCCCGGCCGGCGACGCATCGCCAGAAGCCTTCAGCCGTGGATCAGATCCCGGATGCGCCGCGACGGCGAGGTCTCGGTGTCGAGGGGATTCGGGAGGAGCACGTTCGGATGCGTCTGCAATTCGGCGATCCGGTCGCACGATCGGGACCAGAGCCACCAGAGCGCGATCTCGAATACGACGAGCACCACGCCGGCGAGGAGTGCGCCCCCGGGGATCGAGTCACTCCACTGCAGGAAACCGAAGAGGAGGAAGTGGATCGGGCCGACGAAGGTGACGAGCGCGGCGGCCGTGAGATCGAAGTGCGCTCGGTCCTCGGCATCCTGGAGATCCTCGCGCTCCGCCTCGAGCGCCAGCACCCGGAGGACTCTCTCTTCGCGCTGCCGCAGCGCGCATTGCTCCGGTGGGCACTCATGACTCATCCTTTCCATCTCACCACCTCCCCGCGACGTGATCCACCCTCATCAATATGCTGACTCCACCCCGAAGGGGCGAGAGAGGCCCGACTCCGTGGCGTCCCTTCGATGTCACCAGATTGGCGTGATACACGTAGGGGTGGGCGGAGAAACTTCTGACGAGAGGGACGACGATGAGTGAACGGACGGGAAGGGGTGAGGGGCGCGCGGTGCAGGGCGCGTTGCGGGCGGCACGGCGGCAGCCGATCGAGAGAGGGGAGCGATGAAGGTACGCGTGCGGGGATCGGGGCTCACCGCATCGCGCGGCGTCGTGGTGCGCGACTACATCACCTTCGCGATCAAGCTCTCGATCGATGGAATCAAGGACATCTTCCTCCTCCAGCTCGCGTCGGTGGCCGCGCTCGCCGATCTCCTCATCGGCGGGGAGGGGAGGCCGCGCCTCTTCTATCGCGTCGTACGACTGAGTGACCGTTTCGATCGTCTCCTCAACCTGAATGGGGCGCTCGAAACGGCGGAGGCCGCGTCGGATGCGATCCCTCCCGGAGCGCGCTGAATGCGAATCGTGGGCGGGCGGTGGGCCGATCGGAACCTGACCTCACCGGGCAAGCGCATCCGCCCGACCGCCGAAGCGGTGCGGGTGCGATGGGTCGAGTCGATCGGCCCCTCGCTCGAAGGTGCGCGCATCCTGGAGCTCTGCGCGGGCACCGGCGCCGTGGGCCTCGAGGCGCTCTCGCGGGGCGCCGCGCGTGTCGATTTCGTCGAGAATCACCCCGCCGCCCTCCACGCCCTCAAGGCGAATATCGCCGCGCTGCGTGCGCGCGATGCGACGCGCGCCTTCAAGCGCGACGCCGTCCCCTTCCTCGAACGCGCCGAAGTGGGAGGGTGGGAGTTCGTCTTCGCGGATCCTCCGTACGGGTCGGGCGTCGCGCCCCTCCTCGTCTCGATCTGGAAGCGCCGGAGGATCACCCCTACCTTCGTGCTCGAACACGCCACCGACGATCCCGGAATCCCGCCCGGCGCGCGCACACTCCGGCTGGGTGACGCCTCGCTCACCACCTACCGCCTCGGCTGACCACACCCGGGGGGAGGTCTCCGTCGCCCTTCACCCGGACGGAAGTGCCGCTGTCGACCCGCGCGTCCGTTCCGGGCTGCTCCGCGAGCGTGCATTCGACGGCCGGCAAGCGACCGTCACGCTCCACGAGGAGGTCGACCTCGTCCTGCCGTCACAGCAAGGAGGTCTTGCCGACCTGCCGTGGGCCGGTGACCAGCACCGCCGGAGAGGCCGCGGAGAGGCCCTGAAGCGCGTCGGGCCCACGGCGAGCAACCCACATCCCGTAAAAACGCAGTGTGATTGCATTCCTGGCGATCACGTCGCCGCTGCATTCGGAGGTGGGTGCACCCCGGCTCGCGCCTACCCCCAGCTGCAGGTGAGCGGCGCGGCGGAGTCGAGGAGGCCGGAGAGGGGACTCCCGTCGTCGAGGGGGCCGTCGAGGCGGCCATCGAGCGACCACCCTCCGGCCGTGCCGCTCCGGCCGGGATCTCCGATCGGGCTTCCCGGAGGGGCGTTCGGAGCGGGCGGGGCGGGGGTGGCCGCGGGAAGCGGGCGATTCAGGGCGGCGTCGATCCGGCGCGCGAGGAGGTAGCCGTGCGCCGCCTCATCGCGATCCTCGCTCCCGCCGGCCGCGACCGCCTCCTGCGCGTCGCGGAGGTCACGGAGCCGCAGCATCGCGAGCGCCTGGACCTGCGGCATCGTGTTGCCGGAGGCGAGGTCGATCAGCGCGTCGACGTAGACGGTCCGGGTGACGCGCCGGAGGGCTCGATGGTACGGGTCGGACGCCGTGGCGAAGACGCTCGCCTCGAGATCGGCGAGGACGTCGTCGAGCCCGGGCAGCGCCGGGTCGAGGGCGTGCTGCTGCACGAGTCGTGCTGCCCGCGTCCGGTCGAGGATCTGGCTCACGGTGATCTCCGCGGCCGTCGCGGCCGGCGCGATCGCGTCGAAGACGGGGCCCGTCCACCCGCCGAAGAGTTCATTGCCTCCGAGGTACCCACCCGGCCGCGGAGGGAGGTGGTCACGCACCGAGGCGGGTACGGCGAGCTCGGCCGGATCGAGGGTGCGGAGGAGGGCGTCGAGCGCGGCGCGCTGCTCGTCCGCCGGGACCGGGCGCACCGGGCGCTGACCGTCGCCGCGCAGCGCATAGGTGTAGTACTGCCCGCCGAGGATATTCGCCGCGGCCTCCACCTGGTAGCGGTGGTGCAGGTAGAGCGGCACGAAGACATCCTCCATCATCGCCATCGGCTCGCCGGAACGGATCGCGCGCTCGCCGAAGCGATCGAGCGCGATGCGTCGCACATCGATCATCCGATTCAGCTCGGCGGCGAGGTCGCTCCCGTTGTCCCAGAGCCCCGTCTCGGGGTGCACTCCCTCATTCGGACGGAAGGTCGTTCCTTCCGCGATCCCCTCCTGGAGGATCGCCTCGAGGGCGGCGGCCTCGTCGGCGCCCTCCGGAAAGTCCGAGTAGCCGTAGCGGATCGCGATCTCGTCCCACCGCCCGATCCCCGAATCGTATGCGTCGTCGAGGTGGATCGCCCCGTCGGATCCGATCGTGGTGCGCGGGTGGGGATAGTCCATCACGGACTGGTTCCCCGCGTGGCGCTGCGCGCTCGAGATGTAGTTGTGCGCGAGCCCGATCGTGTGGCCGATCTCGTGCGCGGAGAGCTGGCGGATGCGGTGCAGCGACATCTCGAGGATCTCGGGCGGATCTTCGTCGCCGTTGACGTACGGCGCGGTGAGCCCTTCACCGAGGAGGTAGTCCTGGCGCACGCGCAGCGACCCCAGCGTCACATGCCCCTTGAGGATCTCACCGGTGCGCGGATCGCTGACCGAATTGCCGTAGCTCCACCCGCGCGTCGAGCGGTGAACCCACTGGATCACATTGTAGCGCACATCCATCGGGTCGGCGTCGGCCGGGAGCATCTCGACCCGGAAGGCGTCGATGAAGCCGGCCGCCTCGAAGGCCTCATTCCACCAGTTGCCCCCCTCGATCAGCGCGGTGCGGACCGGCTCGGGCGTGCCGGGGTCGAGGTAGTAGATGATCGGCTCAACCGGCGCGCTCATCGCGGCAGTCGGGTCCTGCTTCTCGAGCCGGTGCCGGTTGATGAGGCGCTTCTGCAGCGGCTCCTGGATCGGTGTGGCGAAGTCGTACCAGCTCGTCCCGAAGAAGCCGGCGCGCGGATCGTACGCGCGCATCTCGAAGTCGTCGATCGCCGGGAGCCGCACGAAGGAGTGGTGCTGCCGCACGGTGAGCGCGGTCCCGGTGGGGGTCACACTGTTCAGCGTGCCCCCGGCGCTGTTGGCCACGAAGGTCATCTCGAGCTCGACCTCGGTGTTGTCGGGGAAGTTCCGCGTGCGCGGCTCGAAGAAGGAGCTGCGCGAGGCCTCGAGGCGGAAGGAGCCCTGGCTCTCGAGACGGCGCGCGAGCCCGAAGGCGTCGCGCATGAAGAAGCCGGTGGCGTCGACGAGGTAGCGATCGCCGGTGCGGGCCTCGATCTCGAATCCCCAGTGCACCGAGGTCGGAAATCCGTCATCCACCGACTTCACCTCGAGGGGGTCGTCGCTCACCGCGCGGAAGCGGTAGTTCGGCTCGATCAGCATGATCCGCTTGCCCGTCCGTCGGAAGCGAACCACCTGCTGCGGGCCGAGATCCCCACGGTTGAGCCCGAGATCGTTCTGTCCGAGCCCGGCGGGGAGCGAGACGTAGTGCAGGAGATCGGTGTCGAAGATCGAGATCTCGAGATGCATCTCCTCCGCTTCGGCATCCCAGTAGAGCGGGATGAAACCGTCGAGACGCGTCATCCCCTCGGTCGTCTCCTCGATCGTGGGGAGCTCCGCATCGGTCTCCTGCGCGATCCCGGGGGTGGCGGGCAGGAGGGTGAGGGCGAAGACGGAAACGATTCGGGCGAGCCGCCGCAGCGAGCGCATGGGGCCTCCGGAGGTGGTGCTGTGCGAGATCCGCGGGCCGGATCCACGAGAACGAACCCGACCCACGACGGGCCCGGCAATCTGCCCGGACCCACCCGCGCGCGCCACTCCCGCTTCCCGCGCGGGAGTCAGCTCACGGCGCGGAACTCAGCGCACGAGCCCCGGGCAGTGGAGGATGTGCATCCCGCCGGCGCGCCCCAGGGGGCCGGCCTCGCTCGTCACGACGACGCGGCCTTCGCGATCGACCGCGATCGCCTCCCCCTGCGACTCCCGAAGGGGCAGGAGCGACTCGGTGCCCCCCTCGACCGGCACGAGCACCTCGCCCTCGAGGCGATGGAGGATCAGGTCGCGATAGGTGCGAAGCACCACGCGGTCGCTCCCGGAGATCGCGCTCGCGCCGGTGATCTGATTGGCGAGGACCCGGGTCTCCTCGCCGAGCGTCTGGACCGGCTCGAGCGGGTACGCGACCGAGTCGGTGGAGGTCACCGGGGGACCCCGGAAGTGACGCGCCGGGCGCTCGGCACCCTTCGAGACGAGCCGGATGCGCCCTCCGCGATCGATGAAGACGGCCTCGACATTCTCGGGCTCCCCGGTGTAGCGGAGCGTCGTGGCCGCGATCGGATCGACCCGGTCGAACCGCATCACCTCACGGGCGTCGGGCTCGAAGGCGGGCTCCACGATCGTCCAGACGACGACGGAATCCCGGGTTCCGGCGTTGTCGCCGACATCGGCGAGGTAGAGGCAGGCGCCTTCGTCACACGGTCCGGCGGCGAGGTCCTCCACATCCCAGACTCCCGGGAGTCGGAGGGGAAGCTCGGCGACCACCCGCCCTTCGAGGTCGAGCGCCCAGATCCGATCGGCCCGCCCATCCGGCACGCTCCAGACGAGGTCGCGGCTCCGCACACTCCACGCCACCCCACTCGACTCGGAGAGCCCGTCGGGGAAGGGGAAGGGGCCGCCCTCGATCTCACATGCGGGACCGACCGCGGGGCCACAGGCGGCCAGGAGGAAGCACGCGGCCGGGAGGAGGCACGCGGCCGGGAGCGAAGATCGCGCTCGCCGATCGTCTCGCCTCACGCCCCCCCACCACCGGCACGCTCGCGCATCGTCGTCACATACGCGGTGTCGAGAACCTCACGGAAGAGCTCGAGCGGGATCGCGCCGGGGATCGGCGCGACGTCGATGATGAAGAAGCTCGGCGTCCCCCGACCCCCCACACGCGTGAAGTATCCGGTGCCCGACGCGATCCGGGTGGCGTGGCGATCCTCTTCGACACACGCCGCCACCGCGGCGGGGTCGGCGCCGGCCTCCTCGACGATATCGAGGAGCGCCGGCATCGGATCACCCCGACTCCGCATCCACGCGGACTGTCGTTCGAAGAGGAGGTGGGTCACCTCGAGGAAGCGACCCTGCTCGCCGACACACTCCCCGACCTGGGCCGCCTCGATCGCATTGGGAAAGACGCCGAGGAGCATCGGCACGTACTTCCAGTAGACCTTCCCCGTCTCGATGTACTCCGCATGGAGCGCGGGGAAGGTCTCGAGGTGGAACCGCCGGCAGTACTCGCACCCGAAATCACTGAACTCGAGCAGTTTGATCGGCGCATCGGGGTCGCCGAAGTTGTAGCCGAGGGTGTCGAGGTCGATCACCGACTGCGGAAGATGCGCCTGGAGGAAGGCTCCCACCTCTTCGCGTACCGACCCCGACGCCGACGACCGGTTCTGCGCGGGCTCCTGCGAGAGGAGGTCTCGCGATTCGAGGAGCTCGGCGGAGACATTTCGATTCGTCGTGCCCGGGGCGTCGCCGCCCTCGGAACAGGCGCCGAGTACGCCGGCAACGACGAGGAGCGGGACGATGCGTAGACTCATTGGATCTCCAGCGGCACGAGCTGGCCGAGGTTGGCCAGATAGAGGTTGAGCGCGGCAAACTGCCCGGTCACCATGAGGATCCCGAGTACGAGAAGAATCACACCGGCCCCCCTCTCCAACCAAGGGAGGCTGGATCGGAAACGCTCCACGCCGCTGATGAACCAGTTGAAGGAGACGGCGGCGAGGATGAAGGGGATCGCGAGACCGAGGCCGTAGACGCCGAGCATGAGGGTCGCCTCGACCACGGTGTGTTCGAGCCCGGCAAAGAAGAGGATCGACCCGAGCACCGGGCCGATGCAGGGGCTCCACCCCGCTCCGAAGGCGACGCCGACGAGGAAGCTCCCGACGAGCCCCCCCGGGTGGCGGGCGAGGTGCAGGCGCCGTTCCCGGTTGAGCCATCCCACCGCGCGGAAGGCACCGAGGAGGTGAAGCGCGAAGAGGATCACCACGACACCCCCGACGCGGGTCACGATCGGCAACCACTGCGTGAGGGCCTGGCCGAAGGCGGAGGCGGTGGCGCCGAGCGTCATGAAGACCACGCCGAAGCCGAGTCCGAAGGCGATCGAGTGGATCACGGCGCGCCGGCGCGTCGCCGCCGTGCCCCCCTCGGAGAGCTCGTCGAAGGTGACGCCCGAGACGAAGGTCACGTAGCCGGGCACCACGGGGAGCACACAGGGCGACAGAAAGGAGAGGAGGCCGGCCACGAAGGCCAGCCCGAATCCCACATTCAGCTCGATTCCCTGCATCACCTCATTCCGATCCGGGGGTTCATCGACTCGTCCTGCATCTCGAAGCGTCGACTCAGAAGTTGAAGTTCCTCACGAGACGCTTCTCGGTCTCCCCCTCGAGTTCGGCGGACACCTCGATGTGGTGCTCCAGACCGCTCCCCTTGAGCTTGCCCCGGAAGAGCTGGTCGAGCTGAAAGACTCCGGCGGAGTTGGACATCTCGATGCAGAGCTTGATCGGCCGCTCCTCGCCGGGCTCGATGCGCACCGCCTCGATCGCGGCGGCCGAGACGGAGTGGATGCTGAGCGAGCCCGCCTCGAAGGGGATGCGCGAGCGGCCCTTGGCCATGTCGAGGGCGTCGGCGATCCGCACCACGCCGGCCTCCACCGTCAGCGGGCGCCCGCCGGCCCGGTGGCTCGTGATCGCATGCAGGATCTCCGAGGTGATGACCGTCCGCTCGCGGAGGTCGTAGAGATCCTCGAGGAGTCGGGGGAGGATATCACGCGCGATGAAGAGCGAGAAGGATTCGTGGTCATCGCGATGGATCGACATCCCCACGTCGTGCAGGAGCGAAGCGAGCGTGACCACCACCTCGGCGTCGTGCACTTCCATCCGCCAGGTGTCGACCACCGCCGGCTCGATTCCGCGGTCGACGAGGAGGCGCAGCATGCGGACCGCGATATTCGTCACGATCTTGACGTGCACGGGGCCGTGGTCGGTCATCCCGAGCCGCTCGATCGCCGTCACATTCGCCGCGAGCCAGAGGGTGTAGAGCTCGTCGTCGGCGTTCACCCGCTCGAGCACGCGATGGAGCTTCGGGTTGTGGCGGTCGGGCACGCGGATCACCACGCGATCCGCAAAGCGTCCATCGAGCGTCGGGTCGCTCGGATGCTCCGGCACGTACTCGGTATCGAATCGGTTCATGGTGGAGCCTCCGCTCCCTCGTCGGTTCGGCGGTCGCTGACATCCGTTCGCGCTGCCCGGATGTTCCCTTCATGGAGTACACGCATGGAGTACACGCGTGAGGGTCAGCGGCTCCGTCGGGTCAGCCGGGCGACGAGATATCCCGTCGCGGTACCGAGGAGAGCCGCCCCGACGACGACGCGAGCCGGATACCCGATTCCCGAATGCCCGATTCGATGGGACCCCCCGTCGGATGGCGGGTCGGTGGCGGCAGCGTCCTCCTCGTGAGTGGCGGCCACGGCGTACGCATCCTCCGCAGCCTCGGCCCTCACGAGCGCCTCCTCTTCCTCCATGCCACAGCTGTGACACGTCACGAGCCCCTTCTCCTTCGCGGTACGGTTCGGGTACTCCATCCCGCCACCGCACTCCGGACAGGTGAGGCCCGCGGGGTGTGGACGGAGCAGGCCGTAGAGCGCCCCCTTGGAGAGATCGAGCTCGTCGGCCAGGTCGTTCACGCTGTGGTCCGAGCTCCAGTAGAGCGCGTTGGCGCGCTCCGCGGTTCGGGTGTCGTCGGTGGGGGTCATGGGGTGGGGGTCGCTCGAGGAAGGAGTCTACCCCAAGATAGAGCGTCCCGGCACGAGCGTCGAAAGGGCGGGTATCCGACCGGCGTGACGTGCGCACCCTCTCTCCCTCCGACGACGCCCCGATGAAGATCTACACCCGCACCGGCGACGCAGGCGACACCGCCCTCTTCGGGGGGGCTCGCGTGTCGAAGGACCACCCCCGCGTGGCGGCGTACGGGGCGGTGGACGAGTTGAATGCGCACCTCGGGTGGGTCGCGACCCGGCTCGAGGACGAGGTGATCGCGGAACGGGTCGGCACCCTGCAGCACGACCTCTTCGCGATCGGCGCGGCGCTCGCCGCGGCGCCGCGCGAGGACGGCACGCGCCACCCCCACCTCCCCCCCCTCCCCACCGGACGCGCCGCCGAGATGGAGCGCTG
>JAVVEY010000171.1:2377-4451 GCA_032250675.1 Longimicrobiales bacterium | reverse complement strand
GGAACCTCCTCACCGGCTCCTTCGAGGCGCTCGACGCCTTCGCCTTCGAGGAGACCTTCGACCTCGTCGTCTGCTCCGACGTCCTCCACTACCTCGACGAGGAGGCGATCCTCGGCGGGATCGACACCCTGGCAGACCTCGTGGGGGGCGTGGCGCTCCTGGAGGTCTTCACCTCGCGGGACGCGGTGGAGGGGGACCGGGAGGGGTTTCACCTGCGCGAGCCGGGATGGTACCGGCGGGTCTTCGGGGAGGCGGGGCTGGTGCCGGTGGGCCTTCAATTCCACGTTCACGAGGAGACCGCCGAGGCGCTCGACGCCCTCGACCTCCCCGGCGCCACCCTTCCCCCTTCGCCCGCTTCGCCATGAGACTCACGGCCCCCCGCCTCACCGCGCTCCTCCTTCCCCTCGCCTTCACGGGGTTCGGGTGCGCGGGCGAAGCCGACGACTTCCGGGTGCTCGCCTCGCTCGACGTCGGCCTCAACCCGCACCAGATCTCCTTCTCCGAGGATGGGCGAACCGCCTGGATCGCCGCGGCGGGGAGCAACGCCGTCACCGTGTTGGATGTGCCGGGATTCGAGGT
Organism: Longimicrobiales bacterium; assembly: GCA_032250675.1. GTDB lineage: Bacteria > Gemmatimonadota > Gemmatimonadetes > Longimicrobiales > Gaopeijiaceae > Gaopeijia. Next base: position 3,872 of record JAVVEY010000171.1, on the reverse strand, counting down.
GGTGGGGTCGATCCCCGTCCCCGGGGTGCCGCTCGGCGTGGTCCCGACCCCCGACGGGCTCGACCTGGCGGTGGCGCGCTTCGTGGCCGGCGGGGTCGTGCGCCTCGCGCGCGCGGGCTCGCCCCTCGGCGGCGACCGGCTCACCGGGGCGGGCGCCTCGCTCCTGGCCGGGCCCTACCGGGGGGAGATGGGGGACCGCTACCTCCTCTCGGTGGAGTCCGCGGATTCGGTGTACGTCTTCGACGCGGCGGGCTTCACCTTCCGCGCGGCGTACCCGGTGGGGCGGCGCCCCTTCCCGGGTGCCGCCACCTCCGACTTCCGGAAGGCCTTCGTGCCGGGCTACGACGACGGCACGGTGACGGTGATCGACCTCTACAACGACCGCGTCCTGGAGCGCGTCGAGGTGGGCGCCAACCCGAGCGGCGGGTCGGTCCTCCCCGGAGACGCCGAGTACGCGGTGGTGGTGCGCGGAGAGGACCGGATCGCGCTGATCAACGCCGCGTCGCACCGTGTCACGGGCGAGATCCGCGAGGGGATCGGTGAGTCGCCCTTCTCGCTCGTCGTCGCCCCCAACGGCCGGCTCGGCTTCGTGAACAACACGGTCAGCCACGACGTCTCGGTGATCGATCTGGAGACGCGCCGCGTGATCGCCCGGCTGCCGATGCCGGAGCAGCCGATCGTCATGGCGGTCCACCCCTCGGGCGAGACGCTCTGGGTCGCCTCGGAGGGGGAGGACCGCCTCACCGTGGTGACGATCCCCGAGAGCTACCGCGACGACCCGCGCGATCGCCCCGCGGCGCGCTACGCGGTGGGCGCCGCCCGCCCCACCGAGGTCGCGGTGATGGGGATGATCCACGGGTCGCACCGCACGAGCGAGCGCTGGGGGATCGCGGAGGTCATGGCCACGATCGAGGCGTTCGATCCGGATATCATCTGCGCCGAGATCCCCCCCGACCGCTGGACGCGCATCGAGACCGATCTGCGCGAGCGCGGGGTGATCGAGGATCCCCGCGTGCGCGTCTTCCCCGAGTACGTCGACGAGGGGGCGATCCTGCCGCGGATGGAGGAGCTCGGGTACGCGGTGGCGCCGTGCGCCGGGTGGAGCCGGGAGATGTCGGACCGGCGCGGCCGCATCATCCGTGACTTCGCGGAGTCCCCCGAGACGGCCGCACTCCAGGCGGAGTACGACCGCGCGGTGGCGGCGGCGGTCGCGGCGCTTCCGGAGCCGGAGCTCGCCCAGGACGATCCGCGCTACATCCACTCGGAGGCGTACGACGCCCGCCAGAAGGCGAGCCTCGCGCTCTACGACCGCTACCAGAACGACGTCATCGGGCCCGGCGGGTGGACGAATATCAATGTGGCGCACTACCGACTCATCGATCGGGTGATCCGCGAGAACCCGGGGCGGCGGATCCTCGTGACCTTCGGCGGGGGGCACAAATACTGGTTCCTGGAGCGCCTCCGGGAGCGCGACGACATCACCCTGGTGGAGCTG
>JAVVEY010000171.1:0-2277 GCA_032250675.1 Longimicrobiales bacterium | reverse complement strand
CGCCAGGGAGTGGCAGCATGGCCGATCAGGGTCGCAATACCCTCACCGTCGTCGACAACCGGACGGGCAGGGAGTACGAGGTCGATATCCTCGACGGGAATGTCATCCGCGCGATGGACCTTCGCCAGATCCGGGTGAAGGAGGATGACTTCGGGATGATGTCGTACGATCCGGCCTTCACCAACACGGCGTCGACGCGCAGCACCGTCACCTATATCGACGGCGCGAACGGGATCCTGCGATACCGCGGCTACCCGATCGAGCAGCTGGCCGAGAACGCGACCTTCCTCGAGACCGCCTACCTCCTCCTCAAGGGGGAGCTCCCGACGGAGGGCGAGCTCGACGGCTTCGTCCGGGATGTGACGTACCACACCTACATCCACGAGAACATCCGCGAGCTGCTGCACAGCTTCCGCTACGACGCGCACGCGATGGGGATGATGGTGAGCGCGATGGCCTCGCTCTCGACCTTCTATCCGGAGTCGAAGGAGATCGAGGACGCCGACGCGCGCTGGGTGCAGATCGTGCGCATCATCGCGAAGATGCCCACACTCGCCGCCTTCACCTACCGGCATTATCGGGGTCTTCCGCACGTCTTCCCCGAGAACGAGCTCTCGTACACGGCGAACTTCCTGAACATGCTCTTCCGGATCGGGGTCCGGGAATACAAGCCGAACCCGGTGCTGGAGCGCGCGCTCAACATCCTCTTCATCCTCCACGCCGATCACGAGCAGAACTGCTCGGCCACCACGATGCGGGTGATCGGGTCGGCGCAGGCCGACCCCTTCGTCTCGATGGCGGGCGCGATGAGTGCGCTCTACGGCCCGCTCCACGGCGGCGCCAACGAGGCGGTGCTGCGCATGCTCAAGCGGATCGGCTCGGTCGAGAGGATCCCCGACTTCATCGAGGGGGTGAAGGACCGCAAGGAGCGCCTGATGGGGTTCGGGCACCGGGTGTACAAGGCGTACGATCCGCGCGCGAGCATCATCAAGCGCACGGCGGACGAGGTCTTCGAGGTCACCGGGCGCAGCCCGCTCCTCGATATCGCGCTCGAGCTCGAGAAGATCGCGCTCGAGGACGAGTTCTTCGTCAGCCGCAACCTCTACCCGAATGTCGACTTCTACTCGGGGCTGATCTACGAGGCGCTCGGATTCCCGGTCGAGATGTTCCCGGTGCTCTTCGCGATCCCGCGCTCGGTCGGGTGGCTCGCGCAGTGGGAGGAGATGCTCCAGGACGACGAGCAGAAGATCGCGCGCCCGCGGCAGGTCTATGAGGGAGAGGGTGAACGCCACTTCGTCCCGCTCGCGGATCGCTGAGTCGGCCCCTGCGGGGGCCCGCGCCTTCGACACCGAGCACAACGGACTCCCCGGGGCGATCGCGGCGTGGTGGATCGACGGGCCCGAACCGACGCTGGTCGATCCGGGGCCGGCGCCGTCGCTCCCGACGCTCCTCGAGAAGCTTCGCGCCGAGGGGATCGATCCGGGTGAGCTGCGTCACCTCGCGCTGACGCACATCCATCTCGATCACGCGGGCGCCGCAGGGGAGCTGGCCGCGCTCTGCCCGCAGTTGACCGTGCACGTGCATCTGGAAGGCGCGCCGCACCTCGTCGACCCGGAGCGGCTCGTGGCCTCTACGCGCCGGACCTTCGGCGAGGCGTACGACGACCTCTACGGCGAAGTCCGGCCGATCCCGGCCGATCGCATCCGGGTGTGGCGTCCGGGCGAGGGGGTGCGGATCCCGCTGGGCGGGGTCGGCGCGACGACGCTCCGCGCCCTTCCCACGCCCGGGCACATCGCGCATCACCTCGCCTTCCTCGACGAGCGCGACGGCACCCTCTTCTGCGGCGACGCCCTCGGGATCCGGCTCGCGCCCGAGGGGGCGATCTTCGCGCCCACGCCGCCTCCCGCGATCGACCTCGACGCCTGGATGCGCACCCTCGACGACCTCGAGGCGGTGGGCCCCGAACGGATCGCGCCGACGCACTTCGGTCTGCACGCCCCACGGATCGACGCCTTCCGCTCCGAACTCCTGCGCCTCGCGCTCCGCGTGCGCGCCGCGCTCGAGATCGACGACGCCGAAGAGGACGCGCTCCGCTACGACGCCGAAACGCGCGCGCGTCTCGGCGATCACCTCGATCGCGAGTGGGTCGACCGCTACTTCGACGTCTTCAGCGCGGCGAACGACTACCGCGGAGTGGTGCGCTTCCTCACGCGCGCACCGGACTGGCGTGCACCCGATCGACGAGACGCCTGACCTGATCGGGGTCGGTCCGCCTGT
>JAVVEY010000170.1:0-4453 GCA_032250675.1 Longimicrobiales bacterium | reverse complement strand
CGGAGTAGCTCAGCTGGTTAGAGCAGCGGAATCATAATCCGCGTGTCGGGGGTTCAAGTCCCTCCTCCGGCACTTCCTCGTGCGAGCGGCGGTCGATCTCCGGGTCGGCCGCCGCTTCGTCGTCGGGGCGCGCGCGGGGGGGTTCGGGCCCCGCGCGGACGGGTCCGCAGGCGGCCGTCGAGGGGCCGACCTTTCCCGACGTCGCGGGGGAGGGCATCTTGCACCACTCTCCCCCTCTTACCGCCGAGATGATGAACGACCGCGTAGCCACGCTTATCGACGGCCGCCGCACTCGAATCGCACGCGTCCTCGACCGCCCGCTCGGTCAACCCGAGGTGCACGACTCGCCCCTCACCGAGGAGAGCCGCGAGCACCTCCTGAGTGAGGCGCGCGACCTCTACTGGAACGAGCTCGAGTGGGAGAACCTCATGGAGGAGGAGGCGACCGACGGGGGTGAGCCTCTGGCCGAACTCATGTTCCCCGGACTCCTCGCCTTCGTGCGCGGACTCCTCCTGACCGAGACCAACCCCGACGCCCTCGCGCCCGCCGAACCGCGCCCCCAGGTCGTGGACGATCTCCTCCGCTTCCTGGCGGATCGGCTCCTCGAGCTCGAGGAGCAGCTCGCCGGCGATCCCGAGAATCCGGAGAGGGTGCGCGTGGAGCGCTTCGCCACCGACCGGCTCATCGATCTCGTGCTGCACGCCTACCACGGGCTCGACGGGGCCGACATCAGCGCGCTGGAAGGCGCGGGCTGATCAAGGCGTGATCGGGCGGCCGCTGCGACGGCCAGGGCACCCCGCTCTCGCCGGCGCACCGCTCCTGATGGCGCACCGGGGGGGCGCCGCACTCGCACCCGAGAACACCCTCGAAGCCTTCGAACTCGCCATCGAGGGGTGGGGCGCCGATCTGATCGAGACCGACGTCCACCTCACCCGTGACGGCGAGGTGATCGTTCTGCACGACGCCACCGTCGATCGCACCACCGACGGATCGGGTCGGGTCGCGGAGCTGACGTGGCGCGAGATCCGGGAGCTCGATGCGGGCGCGCGGTGGGTCACGGACGACGGAGATCGACCCTTCGCCGGACGGGGGGTGCGGATCCCGCGGCTCGACGAGCTGCTCGAGAGATTCCCGCACACCCGCCTGAGCATCGACGCCAAGGCCCCCGATGTGGTGGTGCCGCTGGCCGCCGTCGTGCGAAGGCACGCGGCCGAACACCGCGTCGTGCTCGCCGCAGAGCGTCATCGACTGCGCGCACGGGTCTCGCGCGGGTGGGCGGGCCCGGTGAGCGCGGCGCGGCGCGATCTCGCCGCGGTTCTCCTTCTGACGCGCTTCCCGTGGATCCCCGTCACCCCGCGGATCGACCTCCTGCAGATTCCACTCCGGTGGCCGGTGTGGGGACGGGTACGGACGATCTTCACCCCGCGGCTCCTGCACGAAGCGCACCGTCGGAATCTCCCGGTCCACATCTGGACGGTGGACGATGAGGCGACGATGGCGCGACTCCTCGAGGCGGGCGTCGACGGCATCCAGACCGACCGCCCCGACCGGCTCGCGAGGGTGCTGCACGAATGGAATGGGCGCCCCCTCCCGCCCGCCGCCGCCGCCCCGCCGCCCCGCCCCGGCCGTACCCGGGCGGTCCGGTGAGCGCCGAAGCGATCGATCTCGGAGAGCGGGTCGCGGTCGGGCTCGAAGCCAGCGGGCGGGCGCGGGCGGTGCACGGCGCGTCGCCCACCCTCCTCATCGCGTGGTCGGGCGGTCTCGATTCCACCGTGCTCCTCGACCTCGTCCTGCACGACGCCCGGGTGCGCACCGTGCTCGCGAATCCGCGCGTCGTCGCGGCGCACCTCGATCACGCGCTCCGCCCCGAATCCGCGGCCGATGCCGACGCGATCGCTCGCACGGCGCGCGCATGGGGGGTCGAGCTCGTGTCGGAGCGGCTCGCCGTTCCCCCCGAGGGGGAGGAGGGTGCGCGCGACGCCCGCTACGCCTTCCTCGACGCGGCGGCCGAGTCGGTGGGCGCGGAGGAGATCTGGACCGCGCACCACGCCGACGATCAGGTCGAGACGCTCCTCTTCCGCATCGCGCGGGGGACCGGCCTCGGCGGCCTCGCCGGGATTCCCGCGCGGCGCGGGCACCTCCTCCGCCCCTTCCTCCTCCCCGAACCCGCGGTCGGATGCGCCGAGCTCGAAGCGCACGCCGCCGCCCGCGCCCTCCCGGTGCGCCCCGACGCCACGAATGACGAGCCGGTGGCGTCACGCAACCGGATCCGGCACGAGCTCCTCCCCCTCCTCGAGGCGATCGTACCGGGTGCGCGCGAGGCGCTGCTGCGCCTCGCGCGGAACGGACGGCGCGCCGGTGACGAGATCGACGCGCTCGCGGCGTGGGTCACGGCGCGAGGAGGCTTCGATGCGGAGGCGTGGGGAGAGGCGAGCCTCCCGCTCCGCCGTGCCCTCCTCCGGCACGCCGCTCGCTCGCTCGGAGTCTCGTTGTCGGAAGCCGCCACCGAGGCGGCGCTCGCGCTCCCTCCCGACGCCCGGAGCGGGCGGGGCGTCGATCTCCCCGGGGGTCTGCGCTTCGAGCGCGTCTTCGATCGGTGGTCCCTCCGCCGTAGGAGCGACGCGCGGGAGCCCGGTGCCGCGCCCGGCGACCTCCCCGCGTCGGTGGAGCTCACCGATCCGGGCCCGGGTCGCGCGGAGTTCGCCCTCGCGGCACGGCGGATCGGGGTGAGGTGGGAGGCGAGGGGTGCCGGGGTCTCGCCCCCGGTCGAGGCCGACGCGGGTGCGGGCGACGCGCGCGCCACCGCCACCGTGATCGTCCCCGACCTCGACGCCCTCACCTGGCCGCTCACGCTGCGTGGATGGCGCGCGGGCGACCGCATCCGGCGGAGCTTCGGGTCCATCGCGATCGCGAAGGCGTGGGCGGCGGATCGTGTGCCTCGATTCGAGCGTCCACTCCGATGGGTTCTGGTCGATGCCACGGGCAGGGTGCTCGCGGCGGAGGGGTTGGACGCACCCGCGCGAGACCGCACCTTGGAGGCGCACGCCTCCCCCGCCCGTGACCCCTCCCTCCACCTCGAGATCTCCGGATGAGCGCCGTCGACCCCCGCGCCGGATCGTACACGATCGAGGAGGTCGTGTGGGATGAGGCGGAGATCCGGAGGCGCGTGGATGAGCTCGGCCGCCAGATCGCCGCCGACGCACCTCCGGGAGCCGAGATCCTTCTGATCGGGCTGCTCAAGGGCGCGTGCATCTTTCTCGCCGATCTCGCGCGCGCGATCCCCCGGCCGGTCACGATCGACTTCCTCGTGGCGGCGAGCTACCATACGGGAACGGTTTCATCGGGCGAGGTTACGCTGAAATACGATCCCGACACGTCCCTCGAAGGGCGGTTTGTCGTTATCGTAGAGGACATCATCGACAGCGGCAGGACGCTGGAGCGTCTGCTGCCGATCTTCGAGGCGAGAAACCCCGCGCACCTCGGTGTGTGTGCCCTGCTGCACAAGCGGCGGGTCACCCTGGATCCACCGGCGCGCTGGGTGGGATTCGACGCCCCGGCGAAATTTCTCGTCGGGTATGGCCTCGACGTCGCAGAAAACTTCCGGAATCTCCCGTACATCGGCGCGCTTCGGACCGACGGTACATAGGAGATCCCGACCGAGATGCCCATGGCCGAGCAGGATCCTCAGAACGACGACCGCCTCCAGCGGGGTTCACGCAACCTCGCGCTCTGGGCGCTCATCATCCTCATGTCCGTCCTCGCGATTCAATTCCTGCGAGGAGCGGAGGAGGAGTTCGCCGAGATCTCGTGGACCGAGTTCGAGGCGCAGCTCGACGCGAACAACATCTTCTCGGTGACGGTCGTCGGGACCCGGACGCTGCGCGGTGAGCTGAAGAGCGACATCGCGATCGATGGGACCCAGGTCGTCGCCTTCGAGACGCTCGCGCCCTTCGCGGCGGATTCCGATCTCGCGCAGCGGCTCCGTGATCGGGGCGTGGTGCTCGACGCGGAGGAGGCGGAGACGGGGTGGGGGACGATCCTGATCGGAGCGCTCCCCTGGATCCTCATCCTCGTCTTCTGGTTCTGGATCTTCCGCTCGATGCAGGGCGGGGGGAACCGCGCCTTCCAGTTCGGGCGATCCAAGGCCAAGCTCATCTCGCCCGACACCCCGAAGGTGAACTTCACCGACGTGGCGGGCGCCGACGAGGCGAAGGAGGAGCTCGAGGAGATCATCGAGTTCCTCAAGGACCCGCAGAAGTTCGCGCGGCTCGGTGGCCGGCTGCCGAAGGGCGTCCTCCTCGTGGGTCCGCCGGGCACCGGGAAGACGCTTCTCGCCAAGGCGGTCGCGGGAGAGGCGGGACGCCCCTTCTTCCAGATGTCCGGCTCGGATTTCGTGGAGATGTTCGTGGGGGTGGGGGCGTCGCGGGTGCGCGACCTCTTCGAGCAGGGGAAG
>JAVVEY010000169.1:0-4468 GCA_032250675.1 Longimicrobiales bacterium | reverse complement strand
TCGGCTCACTCGTCGTCGTCGCCGCCGCGATCCAGACCGGATCGGCGGGTGGGGCGCTCGTCTACGAGCACGGCGCGGCCGAGGCGTATCTCTCCGACTCGGCCGGAGGCTCTGCCGACGACGCCCGAATCACCTCAGACGACGAAGAAGAGCATCGAGCACCCGCCAGGTGAGGCCCCAGATCTTCTCGTCGCCGAGTTCGATCGCGGGGAAACGCTGAATCGCCGGGCCGTCGCCCACGCGGAGGCGCAGCTCGCTCCTCCGCGCGGGGTCGGCGAGCTCCGCCAGCGCCACCCACTGCACGCGCTCGATCTCGGGGGAAGCGACGCGCGCCCGGGCCTCCGCGCCGACGCGGAAGAGGAAGGGGGTGACGACGAGCGGCGGAAGCGGGTTCGGGCCGCGCGGCGCAACACCCGGCAGTCGCCCGATCCACTCCGGGGGACGGTCCGGGAGCGCGAGGCCGGTCTCCTCGCGCGTTTCGCGCACGGCGGTCTCGAGGAGGTGACGGTCGCCCGCCTCGTGCTTGCCGCCGGGGAACGCCATGTGCCCCGACCAGGGGTCCCCCTCGATGACGGCTCGCTTGATGAGGAGGAGCTCGGGACCGTCCGCGGCGGGGCGGGCCACCACCGAGACCGCCGCGTGCAGGAGCCCCTCGGTGCCGAGCGGGGGCGCGTCGGTGGCGGGGCCCGACTCGCGCGGCAGCGCGAGGCGCTCGGCGAGGGTGTCGAGGTCGATCACGACCTCACACCCCCATCCGCTCCGCGCCCCAGATGAGCTTGTGAAGCTGGGTCTGGAATCGGAGGGGCAGCCCGCTCTCGAGGATCCACTTCGCGAGCGATTCGAGATCGACCGCGTCCCAGACGGGCGAGACGAGGAGCGCGTGGAGGCGACCGTCGCGCACAGCGTCGTCGAGCCCGCGCTCGCGGATCGTCTCGCACATCCACTCGAAATCGGCGCGATCGGCGACGACGAACTTGACCTCGTCGTGCGGAAGGAGGTGATCGAGGTTCGACCAGAGGTTGCGCCCGACCTCGCCCGAGCCCGGACACTTGAGGTCCAGGATGAGGCGCGCGCGCGGATCGCGCGGCGAGACGTCGACCGCCCCCGAGGTCTCGACGAGGACGGTGAAGCCGTCGTCGAGGAGCCGTTCGATCAGGAGGAAGGTGGGCCGGTGCGCGAGCGGCTCCCCGCCGGTGATCTCGACCAGCGGGGTGCCGATCTCCCGGACGCGCTCGACGATCGCGTCGAGCGTCCACCGCTCCCCCCCGTGGAAGCTGTAGGTGGTGTCGCACCAGACGCAGCGCAGCGGGCATCCGGTGACGCGCACGAAGGTGCACGGGAGCCCCGCCCAGCTGCTCTCGCCCTGGATCGAGTGGAAGATCTCGGTCAGGCGCAGGAAGGGCGCCGCGTCGCCGGCGTCCCGCGAGCCGTCCGTGCCCCGCGCGTCGCCGGTCACTTCCTCTTCGGCCAGAGGAAGCCGAGCGGCGATTCCCGGACGATGCTGCCCGCCATGAAGAGGACGTTGGCGGGGCGCTCGGCCAGCCGACGCATGAGGTAGGGGTACCACGCCTCTCCGAAGGGGATGTAGGCGCGCACATTCCACCCGTCCCGCGCGAGCTGTGACTGCAGGTCGCGGCGCACCCCGTGCAGCATCTGGAATTCGAAGCGCTCGGGGCCGATCCCCTCGCGCGTCGCGAACTCGACCGTCGCGTCGATCATCGCCTCGTCGTGCGTGGCGATCCCCGGGTAGGTCCCCTCGGCGAGGAGCACCCGCATGAGCTGGACGAAGCTTTCGCCGACCTTCTCGCGCCCCTGAAACGCCACCTCGGCGGGCTCGGCGTAGGCGCCCTTGCAGAGCCGCACGCGCGCGCCGAGTTCGTTCATGCGGTGCACGTCGCCGAACGAGCGGTGAAGATACGCCTGGAGCACCACACCGATCTCGCGCCACCCCTCCGACCAGAGCGCCTCGAAGGCGTCGAGGGTGCGCTGGGTGAAGTCGGAGCTCTCCATGTCGAAGCGGATGAAGATTCCCGTCTCCCGCGCCGTCTCGAGCACGCGGCCGAGGTTCTCTCGGAGGAAGCCTTCTCCGATCTCCTGCCCGAGCTGCGTGAACTTGAGCGAGATATTCGCGCGCAACGCTTCGGCGTGGATCCGCTCGAGGAGCGCGATGTAGACGTCGGCCGCCCTCCGGGCGCCCTCCTCGGACCTGACCGCCTCGCCGAGGTAATTGGCCGTGACCGTCAGGCCGATCCGATTGGCCTCGTGCGCGGCGGCGAGCACGTCGTCGACGCCTTCTCCGGGCACGAAGCGTCGGGCCATCCCCCGCAGGGGGGTTCGGGTGACCACATTCTTCGCCACGGGCGACTGGCCCATGTAGATGAGCGAATTCCTCAGCAGATCCGCGCTCACTCCGCACCCTCGGTTGGTTGTTCCCGGCGCTCGATCACCGTGTCGAGCCACCCCTTTACCTCGTGCAGCGAGGCCTCACCGGCCTTCTGCAGGACCTCGTCGCGCGTCCGCCCGCGCCAGAGCGTGCCCGACTCGAGGTGTCCCACCACACCGAGTCCCGTCCGGGCCCATCGGGGAAAGACGAGGAAGCCCTCCCACGGCGCGCGCAGATCGGCCGTCTTCTCGACCTCGATCGAGACCGTGTACGGGTGGCCGTCCGGCCCCTCGAAGGCGGGGGGACGATCGTGGACGCGGAAATACCCACCCAGCGTGGTGTCGTCGCCATCCCCGGACGCATGCGGGTCGGGCGGCGATTCGTCAGGGGCGTGATCGGGGGTGGGCGAGGGTCCATGCATGACTGAAAAGGTAACGGACGGGGTGGACGCCCGGGGAGCGGTCGGGCAGCTTCGAGGTATGATCGATTCCCCCCGCATGCGCGCCGCCCGCTTCGCCGAGCACGGAGGTCCCGAGGTCCTCCGCGTCGAGGCGATCCCGATTCCCGAACCCGGGCCGGGCGAGGTGCGCGTGCGCGTCGACGTCGCCGCCCTCAATCACCTCGACCTCTGGGTCCGGCGCGGGCTCCCGATCGAGATCGCGATGCCGCACATCGGCGGCTCCGATCTCGCGGGCCGCGTCGACGCGCTCGGCGAGGGGGTGGCGACCGCCGGCGGTCTCGACGGCGAGCGCGTGCCGCTCGCCGAGGGCGATCGGGTGGTGATCGACCCCTCGCTCGACTGGCTCGATCCCACCTTCGATCCCGCGACCTGGGGGGAGCGGAGCCCCGCGGATCTCCGCCTGATCGGCGAGCACACCGACGGCGGATTTGCGGAGTACGCGGTGGTGCCCGCCGCCAACGTCGTGCCGATCCCCGAATCGCTGGGCAGCGAGGTGGCGGCGGCCGCCTCGCTGACCGGGGTGACGGCGTGGCGCGGGCTCGTCACGCGGGGGGGGCTCCGCGCGGGCGAGACGGTGCTCGTGACCGGCGCGTCCGGAGGCGTCTCGACGATGGCGATCCAGATCGCGAAGGCGCGCGGCGCCACGGTGGTGGCGGTCACCTCGACGCCGTGGGTCGAGCGGGTCGAGGCGCTCGGGGCGGATCTGGTGCTCGATCGGACGGCGGGAGGCACGGGAACGGCGGACTGGGCGACGGGGGCCCGGTCGGCGACGGGGGGGCGCGGCGTCGACCTCGTGCTCGACTCGGTCGGGGCGCCGATGTGGGCCGGGATCACGCGGGCGCTCGCCCCCGGCGGCCGGGTCGTCTCGTACGGCGCCACCGGCGGCGCCAGGGTCGAGATCGACCTCCGGCATCACTTCTGGAAGCAGACGAGCTTCCTCGGGAGCACGATGGGCTCGCCGTCCGACTACCGCGCCGCGATGCGCGCGGTGGCGGCGGGCGCGGTCACCCCCGTCATCCACGCGAGGCTCCCGCTCGATGACATCGCCGAGGCCCACCGGATGCTCGAGGCGGGCGAGGTGTTCGGGAAGGTGGTCGTGCTGCCGGGGTCCGGGCGATGACGCTGCGCGACGCGCAGGCGGCCGTCGACGCCTGGATCGGGCAGTTCGAGGAGGGCTACTGGCCCCCGCACGTAAACCTCGCGCGCCTCACCGAGGAGGTGGGCGAGCTGGCCCGCCTCATCAACCACCGCTTCGGGCCCAAGGCCAAGAAGCCCGACGAGGCCGAGCAGGAGCTCGGCGAGGAGCTCGCCGACATCCTCTTCGTGATCATCGCGATCGCCAACGAGCAGGGGATCGACCTCGAGGAGGCCTTTGAGGGCGTGCTGGCGAAGTATCGCGCGCGGGACTCCGAGCGCTGGGAGCGGAAGGGGGGGTAGGGATGCGGTGCTCCCGGGGAGGGGAGGGATCCTCTCACTGGAACGCGCCGTGAAGCTGTCGGGCTCCTCGACAGCGGGGCCCACGCCGTCTGTGGGTGCAGCTCCTAGCACGGGTGTACGAGGTCCACCCGCAGGAGTGTGCAGATTTCTGTGTAACTGGCCATGATTCCACCCCCCACGAGGGAGGA
>JAVVEY010000168.1:0-4490 GCA_032250675.1 Longimicrobiales bacterium | reverse complement strand
GGCCTGGGCGACATCTTCAGCTCGATCTTCGATCGGGGAGGACGGGCCGAGTCCGCGCGGTCGGGGCCGGGGAGGGCGGGGCGTGCCCGCGGCGCCGATGTCGAGTATGTGGTCGAGATCTCCTTCGAGAAGGCGGTGCTCGGCGGGAAGGTGACGATCAATGTGCCGATCACCGAGGCGTGCGCGACGTGCGGTGGATCAGGCGCGGCGCCCGGCACCGAGCTGCGCGTCTGTGGAGAGTGCGGGGGATCGGGGACGGTCTCCTTCGGCCAGCAGGGGTTCGCCGTGAACCGACCGTGTCCGGCGTGCTTCGGGCGCGGGCGCGTCCCGGAGGCGCCGTGCGCGTCGTGTGCGGGACGGGGCGAGGTACGCCAGGAGCGGCGGATCGCGGTCACGGTACCGCGCGGCACCGTGGACGGAGAGAAGCTGCGACTCACGGGGCAGGGGGAGCGGAGTACCTCGGGAGGTGCGGCGGGAGATCTCCTCCTCACCTTCCGCGTGAAGTCCGATCCCTTCTTCCGGCGGGATGGAGCGGATATACACGTACGGGTCCCGATCAATATCGTGCAGGCCGCCCTCGGATCGAAGGTGAAGGTCCGCACGGTCCACGGAAAGCGCGTCGTGCTCACGATCCCCCCCGGCACCCAGGCGGGCACGCGCTTCCGCGTGCGCGGGCAGGGGATCGAGAAGGGAGGACGACGGGGCGACCAGATCGTCGAGGTGGATGTGCAGGTGCCCGAGAAGCTCTCCGACGAGGAGCGCGCCGCGATGGAGAGCTTCGCCGAGGCGGCGAAGCTCAGACACTGACGGGTGCGGGACGGAGACGCGCCGCGATCCGGCCGCCTCCGAGCACCTCATCGCCATCGAAGATGACCGCCGACTGCCCGGGCGCCACCGCGGGGCAGCGGGCGTCGAGGGTGAGGAGCAGCGTCTCGGGATCCGCGTGGGTGACGCGGCACGCGTGAGCATCGCCCCGGTGCCGCATCTGTACGGCCACCCGGCTCCCCTCGTCCGGGGGCGCGCCGTGCCAGTGGGGCGTCTCGATCCGCACGCGGTCGATCGCGAGCGCCTCGCGCGGCCCGATCACCACTTCGCGTGTCTCGGGGCGCACCTCGAGGACGAACATCGGGCGTCCGAAGCCCCCCCCGAGGCCGCGCCGCTGGCCGACGGTGAAGGCCGAGTACCCGTCGTGCTCCCCGACCACGGTGCCGTCCTCGAGCACGAGGGGACCCGGCTCGAGCGCGGGGTGCCGCGGAGCGAGACGCTTCTCGAGGAGGTCGCGGTAGTCTCCCGTCGGCACGAAGCAGATCTCCTGCGACTCCGGCTTGTCGGCAGTGACGAGACCGAGCGCCCTCGCTCTCTCGCGCACCTCCGACTTGGTGAGCTCCCCGACCGGGAACTCGAGGTCGGGGAGGATCGACGGGTCGACACCCCAGAGGAAGTAGGCCTGGTCTTTCGCGTGGTCGCGTCCGCGGAGGAGGCGGGAGACACCCGGGTCGTGCCGCACCCGCACATAGTGCCCGGTGGCGATCGCATCGCACCCCAGCTCACGTGCCCGCCGCCGGAGGTCTCCGAACTTCGTGTACGAGTTGCACCGCACGCAGGGGTTCGGGGTGTGTCCGCGGGCGTACTCCGAGACGAAGTCGTCGATCACGTCGCGCGTGAAATCCTCCTCGACGTCGAAGACGTAGTGCGGGATTCCGAGCCGGTCGGCCACGAGGCGCGCGTCGACGATCCCGTCCAGCCCGCAGCAGCTCCGCGCGTGGGTCGTCCCGCCCGAATAGCAGAAGGTCTTCATCGTGGCGCCGATGACGTCGTGCCCCGCTTCGACGAGGAGCGCGGCGGCGAGGGAGGAGTCGACCCCTCCCGACATCGCGACGAGGGTGCGCCGGGGTACGCTCGCGCGTGTCATATTGCGTCGACGCGGAGCTTCTGCACCACGCGCGCCGTCCGCTCGGCAGCCTCCTCGATCTCGTCCCGAGTGGTGGTGCGCCCGAAGGAGTAGCGGATCGTCGCTGCGATCGCCTCGTTACCGTAGATGGCGCGGAGCACGTGACTCTCCGAGGTCGACCCGCTCTGGCACGCCGATCCCCCCGATACCGCGAGCCCCTCCATGTCGAGCGAGATCATGAGCATCTCGGGCGAGAGGCCGGGGATCCCGACCGAGAGGATGTGTCCGGCGACTTCGGCCCCCGCCCCGTGCACGCGGAGGTCGGGGAGTGCCGCCCGCAGCCGGTCGATCAGGCGGTCCCGCAGTTCGAGGTAGTGCGTGCGTGCCGATGCCGCTTCGGCTACCGCGAGGGTGACGGCCTCGGCGAGGCCCACCGCGCCGGCGACATCCTGCGTGCCGGGCCGCAGCCCTCCCTCCTGGCCGCCCCCGTGGATGCGCGCGTGCAACTCGGTGCCGGCGCGCACGAAGAGCGCTCCGCTGCTCTTCGGACCGCACACCTTGTGCCCGGAGATCGAGAGGAGGTCGAGCGGGACGTCGTCGAGGCGGACCGGGATCTTGCCGATCGCCTGGACCCCGTCGGAGTGCACCGGAACCCCGTGATGCCTGCACCGCTCGACGATCTCCTCGATCGGCTGGACGACCCCGATTTCGTTGTTCACCCACATGACCGAGACGAGGGAGGGCGAGGCGTCGAAGGCGAGATCGAGGGTATCGAGATCCACGACCCCCGAACCGTCCACGGGGAGGACGATCGCGCGCCCGCCGTCGACCTCGACCGATCGCGCCGCGTCGAGCACCGCCTTGTGCTCGATCGCCGAGGTGACGATGCAGGGGGTCTGCTGCCCGCTGCGGGTCGCGTCGGCGCGACCGAGGAGCGCGAGGTTGTCGGACTCGGTGCCGCCCCGCACGAAGACCACCTCTCTGCGCTCCACACCGAGCGCATCCGCGACGCGCCCGCGCGCCCGCTCCAGCGCGGCCTGTGCCTGCCGGCCCCACCGGTGGGTGGAGGAGGGGTTGCCGAAGACCTCCGAATGGTACGGCGCCATCGCTTCGCGGACCTCCGCGCGCATCGGCGTCGTCGCTGCGTGATCCAGGTAGATCGGGTCCAACGTGATCCTCGTGTGTTCTCGTGGAATCCGGACCCGTAAGTTATGGGTGGAGCCACGCCTCGCGAACCCTTCCGCCCCTCCCTGCATGCCTCCATTCCCGAGCGGAAAGCCGTCCCGCTTCCGGACCACGGTCCACGGGATCGCCTTCGCCGATCGCGAGCGTCATCTGGAGCGCCTCACCTCGGGTGACCCGATCCTCCTCGTGGCCGACCCGCCCGGTACGCGTCTCCCCGGGGTCTGGGTGCATCACCGCGATGGAGACCCGATCGGGCACCTCCCCCCCGAGATCGCCGCGTGGCTCTGGCCGTGGCTACGCCAGGGCGGGGCGGCCCAGGCCACGGCGCTTCGCGTACATGGGGCGGAGGCACCGAGCTGGCGCCGGGTCGTCCTCGAGGTCCGGTGCGCGGTGTAGGGATTGCGTGGGGTCAGGATCGCTGCGGACGCGTACCCCTGCCCGGACGACACGGGCCGACCACCGGCTCAGGCAGTGGAACTGCGCGATCGCGTTGCCGCTTCATTGATAGAGGGGCCGCAACGCCAGAGACCACACCGCCGGAGACCACACCGCCTGACCCTCGGCGCGCCGCAGCGGCATCACCCGATTTGATTCTTCGTCCTTCTGGAGGGATTCATGTACAGAGGCATCTGGACCACCCTCCTCCTCGGCTTCATCTCGATGCCGGGGTCCGCGCAGGTCGTGGTCGGCGACGTCACCGAGACCGGCACGGCCCGCCCGCTTGCGGACGTGTGGGTCGCCCTCGTGGACTCCGCGGGCGTCGACGTCGACGCGACGATGGCGGACCCCGACGGTGGCTTCACGCTCCGCGCCGAGCTCCCCGGCCGCTACGACCTGATTGCCTCGCTCCCCGGCCTCGCCCTCTTCGGGGTCGCGCCGGTCTCGAGCTCCGTCGAGCTTGCCGACGGCGCCACGCGCCGCCTCACGATCAAGCTCGATCCCCGGGTGGGGATCGCCGCGGCGTGCGCGGGGGTGACGGACCCGATCGCGGTGCACGGCACGGTGCGCGACGTCACGAGTGGAGAAGGGCTGGTGGGTGCGCCGCTCATGGTGACGGTCAACGCGGATGCGCGGGACTTTGCCGGCACGGGAATCCCGATCAGCACCGATGAGAAGGGGATCTTCGCGGCGTGCATTCCCTCGTCGGGGGATGCGGAGTGGGTGTCGGTCGCGATCGACGCTCCCGGAGCGGACCCGCCGCGGATGACGCACCTCCTCTCGGGGGTCCGCCTGGTCCGTACCGACCTCGAGGTCGACGGCGCTGCGCTCTACGATGCACTCATGCAGCGATCGCTCGCGTCGCTCGCGTCGCTCGGGGTGTCGGCGTCATCGACGGGGAGCGCGGGCGGGATCACGCAGACGACCGCGAATGAGCCGGGCGTCGCCACGATCCGGGGCCGCGTGGCTACCGCGG
>JAVVEY010000167.1:0-4521 GCA_032250675.1 Longimicrobiales bacterium | reverse complement strand
CTTCCCGGGTAGCTCAGTTGGTTAGAGCATCTGACTGTTAATCAGAGGGTCGTCGGTTCGAGTCCGACCCCGGGAGCTCCATCATGAGATCGGCGCCCTCCCATCGGGGTGCAGCTTCGTCGAAGTGCAGACACGGTCGCGGACCCGCTTCGGGTCACGCGGCCGTTTTGCGTTCATGGATCGATATGGGAGATTTCCCTACAGAGGGAAGTTTGGGGGTGAGGGTAGAGTTCACGTAGATTCATGTCCGTAGGATTACGTATGCCATCGGGGAGGGGGATTCCCACCATGACGATCCGAACCGCCACACGAGCCTTCGCTACGCTTCTCGCTCTCACCTCACTCGCGGCGTGCACCGACGAGGACGTCGTTTTCCGTGACCGCGAGCTCTTCGAAGATCCGCCGACCGCCGCGATGGGCATGCTCGGCTACTCCAACACCGAGACCAAGCTCACCGTCTGCGGAAACTGCCACATCGGCACGCAGGGGCAGTGGGAGGAGACGGCCCACGCGGGCGCGTGGGAGGGTCTCCAGGCGAGTGGCTCCGCGCAGGCCTTCTGCGAGGGGTGCCACACGACGAACGAGCTCGGCAACGTCCTCACCGAATCCGCGGGGTTCAACACCTCCCCCGAAGCGCGCTACCACGACGTCGGGTGCGAGAGCTGCCACGGTCCCGGGCTCGCGCACGTGCAGAACCCCACCGACGCGACGATCCCGCGCGCGCCCCTCGACGTCGGTCTCGAGAACACACTCGGGTGCGGGGAATGCCACCAGGGCACGCACCACGGCTTCGTCGATCAGTGGGTGACCTCCGGGCACGCGACGAACGGCTTCCAGGCGACCCGGGACGGGTGCAAAGATTGCCACAGCGGCAACGGGGCGCTCGAGCGCTGGGGGATCAATACGACGTATCTCGAAGAGGGCAACCCGGTGGCGATCACCTGCGCGACGTGCCACGATCCTCACGGCTCGGACAACCCGGCGCAGCTGCGCTTCCCGATCGGGGGCGTCGAGATCGAGGCCAACCTCTGCTCGCAGTGCCACGACCGTCGCAGCGAGCCCGATCCGGAGTCGTCGCATGGGCTTGAGCCGCACTCGCCGGAGACCGGACTTCTCGCGGGCGATGTGGGGTGGTTCCCTCCGGGGCTCGTGATCGACCGCGGCGAGATCATCGCCACGCATGGGTCGGGGGCCAACGAGCGACTCTGCGCCACCTGCCACGTGGCGTCGACGACGGTCACCGACGCGGCTACCGGGGACTTCGTCTTCTCCGCGAAGGGCCACGGATTCAACGCGATCCCCTGCCTCGATGCCGAGGGGATCCCGACGACCGCCGACTGCGGCCTCTCACTGGAGGAACGCGAGTTCGCCGGGTGCACGGGGAGCGGCTGCCACACCTCGGAGAACGGAGTCTTCTCCGCGCTCGCCACGGCCACCGTCCGGCTGCAGACGCTCACCGACGATCTGAGGACCCTCCTCCTCCAGGTCGACGCGAACCTCGACGAACCGGGCGGTCCGATCGACGCCACCGACGGAGTCTTCACCGTGGCGGATGGCGCCTTCTTCAACATGGCGCTGGCGGAGTTCGGAGGGACGGACCGGCCTGATGCGCGACTCACCTTCGCCGCGGCAGCCGCCCACAACCCCTTCCTCACCGAACAGCTCCTCCTCGCGAGCATCGCGGCGGTGGAAGCCGAGTTCGCAGTGACGGCGTCGCCATCGCTCGTACGCGAGCGACTCCTTACCACCGCTCACTGACGAGCGCGCGGTGACGCCTGACGACGGCAGGCGGTTCTCGAGGGCGATCATGCCCGGCCTGAGGCGGCTCATGCGGCTGCCGACGGCCTGGCTGATCGCCCTCGTCGTTTTCGTGATCGGCGTGGGCGTCAGCGGGTCGGTCGCGGCGTACCGGACCTACGACTGGGTCGAGCACGACAACGACTTCTGCCTCTCGTGCCACCTGATGGTGGAGCCCTATGAGCTCTTCGCGCAGAGCGCGCACCGCGATCTCGGGTGCAAGGCGTGCCACAAGCCGACCGTCGCGGCGCGCTCGCAGATGGCGCTGACACAGGTCATCGACCGACCCGACTCGCTCACCGCCCACGCCGACGTGCCGGATGAGAAGTGCATCTCGTGCCACGTCGATGGGGATCCCGAGCAGTGGACGTTGATCGCGAACTCGGCCGGGCATCAGGTTCACTTCGAGTCGTCGGACACCTCGCTCGCCGATCTGAGCTGCGTGCAGTGCCACGCTTCGGGACTCCACGAATTTACGGCGACCGACCAGACGTGCGCGCAGTCGGGGTGTCACACCGACACGCGCGTCACCCTCGGACGCATGGGCGACTTCACGATCCACTGCGTCTCGTGCCACTCCTTCAGCGCGCCGACCGAAGACGCCTCCTTCGAGGCCGCCCAGGCCGCGCTCGCCCCCGATGCTGGCGCCTGCCTCTCCTGCCACGTGATGCGCACCCTCGTGGAGATCCCCGAGGACGAGCCGCACCAGGCGGTCTGTGCGAGCTGTCACAACCCCCACGAACAGGAGACCCCCGCGCAGGCGGTCGAGTCGTGCGCGACCGCCGGATGCCACGACGAGATCGAGGCGTCGACCCCCTTCCATCGGGGTCTCGATGACCACCCGATCGACGACTGCTCGAGCTGTCACTCGGCACACGAGTTCCGCGTCGAGGGAACCGACTGCCTCTCGTGCCACACCGACATCTTCGACGATCTGCCGGAAGGCCCGACTCCCGGGCGTCGCGGCGTCGGTGGTGTGGCGTCGGCGATCCGCAGCGACGCGCGCCCGGAGCTCCAGCCCTCCGCATCCGGAGTCCGTGTCGCATTCGCCGCACTCCGTCACGACCCCGCACCCCGGAGTCGTCTCGACCGCCTCTCCTCGCACGCTTCGGCCCCGTTGGTCCAGGACCCGGACGGCGACCGGCGATTCCTCCACGGCGCGCATCGGACGCTCGACTGTGCCTCGTGTCACTCCTCGACCGAATCGCACGGCGCGCTCACGGTCGAGGACCCGGTCGACTGCGCCACATGCCATCACACCACCGAGATCTCGGAGGGGTGCGAGAGCTGCCACTCCCCGATCGAACGCGCGGGCCAGCCGCGCCTCTCGGCCGCCTGGACGATGGGCTTCTCGACGGGGGTGAGCGACACGCGCGACGTCAGCTTCTCGCATACCGATCACCCTGACGCCGGGTGCGCGACGTGCCACCTCGACGGGCTCGATCAACCGGTGGGAGCTGACGCATGCGAGAGCTGTCACGTCGAGCACCACGCGGATCCCTTCGTCGCGTGCGTCACCTGTCATGCGCCCCCTCCCGACGACGCGCACGATGTGGACTCGCACCTCGGGTGCGGCGGCGCGGGGTGTCATACCGAGATCCCCTTCGCGCAGGCCCCCCGTGAAGGGCGGGAGGGATGCCTCGCCTGTCACACCGACCTCCTCGACCACCGACCGGAGGGTACCTGCGTCGAGTGCCACCAGCTCCCCGCACCCACCCGGGGCGCCCCATGAAGTGCCCAACGAGAGCGCTCTTCGCGATCGCCCTCCTTCTCGCGCTTCGCCCGATCCCGGTCGATGCGCAGATCGGGATGCGCGGCTACGTCACCTCACATGTACGCTACATCGAGCTCCGGTCGCTCCAGCTCGACACCGTCACCACCGGGCTCGGACCTCTCCCCGCCGGGTGCGTGCCGGGCCTCACCTGCACACGCTTCATCAACGGCGCCGAGCGGGGGGCGACGATCGGGACGCAGGATCTCGCCCTGACCGCCTGGGGCTTCGGGATCTCCGGGCTGAGCGGGACGCTGCAGATGCGCACGCGCGACCAGCTCGACGGCGGGCTCGACTGGCCTCTCGCCGACGAGGACCGCGTCACGGTCCTCACCGGATACCTGCAGTTCAGGAGGGGCCCGCTTCGCGCCCGCCTCGGTCGCCAGGCGGTGACCTCGACCCTCGGCTTCCGCGACTACGACGGCGCCGCCGCTCTCTGGGACGGGGGGAAGTGGTGGGTCGAGGGGTTTGGAGGGAGAGCGCTCGCCCGCGGCAGCCAGTCTCCCCGGAGCGAGGCCTTCGAAGGGCTCGAGCAGTTCGTGCCCGACCGGAACGCGTGGCTCTTCGGCGGGGTCACCGGGGTGCGGACGAGCACCGCTTCGCTCTCGATGCGCTACCAGCGCGAAATCCTCTCGAACCGCTCGGCGGTGATCTCGGAGCAGGCGGCGGTCGAGGGGCATGCGCTCCTCCCCGGGCGGCTGCGCGTGCGCGGGTCGCTCGACTGGGATTTCGCCTTCAAGCAGCTCACCGAGGCACGACTTACCTTCGAGCATGCACTCACCGATCGCATCGTGCTCGAGGCAGGCGGACGGCGCTACCGTCCCTTCTTCGACCTCTCCACGATCTGGGGCTTCTTCAGTCCCGTGGCTTTCACCGAGGCGCGCCTCGGGGGTCGGGTGGGGCTCGGCCCCCGCAGCGGGTTCGACCTCGCGGTCGCCGCGCGCGAGTACGAG